>JBPCWA010000139.1:0-3202 GCA_051009975.1 Hyphomicrobiaceae bacterium
CGTTCTGATCTATCGACCCTGCGTGCTTCCCACCCGGAAAGCGGATCAGCAAGGGTACCTTCTTGCGCGGGTCATGTGAAATGCCATGATCGGACATAACGACCAGGATCGTCTTGTCGAGAATACCCTTCCTTTTCAGGCCTAAGTATATGCGTTTCACGTATGTATCAAACGTCAAGATGGCGTCGTCGTAGAGTTCGCTGACCCAAGGTGCATCTTTGTTTGTCGTATCCTTCGAGAATTTTACAATCTCCGGATCAAAGAACGGACCATGAGTTCCGAGGAGGTGACAGTTGATGAAGAACGGTTTTTCCGCCCGGTCAATATCCATCAGCAAGCTCTTGAGCCGCTTGGCGTCATTGAAGCCGTATTTGAAGCCGCGCTTAGCACCATCGACCTGAGCAAAGGGGTTCGGCATTTCGCGCAGCCAGAAGACGTCCTGCACGATGCCGATTGAATTGCTCAACATGCGGTCAAAGAACCAGTTGGTCGCCTTGTAGTTGAACGTGATCGGAAACGACGAACTCAGCATGTTGCGATTGTTGTTCTTGTCGAATGCTTCCAAAATGTTTTGCTCGGATGCATCGGCGTAGTGCGGCACCGCAATGTTGTTGGCGTAGTAGCCTTGCCTGCGCAGCAGCCGCGGCAATGACCGAAGCGCGTTCTTGCCACTGAGACTATCGGGCGGAAAAACCACCTTCGTGCGAGTTGGCAACATACCTGTCAGCAGCGACGTAATCGCTCCTGTCGTGTGACCATTGTTTGGGAAGGCGTTGCGAGCCGTCAGAAACTCATCGGCGACTGAATCGATAAACGGTGTGGTCTTGCGCTTATAACCGTACAGCGACATGCGGGACGCATCGATACCATCTGACGAGACAATGACTACGTTATAGCGCTGCGGAAATAGGGTCGTGTCGTCAGCCCACGCCGCCATATTGTTTGACAGATTAAACAAGGCGAAGATGCCGGCGACACCGACAAACGCATTCAAGATTGGTAACTTGCTGTCTCGGATCTTGTTGCGGTAAGCCTCGCCGATCTTGCAAAAGAACCAGAACAAGGCGCCGGTCAATGCCAGATAACCGAGCTTGGCAAATGTACCATCGGTATTCTTGATTCCGACGCGGAACATCGTGTAAGTGAAATTCTCGATGACGGCGAGAGCCAACAGCGTCGACAGGCCTGAAAAAACAAGCAGGCTGATCTTCTTAATTGTCTTTGCAGCCGCCTCGGATTTCAGGAACAGGCCGGTGCTTAGTGCCAGGGTCAGAAAGGCGGCGGCGGCAAATGCCAAGAACAGCAACGTAAATACCGCAAACGCCTTTTCTGCCTTGCTAGCAAGCAGAAGCGGTGACGACATCGAGATGTTGAACACAAAAGTGTACACGATCAATCCCGCCATGGGAATGAACAAAAAATAGCTTGTGCCGCATTCCTTGATCTTAGCGTTGATATTGGAAAAGAACGCGGCCATGATCGGTTACTCTCTTTTGTTTTACGATGCGCGCCTTATTCGACAGAATTGATGAGAACGTTGCCTCATCATAATCGGCGAATATATCTTCGCGCCCAATCAACATGACCTGCACCGTCGGGTCGTTCTTTGGTACAAACTCGATCACGCCGGCAGGCGCGATCCCAACCAACCAATCAATCATCTGATCGATCGGTGCGTTCTTGCCGATCGCAAGATGGTGCTCAAATGCCAAAGCGATCATGGCGTCAGATTTTGCTCGACTGGCGAAGCCAGAACGCTCGTTCTGGCGCCAACCCTGGCTTGGACTTGGGTTGAAGGCATCCAACTGCAGCGGCAGGAAGTTCAACTTGCCAGTCTTTGCCCGTTCGTAGGCAACGTCAACAGCGTTACTGTCGAAGTCAAAGCCGATAACGTGCTTGGCGCCAGCGTCCAATGACAGGACCGAATACTCACCCGCGTTGCATCCGAGATCAATCAGCAGATCCGGTTTAACTTCGCCAACGAACTCGGAAACGAATTGACGCTTGAGACCAGCTTCGCTGGTATCGTAGGTGTTTGAGGTTTCGTAATCACCCCACGTCGTAACTTGTGATTTAACTGACAACGTCTCGATAAACGCACGCATATACTTGAACAGGGCGAGATGCTTCTGCTTCGAAAGTGTCGGCGCCTGTTTGGCTTTGCCATCGTCGCCGCTTGGCGCGAATGACGCCTCGAGAGATTTGGCATGCATATAGACGTGGGTAAGGATGCCTGGTGACAGGAAGTGGTGGCGTTTGAGCATCTTGCACAGATCGACTGTCGAAATGCCTTCGACGTTGCCCCGGTACCAATGACGAAAGTCAACGCCGAGTTTGGCCGTCAAGAGTAGTGGGTTGAGGAACTGCTGACAAAACTGACCGTAGCCAATCCAAGGTGTGCCTTCGACGTACTTCTGCAGCGAAAGGACATCAATAAAAACCGGCTGGTATCCGTTGAATTGTACATTGTATGCAGTGTTGTCAGACAGCGTAGTGTCTTCGTTTTCCAGCAGATCAATCTGAAGGTCGAGCGTCAGAAGAGCCGCATCCTTGAGCTGATTGAAGCTCCACTCATAAGGATATGAAATGTATTTCAAGCGCTCATGGCGAAGGATGCGCTGCACGTCGGCGACGACCATTTCAGAGTGATGATCGGTGACGTCTTCACTCGTGACCAGTTGGCCGCGTTTCGTCAGACGTTCATAAACGCCTTGCGCCTGTAGCTTGAGGAAGTCATCAAGCTTGGTGGCCGTAACCGTGCGCAAAATAGTCGTGCCGTTGTCGAACACGTGCCCAGCTGGATCGCGAAACGACCCGCCCACTTTCTCGAAAATCATGATTGGCGTTCTTTGTTACTGAGTTACTTACCGCGTTCAGCTTTGAACGCCTCTTTGGTGTTCTTCATGTATTCGCTGACCTTCAGGCGCAGCGTGTACCAAGCTGTGCCGGCAATTGCGATGGCACCGATGATGCCCTGAAAAATCATGCTGCCGACAGCCGGATCCAAATAAGAGAATGCGGGAGTAGGGAGAAGGGCCAAAGTCAGAGCCAAAAACGCGATGCTTGACTTGCGCTGCATTGGAGAAATCCTTTGAGCACGATTACTACAAGGGGATGCCTTGCTGTTGTGATGAGTATTTTTAAGCGAAGAACATTTATAATTTATTTTCAAAAACGCCAAATTTGCGAACGCTTTACTAAG
>JBPCWA010000140.1:0-40496 GCA_051009975.1 Hyphomicrobiaceae bacterium
CGCGCCCGACGCCTCCCACTGTTCGGCAAACTGGGCAAAGGTCTCCGGTGTCATGTCATCGACGAACTGCCAGTTTGGCATCGCCATATAGCCAGAATCTGGATAGACCATCAGCGGCCGCCGACCATAACAACGGAGACTGACGAGAGCCTCGCCGATCAGTTCGGCTGATGTGTGCATGATTCCCCAGGCATCGAAATTCTGTTTTGCCGCAAGAACAACGTTGTCGTGGAAAGCGACATCAGTGTCGTGGGCTGCGATCAGGTCTCCTGCGACATTGCGCTTGGCAGAAAGACCACACCACACTGGCAATGTCGATTGAGAGAGTGCGTCAAACATCTGTGTCATTCGATTAGGTTTGGACATCATTTCGAGAAGCAGAACATCGACGTCGTTGCGAGACAGTATTGACGCCATTTCCTGAAATGCAATGAAGAGTTCTTTGTTGCCGGGTTCGTCGGAGACGACCTCCGACGCCCCGCGAATCTGCCGAGGCGTAGCATGCGACAGTGATCCGGCAACGAGTACATTGCGCGCGCCGGATCTATCGCGAGCCATCAAAGCCGCCTCAACACTTCGACGGTTCAGTTCGCTCACGGAGTGGGAGATGCCTAAGGGCTCCAGCATCAGGCGCGAGGAGGCGTAAGTATTCGCCGTAATCACGTCGGCCCCCGCATCGATATAGGCACAATGCATATCGACGACGGCCTCGAAATAGTCGAGAGCCGCTCGCCCGGACCACAGATCATCGGCCATTGGAACACCGCGGCGCTGAAGTTCAGTCGAAACACCTCCGTCAAGGAGCAGCACGCCGCCGGCATTCAGCCGCTGACTAGCAGTTTCGTAGGCTGTCGGCATTTTGATCTCCAACTAAGCGACCGATAAGGCGAAGGCGCATCAAATTGTTCGAACTTGTCAACAGTAGCCAATTCGCATCGACTCTAGGCTCTGGTCAATGTAGAGAAAATGCCGATCAGCGACAGCAGACACTTTTATGAGCTTGGAGGTAGTCAACGGGGCATCAGCAGTAAATCAACACGCTTCGCTCCCGCTCCTAGGCGACCAACATTGGCCACTATCGCCGTCGCCGGCGATAGTCGGCCGTTGTAGTCGGAGGCATGCAATAATGGTTTTCCACGAATTGAGAGCAATATTCTTCCATGTTGGTAAGACCGCAGGCGACTCTATCGAGTGGATGTTGTTGCCAGGCCCGAGAGATCCATGCGTAGGTGACAGACACCTAATGTTCGGACTGGATTCGCAGCTCGGAATTTATCTTCAACATGCAACTTGCAGGACGGCATTGGACATTATTGGACCAAAGACCTTTCACGAGTACTTCAAATTCACGATTGTTCGAAATCCGTATGATCGTCTGGTCAGCACATACTTCTACCAGATCGACCGGCATCTAAAGGAATTTGGCAGCTTTAGAAACTACATTCTTTCTCTACCGGAGCGGCTGTCGGATCCGAGGGCGCGTATGGGTTCCCACGCAACAAGTCAACTTCACTACACGCATATCGACGATAAACCTGTAGTTAACTTTGTCGGTAGATTTGAAGAATTGGATAAGGCAGTTGCAATCATAAAGGACCGTCTCGGCATTGTAGCCGATCTGCCACGACGAAATGTTATACAGCACCGATTGCGTCCGAGAGGCAAAGGCCATGCGTTGTACGACGAAGAAATGATTAAAGTGATGCAAACTGTTTACCGTCGCGATTTCGATACCTACGCTTACCCCGTACGACCAATGCTCGGTACGTGTCATGTTTCAGATGCTATATCTCGCAGTTATCAGCGCATCATGAACAATTAGAGTCACGACTATTTTTTGATATTGAGACGAGGCCGACAGTACGATAACCGAGTGAAAAATCCATGAGCGCAAATCTGACCAACCGCCGTGTTGTATTAGCCGAACGACCTAAGGGTGTTCCAGATGCCAGCCACTTCTCGGTCGACGAGACGCACGTACCCGAAATCAAGGATGGAGAGATCCTAATCAAGAACCAGTTCTGGTCAGTTGATCCGGCGATGCGCGGTTGGGTCAATGATGCCCCCAACTACCTGCCACCCGTGGAGATAGGCGCAGTCATGCGTTCGTTCTCCGTCGGAACCGTCGTTTCCACCCGGAATGCGGAGTTCGCGGAAGGCGACATTCTGTCAGGCATGTTCGGCTGGCAGCGATACGCGATCTCTGATGGCCGGAATGTTGATCGTAAAGTTAAGGAGACAGATTTACCTCCATCTTTGGCTTTAGGTGTTCTTGGCCTAAACGGTGTGACGGCGTATTTCGGATTGCTTGACGGATGTGCGCCAAAGAAAGGCGAAACCGTCGTAGTGTCTACGGCAGCTGGGGCCGTCGGCTCCGCTGTTGGTCAGATTGCGAAAATAATGGGATGTCGCACTGTCGGGATAACCAGCACCACTGACAAAGCCGCACTTTGCCGCGAAACCTTCAGCTATGACGCTACGATCAACTATCGCGAGCAAGACGTCGCAGAGGCTCTAAGAGACGCGTGCCCCTCCGGTATCGACTGCTATTTTGACAACACCTGCGGTCCAATAAGTGACGCCGTTATGACTCAGTTGGCTGTCGGGGCGAGGATCACCGTTTGTGGCACCGCCGCGATCACGGACTGGGAGCCAGTCCCAATCGGACCACGCGTGCATCGACAGCTATTGGTGGCCAGGGCCCGCATGCGGGGCTTCTTGGTGCTGGACTACAAAGACAGGTTCGGCGAGGCGATTGACAAACTGGCCATCTGGGTGCGCCAGAACAAACTGGCGCACAACGAACATATTCTTGACGGCGCGATTGCCGCGAAAGGTGCCATACGAATGCTCTATGAGGGAAGAAATACCGGCAAACTTCTCGTTCGGGTTGACTAGCGGGGTCCGCTCAATGAATTCCCATTTTGAAGCCAATTGAACCTCGTTTGACAAACAAAGAATGGTGATCCGTCACTACGCGACCGATTGGAACTGGCAACCAAAATCCACTCCACGACCCGCAGCCTTCAGAGCCAAATTACTGACGAAGAAAGACGACTTAGGAAGATTGTGCGACAAGCTAGTGCAGCTCTAATTTTCGCAGGTTCTGATTCCCCACGACGGTCTCTGCATATAATCTGGTTCAATCTGAGTCGGTGAAACAGACAAAAACAAGCGGCGCTCATGAAGTACGGCAATGCACGCCAATCACAAATTTATCGAAATGGCCTGATCGGCCGTAGAACCAGAATCCCCGTCGAGCCCAGACGATTGGAGAAGATGGGATATTCGAGCATGAACCGCAAAGCGTGGGCCTACGTAGCTGGAGGCGCAGGCGCTGAAGGAACGATGCACGAAAATCGTGCTGCTTTTGATCGGCATCGGATTGTGCCGCGCATGCTGCGCGGTAGCGAACATCGCGATCTCCAAGTCAGGTTGTTCGACCGCTTGTTCCCGCTACCTTTCTTCTTGGCACCGATCGGCGTCCTTGACCTGGTGCATCAATCGGCGGATGTTGCCGCTGCCAGCGCGGCGGCGGCAGAGGGTGTCTGCTTTGTCGCTTCATCACAGTCGTCGGTTCCGCTTGAGGAAATTGCGAGAAGTGCGGGTGAAGGACCTCGGTGGTTTCAGCTCTACTGGCCATCGAGCAACGACCTGATGGCGAGCTTCGTGGAGCGTGCGGAAAGCGCTGATTACGAAGCAATCGTCGTAACTGTTGACACGACCGAACTCGGCTGGCGCCCACGGGATCTCGATCTGGGATACTTGCCTTTTGCACGGGGACGAGGAATCGCAAACTACGTCACCGATCCGGTATTTATGCGCCTGGTCGATCGGTCGCCCCACGAGAAGCGATCGGGTGTCCCACCACTCGCCGGATGGCTAACAATTCTGGAGCTGATAAAGAACTGGCCGGCCGGGTGGCAGTCAGCAATTTCTGACCTCGGTTCAGTGACACGAGCTATCCGTTGCTTTACGAGCCTCTACTCACGTCCGGGCCTAACTTGGTCTGACCTAAGCTTTCTGAGGTCCAAGACGAAACTACCCATTCTGCTCAAAGGCATCCTGCATCCTAGCGACGCCATCGAAGCCCTCGATCGTGGGGCCGATGCGATAATTGTTTCCAATCACGGCGGCCGACAAGTTGATGGCGCAGTCGGCGCGCTTGAGGTATTGCCATCCGTGGTACGTGCCGTCGAGGACCGAGTCCCGGTGTTATTTGACAGCGGAGTTAGGACCGGCGCCGACATTATCAAAGCATTGGCTCTTGGTGCTAAGGCCGTACTAATCGGACGCCCTTATGTCTACGCTCTCGCTGTTGGCGGTGAAACCGGTGTCAGAGAACTCATCCAAAACTTAGCTGCCGACATCGACCTCAATCTGGGTCTCGCGGGATATGGAAACATTGCCGAATTGAGCCCTCAAACTCTATCCGAGCGGATCCTTGGCCAAGACATATGATGCTCAAATGCAATTTGCCTAACAGGCCAGTTCGTCGACCAATCACGGCGAACAAGGATTGGACGTACTTGCCTCAAACCACTCGCCCACTTGTTGGTCGAGATGTTAGCGTATCGAACACGACTTACCCGCTACCACTGCAATGATTGGCGGGTCCCAACGGGACTGTTGGCAAATCAGTGGACGCGGCGAGGGGAATTCAGTACCTATCAGCAACGGCAAGAATTAAAAGAAAATGGGAGGTCCTCGTACATGTCGTTTGCGACGAGCCTGCGTCTCACTTCAGAAGGCGCCAGGACAATGATGGCAGCGGCCATCTCTAAGGCGGAAGAATACGGAATCGCCGTTACAGTTGCGATTGTCGATGCCGGTGGTCATATGCTGGTGCTGGAGCGCATGGACGGTGGTCGATTTCACACTGTCCATTCCTCGACGACCAAGGCGATCACAGCTTCGTCCAATAAACGCCCAACGACCACCCGGGGCGCACAAGGTCAAGATCTGGATACTCTGCACGCAATAGGTTTGTCTCTGGCTGCAGGTCCGGACCGCTGGACCGCAATGGAAGGTGGCTTTCCAATAATGAAGGATGGCCAATGTCTTGGTGGCATCGGCGTCAGCGGGGGGGACTGGCAGCAAGATGAGGAAATTGCCAAAGCCGCGGTCCACGCGGTCGGTGCTGAACTCTAGCTGCGACGCACTCCACAAACGATACTACGGATACAAACTGAAAAAAGCCCAGCAACGGTGGGAGGAGAAATACTATGAAGCATATCAAAACAGTCATGGCCGGCGTTTTGGTTGCTGGCCTGGCAGTTGGCGCAACGCCTGCATCGGCATATCCCGACGGTCCGATCGAATTTACCATACCGTTCGGCGCGGGCGGGGGCGCGGATATCGAAGGCCGCCTCCTGGCCAAGGAAATGTCGAAGGTTTTGGGCGTGCCTTTGGCCCCTGTAAACAAACCCGGTGGCGGCGGAGCGATCACTTACACCTACATCACAAATTCGAAACCCGATGGGCATGTCATTGGTTGGAACTCCACGTCCGTGCTCACCACGACGAACCTCGGAAACACCAAGTTCGACTACGACGCTATGGATCACATCGGCCGTGTCGAATACCAACCACAGCCATTTGTGGTAAATGCCAACGCTAAATGGAACTCGTTTGCCGAGTTTGTGAAAGACTGCAGGGCAAAGCCGGGAAGCTTGAAAGTTGCGAATTCAGGCACGGGCAGCTCAACTCATGCCGCTGCAATTATGTTGATGGACGCTGCAGGTTGCGATGTAATTCACCTTCCGAAAGGCATCAAGGGTCGAAACAAGTCTGTCCTCAACGGCGAAGCCGATGCAATGATCGCGCCGCTCACAGGAGCAGTGCGTTTGACCAAGGCCGGAAAACTAAAAATCCTCTTGATGCCGTCCGATAGTCGTAGTGCACTGTTCCCGAATGTCCCCACCGCAAAGGAGGTGGGATATGAGGTGGTGCTCGACCTGTTCCGCGGCTTATCAGTGTCCAAGGGCACGCCTGACGCAGTGAAACAGAAACTGGCAGATGCTATGACCAAGGCCGCGCAGTCAGATGCTTTCATGAAATTGGCCAAGCAAAAGGGATTTACCGTAGCCCCAATGGGCCATAGGGAATTTTCAGATTACCTGGCCTCCGAAGACGCCAAAGTAAAGGGCATTTTTAAGAATGCCGGGCTCTATAGATCGAATACGACCAAGTAAGTCACGAGGGGAGTAGCCAGCCCGCTGCTCCTTGGCGGGCTGCTCTTTACCTTGTTTGCTGTTTCTTGGCCGGTCTTTCTTGGACGCTTCTTTCTTGGACGCCCCGAGCAAAATATGCGACGAAAAAACATCATCGGCGCGCTGATGCTGATCACCTTTGCAATTGCATATGGCGCGATGACAGCACAATTACCCGCCCGCACATTGCCAAACACTCCAGACCCATCCTTCTTTCCTTGGGTCAACACTATCATTATTCTGGTTCTATCCATATCGCTTCTGGTCCGCAGTTTGCGATGCCCAATTGAGGTAGCGGTGCCGGCCGATACCGGAGAACGCCGAAAAGTCATTTTGGCTCTTTGCACATTTGTGGCTTATGTGATCGCCATGCCTCGTACTGGATTCGTTCTGGCGACTTTGCCGTTTTTCGCTGCGATGATGCTTCTGTTCGGGGAACGACGGCCGGCATACGTCTGCGGCGGGGCACTCGCGGCAACCGTTGTCCTTTACATCCTTTTCCGACATGGCTTCGGCGTGTTTCTACCGCGTGGTTTATTAGCAGGAATCATTGCATGAGCCCTGATGCGCTCACCGGTCTCAGTCAGGCCAGCGCTTTCCTTCCGCTGATTGCCACCTGCATCGGCGTCTTCGTCGGGCTCATTGTTGGCATGATTCCGGGGATGACCATCTCAACCGGGATCATTGTCGTCCTGCCCGTAACCTTTGTCCTACCAGCCGACATATCCATCGCTCTTTTGCTCGGCCTCTACGTAGGTGGCATGACAGGCGGCAGCTTCTCCGCGGTTCTTCTGAACATCCCAGGGACACCTTCAGCCTCTGCAACTGCAATGGACGGTTTTGCCATGGCGTCGAAGGGAGAGGCCGGCAGGGCTCTCGGCATCGCCATCACCGCTAGTTTCGCCGGCGGTTTATTTAGTTTTTTATGTCTTCTTTTAGTTGCACCGCTACTCGCCGACGTCGCACTGGAATTCCGTACTGAGGACATGTTTAGCCTCATGTTATTTGGCCTCACGATCATATGCAGCTTCGCCGCAAGATCTCTGATTAAGGGTCTGCTCTCTGCGGCCCTTGGCTTGACGTTGGTCACCGTCGGCCAGGACCCAGTGATGGGGACCGCCCGGTTCACCTTGGGGCAGGCCGACTTAATGGGCGGAGTGCACTTCCTCACCGCCATGATCGGTTTGTTTGCAATACCTCAGTTGGTTGATAACCTGCTCCAATCCGACACCAGGCGGAAGGTCCAAACGAAACTGACCTCGGTATTGCCGAATCTGAAAGATCTAGTTGCCATCCGCATGCCTGTCTGCATCGGTTCGTTCGCCGGCGCGCTATTGGGAATCCTCCCGGGTGCCGGCGGCCCGATCGCTGCGTTCATCAGCTACGACTACAGCCGCAAACTATCGAAGACGCCGGAACAGTTTGGTCAAGGTTGTGCCGAAGGCGTCGCGGCTCCGGAATCGGCCAACAATGCAGTCACCGGCGGCGCCTTGATCCCGATGATGACGCTCGGCATTCCTGGTGATCCTGTCACAGCAATCCTCATCGGAGCCCTGACAATTCACGGCCTGGCTCCGGGTCCGTTACTATTCATGGAGCGCGGTGATTTTGCATATGGCCTGATTTGGTCTTTCTTTTGGGCCAATATATTCAATTTCATCATCGCCATTCTGGGCCTAAGGGTTTTGGTTACATTGCTGGCGACGCCCCGAGCTCTCTTAATGCCTACAGTAGCCGTGCTTTGCGTGGTCGGGAGCTATGCACTGCGCAACAACTTCTTTGACGTCTACGTGATGCTGTTTTTTGGCTTCCTCGGTCTCGCCATGCGCTGGCTCGACATGCCCGTGGTACCGTTGCTGCTCGCCTTGGTCCTCGGCCGGCAACTGGAAGAAAACTTGCGAGTAGCTCTCACATCGTCGAAAGGCGACATCACCATCTTCTTCTCGTCGCCAATCAGCGTCACGTTTTTGTTTTTCGCGGCGTTGTCCATCTACTGGTCGCTGCGAGCCAACGCAGGGCCTAGCGAACCCCAGCCAAAGGAGTCTGGATCATGAGTGCTCAACCGTTCAAAGTTGCCTCCATTGGCATCGGCTGGTGGTCAGACGTGCTGGCCGATGCGGCGGGACGTACGGAAGGACGTGTCGAAGTGGTTTCGTGCTACACCCGTTCCGCCGACAAGAGACAGGCCTTCGCCGAAAAATATGGATGCGCCACCGCAAACCATCTCGACGACATCCTGGCCGATGCTGACATTGACGGTATCATCAATACCACGCCCAACCATGTGCACCTAGAATCCACAATAGCGGCGGCTCGGGCCCAGAAGCATGTTTTCTTGGATAAGCCCATCGCCAACACGATCGGCGAAGCCAAACAGATCACCCAGATTTGCAAGGACGCAGGCGTGACCCTAGGGGTTGGATATCAAAGGCGGCGTGAAGGACACTTTCGATGGATCAAGCAGAGAATTGATTCCGGCGATTTTGGAGTGATGGTTCAGGCTGAGGCCAATATTAGCCGCGATCGCGAGGGCAAGTTTGATCTTGGGCACTGGCGCTACACGGCGGAGGGCATGCCAGGTGGCGTGATGCTACAAATTGGCTTGCACTATGTTGATGTCTTAATGATGCTGCTTGGTCCTGTAGAGTCGGTGTCCGGGATGGCATCACAATTGGTCCTACCTGGCGACAACCCTGACATTGGTTCACTGCTCATGACCCATACCAACGGCGCGATCTCGACATTGAACACAAGCTACGCGTCGGCATCTGAATACTACGTCGTGAACATTTACGGCAAGAAGATGAGCGCCTACTACAATCTATTCGACGGCCTGCGCGCGCTTAAACAGGGAGAATCGGAGCAAGCGCCGATTAGCGTCGACAAAGTCGATACACTGGCGGAGCAGCTCATCGAGTGGGCGAGCGCTGCGCGTGGTAGTGGCACTCCGGAGGTCGGCGGCGAGAGCGCGACCGAGTCTCTTGCTGTTGTGAAGGCAGGTATCAAATCTGTCGCTGAAAACCGACATGTCAAGGTCGCCGAAATATTGTCCAGCGACGACTGACGCGTCAGATGCCCCCACCGACATTCAACAGTTCGGTGAGCGCCAAGATTGGTGTCTTTCGCATCGGAACAGGGGACGATGACCTAGGAGCCGTCAAGCTGCATGCTCACCGAGCAGCGACCGACATTTCCCGGCATGGCCATGCAAAGTCGAAAAATACTTACCCGCGATCCAATGGGATTAGAGGTTTAACGAAGAAAATGTGTGATGACCTATCAGTCGCTGCCCAAGATCTGGTCAATTCTGCTCTTCGACACGCGCACTTCGACGCCTCCTGCGCGCTCCTCTTGCAGGCACATTGCACTCCGCGAGTCGCGATCGCCCCAACCGCGATTGACCGCTTCTTTTAACTCTTGCAAGGTCGCGTGCGGAAGACGCATGGGCACGTCGAATTGGCGCCCCAATTCACACGCCAGAGCGACATCCTTTCGAGCAAGTCTCGGCGCGAAGTCTGGCGGGTCAAACTTCCCAGGTAGAAATTGGCGTGCCATCGTGTCAAAGACGCGGTGACGACCTACGGCGCCGTGACGCACCGCTTCCCAGAGAGCGTAGGCTTCGAGGCCAGCCTTCACGCCCATCGTAAACGCCTCGGCGAGTGCAATTTGCAGGATATAGCCGCTCAGGTTGTGGACCAATTTGGCAATGGCGCCAGAGCCCGTCGTACCGACGTGGCGGCCCCGGCAGCGACAAAAAGATGACATCGGCGCCCTGTGCTACAGCGGCCGGCGTGTCGGCCCATGTGGCTTCGGCCTCCAGATGCGGTGCCGCCGCTTCTCGTCTGCGGTCATGCACAGTCAGATCGTGGTGTCCCCGAATGGCATTCATTGCTATCGAGGCACCCATTGTACCCAATCCCACAAATCCGACTTTCATGTTAGTACTCCGGTTCGAATTGGGCATCAGACAACCGGGCATTGAGCCATCAGATTCGTCCAGCAAGTTTCAAGATGCCTGGCTTGTGACAGGATCAAAATGTCAAAATCAATATGGACGAATGTTCCGCACGTCGTCGCCCGCCCATCAATCGTCGTCGCCGAAAACTTCCATTGCGACTCGTCCGGCATTTACCGCCGTTGGCCAACCCGAATAGAAGGCAATGTGCGTGATCATTGCTTTAATTTCAGCCTTGGTCACTCCGTTGTCGAGCGCGCGTTGTATGTGCCCTTTCAATTCGGCCGTCCGGTAATGTGACGCAAGCAATGTGATAGTGATCAGGCTTCGGTCCCGCTTGGAAATGTCACTTTGTTCCCATACGTCACCAAACAGCACCTCATCTCGCAATTGACCAAGTTTTGGGATGAACTCATAGACGGTTTTGACAGTCATCTCTTTCTCCTAGCGAATGAAATCGTACCTTCGGCCATAATGGAGAAAACCGCTGTTATGCGTCATGATCAAGAGTGCATGCGCTATGGTCACAGTTGTGAAGCGCCAAACTCCATTTCGTCAACTCATCAAACTTTACCGCTGTCGACAATTACCGCCATCGAAGGTCAATCCAAAGTGGGAGCCCGAGAGGCCATCTCACCGCAAAGATCGCAATTTCACTAAACACGTCTGATCCTAGGACTTCAAAGTCAAATTGCTTCGGCCACCGCGCTTCCAATTAGCTGTGCATCACCGCCATCTGCCTGGTCGCTATCGGCATCACAAAGTGCTCGGCGTCGATACCGTGTAGACAAGCCCAAAAACCGACTGCAAATTCCAATCATCTCGGATCTCAGGCGAGACAGGTTCGTCCTCGGTCACCTCACCGTGGTTGTTGCTAGATGGTCCAACAATACAGTTGGAGCCCGCTCCTGCGTGTCAAACTACACAGCGAAACGACGCGCCAAGAAACAACTCAGTTTTGAATGGATTGAGCGTCGGCATTGGTTTTAGGTCGGTTGAATGTCTCTTGGTGTAGTATCCTTAGCTCTTTGCCGATCCTGTCCCGAACACCAGTTAGCTTCACGAGTAAGTCCGACAGTTCAACTTCTTTGTCACTATCCGGTCTTTCGCTCTTGGCGATGTCTTTCGCCTTGGCTCGGAAACCGTCCCATTTGTCGAGCTCGTCGTGAATTTTCTGATTTGCAAAGTACTGTTCGAGCATCGCCAGTTTTGAGATTCTCTCCTGATCAATCTCAGATGCCGGAACACGGTCACTTCCCGGTCTGTAACGATCAATGATATCCCAGACTCTCTTGTACTCTAGGTCCAGGGCCTCATATAAATCTTCCAGTTTGGCTCTCCGTATGTCGGTGAGGCGGCGGCGTTCTACATCTTCGTTCTGTTCCTTTTTGTGCTGCCACTCCGCAGTTACTCTTTCCATAGTTCGGATGTGATTGGCGGCGGCCATGTCCTCGTTATGGCGGCGCGCTCCTTTGACCAAGCGCCATTGCACGAAGCCGCTTGAGAAGATGCCAACGACGGCACCGACTAGCGCGATGACGACTGCGCCGTTGGTTGTGTCTTGAAGCCATTCCATGACAGTTGATCGCCTATTCCTGGCGCGGTCGTCGCGCCACCTATGCATATGCAAACCCTTAGTAGATGAGAGCCTCTTGTTGCCAAGTATGGCCGCCAAGTCAACGCCGCGATCTGTCGGGCATGTTGATCAATACAAAGTCAGAACAGATCTTGCTTTTGAATATCGCCCATAGGTGGCACCACATGTATCACAGAATGCGTTGGTGACGTCAGATGGATGGCCGATAACTTCCGCAACTGATTGAGTTGCGAAGAAGTGCTGTAAACTCTTCGAGCTTCGAACCGAAAGGAATGTTGGCGAATAGTACCTGCGATGATCATTTTTCTACGGCCGAAGAATCAATCTTCCCGCAAGTTGCCAACAACTATGCCCCTTGGACAACGAAATTCCCCGGTGCCGAGCCCGTCTCTTACTTCGGTCTTCTCAATTGTCGTCCCTGCTCGCATGTTGTAACTTCAAGAGGCAGCAATGGGAAGGAAAAGGGATCCGTGTCGCTTCCATGGCTCGTCGTGACGTTTAGTGCCAGTTCAAGAGACCGTTCCATCATCTCCGCCGCGGCTGAAGGCGTTGCACACGTGGCTTACCTCGATGAACAAGCCGAGGACAGTCGCAGAAGTATTTTGGCTAATGCCACAGTTCTTCTGTCTCGCAATACGGCAAAAGAATTGCGCTCTGGCGAGGAGCAATCGTTCAAGAAATTGCGTCTCGTTCAATATCTGTCAGCGGGAATAGACTTCATCCCCTTGAAGAAATTCCCTGAAGCAACGCTTATTGCCGGCAACGGCGGCGGATATGCTGAGCCGATGGCCGAACACGCTCTGATGATGGCGCTGGCGGCCCATAAGCGGCTTATTGTCGAACACAAGAAGCTCGAGGAAGGAACATTCGATCAGTTTCGCCTCAATCGCATGTTTTCCGGTTCGACCTGCGGAATTCTTGGTTTCGGAGGGATCGGCCAGGCGACCGCGCGGCTTATGCGGGCTGCAGGATCGAAAATCCATGCGATCAACCGCAGTGGGCAAACAAACGAATGCGTCGATTGGATCGGAACGACAGATCAACTCGCTCAATTCTTAGGGCGAATTGATACGCTAGTCGTCAGCCTACCATTGACGCCGGCTACTGCTGGGCTGTTGGGTCACTCCGAATTAAGTGCGATGAAGAACAATGCGGTCCTAGTCAACCTCGCCCGCGGCGAAATTCTTGACGAAAAAGCTCTATTTTTCCATCTACAAGAGACGCCTGAGTTTACGGCGTGCATCGACGCTTGGTGGATTGAACCTGTGAGGCACGGCGAATTTCGAACAAACTATGACTTCTTGCGACTTCCGAATGTCCTTGCGTCTCCACACAATTCCGCATCCGTTACCGGCTGGTCCGAAATTGCAATGCGCCGCGCCCTGGCTAATGCTTGCCGCGCGCTGCGTGGTGTTACTCCACGGTTTGTAGTGCCGTTTCAGGATAGAATGATGTAGATACCCCGTTTCGACACATGGGCAGACGATCAACCGATATCTGACGATGCCGACAGCGTCGAAGCGTGGAGACACCGCCGAGCAAATACGGTAATCGCGGTGAGCGGCAAGCGCTCAGAGTGTGTACGCGCAATCGGGTCGGCTGGCTGGTCGGCTGGCGGGTCGGCTGGACGGAACCGCGAAGTATCCCAATTGTCAATTGGACTGTGAAGAGTAGATACACTCGTCGACGTAGTGGTTTTGAATCCACAACAGCTCTTCAGGTACTTCTTCGCCATTGCTATTCAGCTCAGCGATCCTCTGCCGGATGAGTTCGACCACCAATCGCGGGTCACCCACCTGCTCCACAATTCTTGAAAAAACCCGCACATCATCGCGCTTGTCAGTAAATTTCATGTCATATTGGTCCAGAATTTGAATCGGTGGAATGGACAAGTGGTGCGGATCACGGCCCGGGAGTCCGAACGGGATGGGAAACGCCAGAGCACCCACGCCGGCCCGATCCGCACTTCTATTTGTACCCATGGTTCCGCAGCGAGCAACTCTGAAGGTTAGGCAGCGGCAGCACCATATCGCTGAAAGTTAGGGCAACTTCAGAAGTCTCGGACCTGATCGCAATTTACCTCCACGTGCATCTGGTCATGCCATCGCTCAGATATTACGCTAGGGCTTCGGGTTTCGCCCCCAAACCTGAGCTCCGGGATGATGATATTGAGCTCGCCTAATAAACATCAACTAAGTGGAATTTGGTAACGATGAGCAGAACACCTGCATATCAAATAAGGCTGGGCGGTTACGGCCCATCCTCGACCTGTTTTAGTAAGGGACTGAGGTACATCGGCGAGCGCTTGTCAAAGACCTACGGCGACGAAGTTGATGTCAAGTACATCTACAATATTTTGGATTTGGACTACCGATCCGAAGATATTCTGTGGCTCGTCGAGTCCGGGATGCTAACCATTGGCTATCAATCGACAAGCTATTTTACTCAGCGCGTTCCGGAGATGGGTGTTCTCGATCTCCCCTTTGTTTTCCAGGACCGCATAGTTGCGCGCAATTTAATGGATGGAGAGTTGGGCGAGACGCTTGCCGCAAAACTTGAAGATCATATGGCGTGCCGCATTCTAGGTTACTTTGAAAATGGCTTCCGCCACATATCCAACAATTTAAGACCAATTCACATGCCAGAAGATTTGTCGGGCATGCGTATCCGCGTACTACCCAGTGAAATCCAGTCGCGGACATTTGAGCATCTTGGAGCCATTCCTCTCTCCATGGACTTGAGCGAGGCCCTACAATGCATAGCATCCGGGACCATCGAAGCTCAGGAAAATCCACTAGCAAATACGGTGACATACGGTGCGCACAAGTATCACCGCTTTCACACGCTGAGCGGCCACTCTTATTTGTCTCGACCGATCATGGTCCATCGCCCATCATTTGAAGGATTGAGGAATGAGATCAGAACAACACTTGTCGAAGCCGTAAGGGAGGCGATAGTGCTTCAGCGCCAGCTTGCGATCGAAGAGGAGAATGAAGCAAGGAACCAAATCCTCATTGAGCAAGGTGAGATACACGAACTCGCAGACGTGGAGTATAACGCCTTTCGTCAGTCTGTGAGCCCACTCCTCGATAAGGCACGCACAATCTTTGACCAGAATATTTTGAGTCTTTTGCCTTCGCTCTAGAACCAATTCCGTTGCCAGGCTTGGCAACAGACCTAGGCCCCATTTGCGCAATAGTTGTCCCCAAACTCCAATACGGCTCTGGCGGTCAAACTTTCTGTGCCATGTGCCCCATTCAAAAGGCTCTCACTGAGCATCCTCCAGGACCATATCAGCCGCCTTTTCCGCAACCATAGTGACAGGAGCATTGATGTTCCCAGACGGCATGGTTGGCATAACCGAGGCGTCGACTACCCGCAGCCCCTCCAGTCCGTGGACGCTCAGTCGATCATCAACCACTGCCATTGGATCGATTCTCGGTCCCATCTTGCAAGTGCCCATTACGTGGTAGGTCGTTGATCCGGTATCTCGAGCATACTGAAGCAGATCAGAATCACTCTCGCAGCCACTGCCCGGGTTAGTTTCGAAATCACGGTATTTGGCAAGCGCTTCAGCTTCGCCGACTCGACGGGCGACGCGCATACCGCCTATGAGTGTGGCCTGATCAATTGGATCGCTCAAGAAGTTCGGAACGATGGCTGGTGGTGACGCTGGATCGGGCGATTTGATGTGGATGGACCCACGACTTTCCGGTCGGCACTGGTAAACACCGATGGTCATACCGGGCTCGCGATGGAATTTCCGCGTGTTGGCGTCAAAGCTACCGTGCGCAAAAAAGAATTGGCAATCCGGAGTATCGAGTTCTGGTCTACTCTTAATAAATCCGTGACCGATGCCGGCGGTCCATGTAAGCGCACCACGTCGAACAAAGGCGTATCTTATGGCCTCCTTGATCAAACTTAGCCCTCTTGTCTGCTCGTTTAGCGTAACTCGCTGCTTCACTCGCCAAGAAATTCGTGACGCGTAGTGATCTCGGTAGTTCTCCCCGACGCCTTTCAACTCATGCGCTACGTGGATTCCGCAGCTCTTCAGCACATTTGGCGCGCCGATTCCCGACAACTCCAGAATCTGGGGCGACTGCACTGCGCCGGCGCAGACTATGACTGCGCTCCCGGCTCGAGCTTCGAGCAGCTGCCCCTTTGCCCCGTACGAAACTCCAACCGCTCGTTTTCCTTCGAGCAAGATCCGTCGAGCGTATGCGGAGGTTTCAACTTGCAAATTTGATCGGCTGCGGACTGGTTCAAGGTATGCCTTTGACGCACTGTGGCGTTTGCCGTCCTTTTGAGTAACCTGATAATAGCCGAATCCGTCCTGCCTGTCGCCATTGTAGTCGGGATTTGCTTCGTAACCACACTCGACACCAGCCTCAATAAAGGCATCGATCATTCCATGGCGTTCGGGCATATCCGCCACATTGAGCGGTCCCGCGTCACCGCGCAGGGCGCCACCACCTCGCTCAAATGTCTCAGCCTTCTTGAAGTATGGTATGACATCTTCGTATCCCCAACCGCGGTTGCCCAGTTGCGCCCAGCCATTATAGTCAATAGCACTACCGCGGACATAGAGCATGCCATTGATGGAAGATGATCCTCCGAGCACCTTTCCACGCGGGATCGGAATTCGCCGACCATTGACGTTGCTTTCAGGTTCGGTCTCGAAATTCCAATTCAACTTTGGATGAAAAATCAACTTTTGAAAACCAGCCGGTATGTGAATCCAGGGGTTGCTGTCCTCTCCACCTGCTTCAAGCAGGAGGACTCTGTTAGATGGGCGCTCCGACAATCTGTTCGCCAGGACACAGCCTGCCGAGCCTCCACCAATGATGATATAGTCGAATTGCGCTGACATAATTGCCTGTTTTCGTTCCATCTCTTGTACTTATTCGAGGCCGGTCGACGTCATAGTACCGCTTCGTTCAATCGAAATTTGAGCTCGGCAAGCACATCTGGAGTTACGGGTTTTGGTATTCTGGATTCGGGCGACGTGTGCACCGTCGCATCCGAACAACAAGCATGCCACCACTCTCAAGTCCTCTCAAAACGCAACAGCGACGCCACCGTCGCCTAATGTGGATCACCCGCGCGCAGTCGTCTAGCTGCATCTAATTTTTTCGCCGAAAAGAGTTCAGGCGATGGTTGCAATGCGTAAGGAAAAGGATCTTACTCTCGACAAAGAGGTCGATACCTGCTCAAGACGGTTCCTTGCAGCGCCACTCAGTGCAGCAGGACGGTAAATCTACGAATTTGGAGTGAGAAGTTTGTATAAAATCAAGGCAGGACTTACTGGCCAGGCAGAACTGCTCGTAGGAACTAATGATACCGCCCCAAGGGTGGGTTCAGGTCATGTCGCTGTGTTGGCAACTCCCGTGATGATCAATCTGATCGAAGAAGCTGCACTGGCAGCAGTTGAGCATCTCCTACCAACAGGCAAACAGTCACTTGGAACACATATCAGTGTCTCTCACTTGGCCGCCACACCGACTGGTATGAGCGTCAAGGCAGAAGCCAGACTGATCTCAGTGGACGGACGCAAGCTCCTTTTCTCTGTCGAGGCGCATGACGAACATGATCTAATTGGCAGAGGGCAACACGAGCGAGTGGTAGTTACTGTGTCAAAGTTTCAAGAACGCATCGATCAAAAGGCATCTCGCTAGGGCACGCACCATTCCTCACTACCAGCGGCAAGAGAACGACTTCAAACACTGATTAGACTTGGTATCGTGCTATTCTAGCGACTAGAATAATGCCCCCTAAACAACCTTGACGATATTCTAGAACCACGTCTCAAACCAAAGAGAACAGCTTACCTTCTTCCTGCATTTGCCTTGTGCAGAGACGCGACACGTAACCAGCTGAACATAGCGACATTTTATGTCTCGGAAGGAGCGCACACTTCAACTGGTTAAAATCTCCCGTTTGATGTGGCAAGCGCTACTAGCCGTCTAGACTTCGTCGAACTGACCAGCCTCGATTAGTTGTTGAAACATATCGTTCAAGGAATCCGCCAGGGGCCGGTAGCTAATGTCAAGTGCTCGAATGCTTTTGGAGTTATCGCCTCTCCAAGGTATGCCTACATTTAGGGATACAATCTTTCGCGTTACTGCTGCATCGACCATTGGACCAACTATCCATACCAACCATTTTGGCAAAGACTTACGCGGGATCGGATAATCATTGCCATACTTCGGCAACAGCGTGAGCGCTAGCTCAAAGAGATCGGTATTGTGTCCGCTTATAATGTGGCGACCCTTTGCGCTCTGGGTGTAGGCGGCAGCGAGATGCGCCTTAGCCAGATCGCGCACGTCCACCACACCGACTCCCATTCGCGGCACGCCTCTCTTGAGCATACCATCGCCCAACCGCCTGACAACTGTGAAACTTTCAGATGTTGCATACGGGCTAATTCCTGGGCCCAAAACAAGTGAGGGATTGACGACCACCAGATCCCAGCGTTTCTGTGCGTCAGCAATTTTCCATGCCTCTCTTTCCGCCACGGTTTTCGAGTAGGAATAGGCGCGATGTGCCAACGACGAACCAGTGTTCCAATCCTTCTCGGTGAATACATCATTCGGCGTTTTCTTAATGTCCGCGTTGTCGCTGTAGATGGCCGCGCATGAGCTCGTCAGAACGACGCGTTTCACGGATGGCGTGCGATTTGCTTCTTCCAAGACATTCCGGGTGCCGAGCAGGGCAGGATCGACAAGATCCTTTTGCGGATCTCTAACATTGATTGTGAATGGAGATGCTGTATGGAAAACAATACTACAATCACTCATTCCTTGCGCATACGAGCCCTCGTCCAAAAGATCTGCCTTGAACAAACGTAGTTTTCCGGGAGAGTTCTCGGCTATCGCATTCAGATATTGGAGCTTTGCCGGATTGATGGGGTCTCGAACGGGCGCATGAACAGTGACGCCCGCTTGCAGCAAACCCTTGACGATCCACCCTGCAACATACCCCGTGGCTCCCGTGACCATGGCTAGCGCGGTGGTATCAATAGCGTACATCCGAATTCTTTCTCCACTGATGACAGTTCTAGTCCAAGGCCTCGATCCTTACCGGCCGCTGGACGCAAAGCCCTTGGTCTTAGTCGTGTTATTGGCAATTACATGCTTGACTAGTCGAGTTGAACAACGCCGAGTATTATCCTGCAATCTAGTAAAGACCGGAACTCAAATGAAGCTCACTTTATTCATTGGTGCCGAGCACCGTCCCACGGAGTCGATGGAACAACGCCTAATGGAACATTGTGAGCAAGTCCGTTTGGCTCGCGAACTAGGGTTCGATGGCGTCACAATCGGCAATCACCTTTCTTACGGCGCGACAGCCTGGTTTCCGCCATTCGAAACACTGATGCGATTGTCAGCTGAGGCCAACGGGATGTCGCTAGGTACATGCATGTTGATACTCCCTCTATATCACCCCCTGCACGTTGCAGAGCAGGTCGCTCTGATTGACGCGGCCAGTGGTGGACGCGCTATTCTCGGGGTCGCGCCCGGTTGGCAAAAAGACGAATTTGAAATCATGGGAGTGGATCACGGCCGGCGAATTTCCCGCTACAAAGAAGCCGTCCAACTAATAACTCGCCTTTTCACGGAGGATAGTGTCACTTTCACTGGTAAACATTTTCAAACGACAGGACTTACGCTCGCAGTCAAACCTTCGCGGCAGCCGCGGCCACCTTTGTGGTTCGGTGGCAGCGTCGACGCCGCCGTGCGTCGAGCGGCGGCACTTGCAGATACCAGCCTTGGAGACACTTGGGTCGCGTCATCCCATCTGAGAAATGATGTTGTTATTCATCAAGCCACTGTCTTCAAGGAAACTCTTGCGGAGCTCGGCAAACCGCAACCGGCGGACTTTCCTGTCCTTCGCAATATCGTCGTTGCACCTGACAGACAGACGGCAATTCGCGATGCGGGACCTGCAATTGCCGAAAGTTACCGAATTTTCGGCGATTGGGGGTTGTTCACTGGGGTTGTCGGTGACGTCGACCCGCATCCTCAATTCCAGGAACTCATCAACAACCGCTTCATAATTGGGTCGCCCGAGGAAGTTGCCAACGAGATCGTGGCACTACTGCATGATACAGGATGCAATAGGCTTGTCACGCGCATTCAGTGGGTTGGCATGAAGCACGCTCACGTTTTACGGACCATTGAATTGCTCGGTACGGAAGTTTCGGCCATGTGTCGCCAGGGACTGACCTGAGACGGCAATTGCACAAGACCGCAATTGCGCAGCTCGGGAAGCGCTCAACAGCGACCAAATCAGGCCAGGGTCTATCGTTCGCGCCTTACGGTGGACGTTGACCTACATCGCCCTTTGTCCAATCAATTTCTCAATTAGATCTTGGCAACCGTCAGACGCAGGCTCCGCTGTCTCCTGGTCATTTCCCAAGTAGGAATAAGTTCAAGGCCAAGGGAACTAGGACAGAGCCTTGGCTACGTCATCTCTATGGGATACCCAACGATGCTGCCCCATTCCGTCCATGAACCGTCGTAAACTTTGACGTTGGATTGTCCGAGAATGGCCGAGAGCGCCAGCCAAGCAAGAGAGGCGCGATGGCTAAGGCGACAGTAGCAAACTATTTCACTGCAGGCATCGACTTCAATGCCGCTCGCGCGCAACACAGCCGCCACCCCGTCAGCTGTTTTCATGGTGTCGTCTTCGTTGAGGAAGTTTCTGTAGTACAGGTTGCGTGCGCCAGGGATGTGCCCCTTTCGTTCAGCACCATGGTCGAATGGTGCAGAGTATTCGATCACCCGTTCGCCGCTGAATTCCTCGGGCGACCGCACATCAAGCAGTAAGCGACCGGCCACGCCGAGATGATCGCGAACATTGCGGCGACCGACTCGAATCGATTGATCCCCTTCCGGAACAGGATAGATACACTCCGGGAATTGCGTGATCGCGCGCGAAAGGGGGAAGTTGTCCATTTCCCATCTCTTCCGACCTCCGTCTAGCAGGCGCAATTTCCGGTGACCTGCCATCTTGAAGACCCAATACGCATAGCAGCCGTATTGAATGGGGTCTCCATAGAGCACCAGCGTCGTATCAGGTGTTACGCCCAAACGGGAAAACTGTGCTGCCATCTCGGTTGGCTTGATGAGTTCGCGGTCAGTGCGGTGCCAACAGGCATCCTTCCAATAGAACCAAAATGCTCCTGGTATGTGGCCCGTGCGATATACTGCATCGTCCTTGGTTGATCCAATCTCGAGTACGCGAATATTCGGATCATGAATGTGTTCCGCCAACCATGCGGTCGAAACAAATGGTGAATTGGTCATCGCTGTTGCCTCGCCGATCCTGTCCTCTGGTTGAAGCGCCAATTGAGTTTGACCCAGCAAGCAGCGCGTCATAGGGCCGAAAATTTCGTGAAATCTCGCTCGCCCGTGACAACGAGTTTCGCGCTCGTTCGCTACTACGAGCAAGTCTGTGACATTTTCACGACCACTTCAACGGTATGAAAGCAGTTTATGAAGGAGACACAAAATAGCTACGACCGAATTGGAATGCCTTAAAGCGGACTGGAAGTCCGACGCATATGAACGTGACCACTCTTACAGACAGTTTTTAGTCAGTGACTGAAGGCCGTCGCACGGCCAGCTTGAGAACAAGGATTGAGAGATGTTCCGCTTAGTTCGGCCAGCCAGCACAATTGAACCAGCCCACATATTCATACTCTTCTACACAGTCGCTCTGGCCGCAGATTTTGACGATCTCCTTAGACGACCCATTGATTGGATGTTCATTGCTCTAAGCATCTGGGTCTGCCTCGCCCTAACTCGTCTGTCGTTCTTGGTATTCCTGCTGATCACGACGGTCTATTTCATGGGTTGGGAACTCCCGGATACCGAAAACCATACCAACCTCCTCGTTATCACGAACATCAGCATCATCTTGTGCCTTCTCAATTCCTATTCGCAGGAGAACAGAGGAAGTACGGCACTATTCTATGAGACCGCACAACCGATCGCACGACTGTTAATAATCATTGCACTGGCGGTCGCCGGATTCCACAAATTCAATCGAGACTTCATCAATCCAGCGGTATCATGCATACGACAGTTCTCCGGCGATATTATTGATGTGGCCCTAGGAGATTTCGCGGGTTGGGGGGTGCCTCCAATTTTTTTCCTCGGGCTCATGCTGGCGATCATCATCATTCTCCTCTGGCACCAAAGGCCAAACCTTTGTTGGCCCAAAGTAGATTGGATAGGTCTTGCCACACCAACCGCAGTGGTACTTCTGGGCATGGCTCTCCTCTGGCGAGCCGCTGGCAACGGCCAGGACTATAACCTGACAAATCTTGGAATATTCTTCTTGGCCGTTTCGGTGCTGTGCTGGCAATTGATTGAAGCGCCACTGCTTTTGGTAAGTCGGTTTCAGTGGGTCGCCCTGAGCTTTTCCCTGATTGTACATGCCCAATTGGCAATGCTTCGCATCGTAGACTTTCAGGCAATTTCTATTGCGCTTCTAATCGCTTTTGTGCCGGCAAATGTCTGGCATGCTTGGAACCGGCAATCCATGGCGTCCATCGGCCCCTTGCGTCTGCATCGCGCTCATTTGTACTTTGGCCTGAACATGCTTGGCCTGGTGATCATATTTGCCAACGCTCACAACTTGATCGACTGGCCGCGCCCGCACACTGCATGGGGACTACTTTTCATAGCAGCATTGCTTGTGATGCTGTGGCCAGTCATAAGTGATGTCTGTTCCCCAGCACGAACGTGGCAATGGAATGGGACCCCTGTTTTTCAGGGCTCTGCGCCGCGTTGGCTCTACGTCCTCCCGATTTGCCTCTTATTGTTCTGCCTCACCTCTCATCTTGGTCTGCGCACTGCCGGAAATTTGTCGATGTACAGCAACCTGCGAACCGAAGCGGGACGCAATAACCACCTGGTGCTCGGCGCCGATCAGCTCAAATGGGCAGGCTACCAGGAGGACGTAGTTCACATTGTTGAGATTGGTGAGGGGGCAACTATTGGGAATTACCTGGACCGCTGGGGCAAACTCGAGGGCAATCTGCTGCCGTTGGTGGAGTTCCGCAAACTGCTACTCAGATGGCGCCGGCGAGGCGCGAAGGTACCCATGACCATTGCATATAAGGGCAATGTTACACAGTCCGCAAACATTGTGGAGCACCCGGGATGGCGGGTGAACTCATGGGATTGGGAGATGAGGTTAATGGACTTCCGGGTCATCCAAAGCGACAGTGGCCCCAATACCTGTCGCTGGTAGTCAGATAGACTGGGCCGAGCGCCAATCATTGATCAGAAACGACCGGGGACTATGACAGAAACATCCGCAACGTGCTCCCTGGGGTAGCCACGAAGACCACCTCCGACGTTGCCCCTCGAACTAGCACACTAATCGAGCGAGGCTTGCCAGAGCACATTGTCGAGAACAAAGCGATAGGGTCGTGCATCAATGGACGAGAAGAACTACATAGTTTACGACGGAGCGTGTCCATTCTGCACGCGATACGTAAAACTGCTGCGCCTGCAGTCTGCCGTAGGTCCCGTCGATCTCGTAGACGCACGTTCTGATCACCCGGCAATTGAGTACCTCCGGGACCGGCAAATTGATCTGGATAATGGCATGGCGTTCATCCAGAATGGGCAAATCAGTATCGGGCATGACTGCATACACAAGCTCGCTCTACTGACGACGCCATATGACAATTTCAATAAATTGAACGCACTGATATTTCAATCGGCCGCCGCTTCTCGCTTGTTGTACCCCATCCTTCGGCTTTGCCGGAATGCCACCCTTGCCCTGCTCGGCCGATCAAAACTGAGCACAAAACCGAGATCGTCGTGACCAAGCCTTGCGAATAGAAATCATTGCTGCGCCCAGCGCAATGGAAAACGCTCCTCCCCAAAACCACTTTTGATTGCGCGACGGCATTGGGCAACGGCCTTTAGTCCGCGTCCCGGATCGAGATGTCCAGCCAACGTTGAGGTGTGATTGTCGCCTGATCGCCGGGGCGTAGGATGACGGTCGTCGAATCAGATTCGACTATGGCTGGACCAGCTAAGACTTGGCCAGCCGCGAGTTCATCAAATCGGAATACGACCGCTTCGATCCAGTTGTCGAGGTAAATCTGACGTTTGTCGATTGGCTCAGCCTGTCCAGCCGAAATTACCTCTGGCTCGATCGGCAAATCGGACAACAGCCCGACGATCGCAACCCGAGCATTTATCAACACGGGGAACTGTTCTGGCAAATGATAGGCGTAAAGCTCCTCGTGACGACGTTCGAAGGCCCGCTTAAGTCGGTCCAGTGCGCCCGGCCTATCGAAGTCGATATCTTCAAGTGGAACATCAATCTCGAAGACTTGCTCTCCGTAGCGCATCTCGGCAGCGCGTCGAGAAGCAGTGGGTCCTTTGAACCATGCCTGCATACATTCGCGACCTTCTCGTTCCATCTGGCGGTAGAGCGACGCTATGGTTGGAGCGTGAAGTGTATCTGTTTCCCCGACAGTAGTTTGCACAGCTTCCAGACGCAGTTCGGTTGCCAGCATCCCCCATGCTGAGAGCACTGAGGCAACCCGGGGCATGATAACACGACGAAGCCCAAGCATTCGAGCAAGTTCAGTAACGTGCACACCGGCGGCGCCACCGAAGCCAAGTAAATCAAAGTGACGCGGATCGACGCCACGGCGTACAGTCACGATCCGGATACCTTCGGCAAGCTGCGTATTGACCACACGGTGCACACCGGCTGCCGCCTCTGTTGCAGAAATTCCAATACTTCTGCCAAGTGCTCCAAACGCCGTATGTGCACCAACATGATCAAGTTTCGTAGCCCCTCCAGAAAAACTATCGGGATCAAGATAGCCGAGCACCACGCTAGCGTCAGTCACCGTTGGTTGTGTACCTCCTTTACCATAGCTGATTGGGCCCGGAGTCGAACCGGCGCTTTCAGGCCCAACCTCCAGGAGGCCGCTTGCCGCGACCCGGGCCAATGAGCCCCCTCCCGCTCCAAGCGTGACAATGTCAAGACTTGGCAGTGCGATGCGCTCACCCGCCATCGTGCGGTCTCTAGATAGGGCGACTTCACCTTCTGTCAGCAACGCAATATCACTAGATGTGCCGCCCACATCGAAGGTGATGAGATTGGGGGCGCGCATGAGTTGCGCGACCCGTTGGCCGCCCGCCAAGCCACCTGCAGGACCAGAGAGCACTGTCGCAGCGGCGACTCGGATCGCTTCTGAAACCGGAGCGACCCCACCATGCGAGAGCATAACCAGCAACGGCCCATCGAAGCCCGCATCGCTAAGATCCTGCTCAAGGCGGGTCAGATATGCTGAAATCAGTGGAGCAACATAAGCGTTCACCACTGTCGTCGACACTCTTTCGTATTCCTTGATCTGAGGCAAGACTTGCGACGAAACCGACACACTGACACCGGGCATGGCCTGTTCCACAATGTCGCGAGTTTCCAGTTCGTGTCTTGGATCACGGTAAGAGTGCAGATAGCAAACCGCAATCGAATTGACATGTTCGGCTTTGAGCTTTTCGATTGCAATTTTGAGTGAAGCAACATCGAGCGGCACCTCGACGCGACCATCTGCACGCAATCGCTCGATGACACCCAAACGGAGTCGGCGTGGGACCAGCGGTTCGCGGCGAGCAAGGCGCATGTTGTATCGTTCAGGCTTCAAGCCTTCCCGCATCTCGAGGATATCGCGATGACCTGCGGTCGTCAGAAGACCTACCTTCGCTCCCTTGCGTTCCAGCAGCGCGTTCGTCGCAACAGTCATTCCATGCACAATACGCTCGGTCCGATTGAGCAAAGCGCCCACGCCCATACCGAGCATCTCGGACAAACGCTCAAGTCCGTCCAAGGTGCCGATAGCCTGATCTTCCGGGGTGCTGGGAACCTTGGCAAAGGTGGTCTTTCCGGCCCTATCAACAGCGACAACATCGGTAAAGGTACCGCCAACGTCCACTGCAATCCGGAATGTCATCGACGGCAATCCTCCGGGGCGCGAGCACTGACTAGGCCATTCTCCTTATCAAATTGGCGCGCCGCAGGCTCGCGCTGGGAAGCCAGTCCCCACCCACCTCCACCACCGGACTGCACTGAAAAAGTGGAACACGCGGGTACTGCAAGGCCTTCGATTTTGCTGTCCAGCGACACCTCTCCGCGACCTGGTGTCAGGAGAGTGTAACAATGTGGTGCGCCATCTTTACCACCTAGCATACCACGTGCACCATGACGCAAACCTTCACCGGCAATATTGGCTGTGACCGGCTCATCAGTTTCGACAATCAGCTGCAGATTTACTCCTGCTCCCCCAACATGCTTGCCATCGCCTCCGGAGTCTGGACGGAATTCATGCATGGGGAAGAAGAGTGGAAAGCGTGTTTCAGCGACTTCGATTGAACCGAACTTGAGCCCGCCTGCGGAGTGCCATTCGCCGGCATTGTGCCAGCCGTCTCCAACCGACGAGGCTCCCCCACCGGGCCGCGCATGAAACATATGCCAAATGAACGGTCTGTCGTTTCGCGGATCAGTGCCCCTGATAGCGATTCTAAGGCGACGGCCCCAGCCAGCCATTGCGCGCTCCGGGCAAGCCTTTGACAGCGCTACGATGACGGCTTCGATGATCTCGTTGCCACAGTGTGACGTGCACATGGTGACAGGTTTGCCTGGGTTTGGGTTGACGATGGTACCGGGCTTGGTAATGATTTCCACGGCGCGAGCGACACCCTCGTTCTTTGGAGTTTCAGGATCGAGCAAAATCGAAATAGCCACAAGCACGGCCGACCGCGTATTCGCTTTGGAAGAATTTACAAAGCTGTCCACTTCTGCATCCGACTGAGTAAGGTCAACCCTCAAGCTTGACCCCGTGACGTTGACTTTGGCGCGGACGGCAATGTCTTTGTTGCCGCGCCCGTCGTCGTCGAGCAAAGCCAGACCGTCGTAAGTACCGTCCTGCCAGTCAGCAATGACAGCACGGGCCTGTTTCTCAGTGGCCTCCAATATCCGCGAGACACTTCTCAGAATCTGCTCCCCCCCGAACTCCAGTTCAAGCGCATTTAGCCGACGTTCTGCAAGCTTTACCGATCCGATTTGTGCCATCAGGTCGCCCTCGAAATCGCGGGCATGACGAACATTCGCTTTCAAGAGGTGAAGAACATCTGATCGCACCTTACCGCGATCGAAAAAGCGCAGCGGAGGCAGGCGCAAACCTTCTTGGTAAATTTCTCGCGCTGCAGCATTGTAGGCACCATATGTGGCACCGCCGATATCCGAGTGGTGAGCCCGATTGACAGCCCAAAAAACCAATTCTCCGTCATAGAATACTGGAGCAAACACGGTAACATCTGGCAAATGGCTGCCACCGTGATACGGATCATTCAACAAATAGATGTCTCCCGCATGGACGTCGCTTTCAAATGCCTCAATTATGGCGTGCGTAGCAGGTTGAAGGGCGCCGACGTGCACGGGTATGTGATCGGCTTGGGCGACAAGTTCTGAGGTCGCACCGCAGATTGCGGTTGAAAAATCGCGGCTGGAATTGAGTATTTGGGAGAAAGAAGTACGGAGCATGGCCTCTCCCATTTCTGCTACAATTCCAGTCAATCTGTGTTGTACGACAGAAATGGTGATCGGATCGGGTGCTGTCATTGGGGAGCCATTTGATGCGAGAGCCGTGTGGTGAAAGACTAGTTTTATCACGACCACTATGACGATGCGCCCTATGAAATCAATGCACCTCGAGCCAGCTATTCAGATAAAGACGCGCATCTGATCCGGATTGGGCGAAGTCAGAAGCAATTGATAGGACTGCCTGGAACATCATCTCGCGTCGCGCTGGCCCAAAAGCGAGTCTACAAATGGCATGATCGGGCCACTCCTTTGCTGTGGCGCTTCGAAGCGCCACAGCTGTCGCTGAAATGCCAATTGAGAACATGGGTCAAGCTGGAGTGACCGCGCCACATGACGCGACGCAAGGCGCTTGCCACCGGGGGTCAAACGCGAAGGTTCGATACCAATCGTGAGGCACTTGTCTGGATAGGCCACGAGGCGCAGTCTGTAGTTGGAGTATTGCCAAACTTGCAGGTCCGATCGCACACAGGGTTTAAGAAACAATTCTGCTGCGTTCTCGGTAGTGCTGGCAGTAACACAAATGTCAAACTGCGGCATCCTGAGAAGACCATTCTTAAGTGCTGCGATATCGAATAGTTCATCTCCGTGCCAAATGCCCTCCTTGCAAGTGTGAACCGCCAAGGGGCGACGCGTATTAACGCGTTCTTTGTGCCCTGGGACGTCGACGCAGTGAAAGCGAGGTTCGTCGAGCGGATAAAATGCCTTGAGAAAGACAACCGTGTTGACGTTTCCAGTTACCGACAGCGTCGTCGCCACAAGAAACGCCAAGAACACGACGACAAGCTCCCATCGAAACTTCATTCGCAAACCTCCGGCCTTACATTGATCTCATCCGTAAGCCGGAGTTGTGAGGTCGGCTTTCCGGTTATTCACTCGGAGCGAACGCATACGCACAGGAAAGCGGATCGTCAGAGACGCGACAAGTATTATTTTCCTTGGGTCAACTCAGATCGCCAATATGAATGCCTGCAATGCCAAGTCTGAGCGGCCATCAAGGCGACTGAGAATAGCGACTGGCCAAAAGATCATGGAGAATTGTAGGGCAAGCCGCGCAAATGAGAAACATCAGTGCAATCAGTGCAGATCAACGCAGTGACCAATTTACAGCTGCTCTGGACACAGCCGAACCAGTCTCTCGGCCTCACAACGCACCTGCATGTTACTGTTTCCAGAGGGGTTGGTCGGGGGCGTGGAAAGAGTTTAGACTACATCTTCAACATTAAAGCAGCCCGCAGCACGGGGAGCATCACGCGCAATGTTTCTTACCGATCACTACGGATTTGAACTGTCTACTCAGAACGCAGCGGCCGCTGCGTCCTATGATCGTGCAGCCCGGTCTTTCGTAGCCTGGCGGGCAGACGCAGTGAGCCATTTAGATTCGGCTATCGAAGCAGACCCGGAATTCGCGATGCCGAAATTGCTGAAGGCCTGGATCCTACATGCAGCGCGGACACACAAGTTTGCGCCAGACATCCGATACCTGCTTTCCTCGGCGGAGCAATTTCTGCCCGATGCATCTTCACGTGAACAAGCCCTCGCAGCATCATTGCGCACTGCGAACCGCGGGAATTTACAAGGCGGCATTTCGATTCTGGAAATCCATCTTGCTGACAACCCGCGGGATATCGTCGCTCATCGTTTGGCACAGTTTGAGCTTTTTTGGAGCGGTGAGAGCATGTGGATGCGAGACATCGCAGAACGAGCAGCACCGTGCTGGACAGAGGACGCCCCGGACTTTGCGCATTTTCAGGCGGTGCGTGCTTTCTCAAATGAGGAGGCCGGTGATTACGATACGGCGGAGCGTTCTGGCCGTGATTCGGTTTGTCGCGAGCCGGAGAGTGCCTGGGGCGCACATGCCGTCGCCCACACCCTCGTCATGCAGGGGCGCGTCGAGGAGGGGGCCAATTTTATGGAGGCACTTTCAGGAAACTGGGCAAATGCCAATCAGATCGCACACCACAATTGGTGGCACCTCTGCCTCTTCCTCTTAGAACGCGCAGAATATGATCGCATATTGGAGTTGCTCGACACCAAAGTACGCAATCCGGACTCACCACTGGTAAAGGCAGTGCCCGACGCGACCATTGACTTGCAGAACGTCGCCTCACTTCTTCAGCGATTGGAACTGCGAGGTGTGGATGTCGGCGATCGATGGAATACAATCTCGGAGATCTGCGCCGGCCGCATCTCAGACCATGCCAATCCATTCAGCAGCGCCCACGACGCGATGGCCCTCGCTGCCGTCGGTCGCTATGATCTGGTCGAATCTTTGATTGAGAACATGCAACGCTATGGTGAAGGGCACGGCGTTATTGGCGCGGTCACTCGCACGGTCGGCGCGCCCGTCGTTGCGGCAGTGGCTGCCCATCGTCAAGGCGAGCACGATAGGGTTGTAGATCTGATGTGGCCGGCGCGTCGCGATCTCCACCAGATTGGCGGCAGCCATGCCCAACGAGACATTTTTTTCAAATTCTAGTCGATTCCGCGATGCGTTCCGGGCGCAAAACACAAACGCGTATTTTGCTGGAGGATATCGCTACCATCGGCTTCAAACGGGTACCTGAACGCTCGCTGTATGCGGATGCAACAGCCTTTGCGGTTCCATGATTGCTTGGTGACGAGCCCTTGATTGCATAGTGCAAAGACGTCCTATCGCACTAGCCTGTCGCATCAAATATCTCGTTTTTGCTAGATACTGCTGCAAACGGGAAGTTGCGCGACTCGACTGAGCATCAAGGGCAGCAAAATATTCTGTAGCAGTCATGCCAATTGAATACTTCCGGCGACCGCCCAACCGTATAGCAAGCTACGCTAAGGAGTATCGAGGGAGGCGCGATCGCGGGGTCTTCAATGGAAATACTGAGTTGCGATTGACGAGTTGGTCAAGAGACGGCGGATTCAGCTTCACGATTAGACACGATGAACCACACGCGCGAAACCATGTCGAAGCCACTCGACTTATCCGGCCTACTTGATCGTATCGTCAAGAACGGTCTTGAGGGGTTACCTCTCGAGGACCAGCTTGCTGATTTCTCCGAGTGGATTGTAGCGTCAGGCTTTCCCATGAAACGGGCGAGCATGGGCGTACGCACTCTTCACCCACAATATGGCGCGCTGACATACTTGTGGCGACCAGGTATGGACCGCGCCGAGTATACACCTCAGGAACGCGCAGTGATGGCGCGCGAGACCTATCTACAAAGCCCAATCCATCACCTGGTCACGTCTGGTCAAGGCACCTACCGACACCGGCTTGATATTGCTAAAGAACTACCTTTCGCAATCCTAAAGGAAATCCGGGACGAGGGCATGACGGACTATGCGGCCTGCCTTGTTCGATACGATTCAATGGATGACGGCTCAATCGATGACGGCGAAAACGCGCTTCAGGGAGTATTTTTTTCGTGCGCAACAGATGCTCTTAACGGCTTTAATCCAACCCAACTTCAGCAATTGACTGACTTTCTTCCGCACCTCGCCGTCGCAATCAAGTCTCGACTCACCTTCGAAGTTGCTAAAACGGTTGCTCAGACCTACCTCGGGCAGGACGCAGGCAAACGAGTCTTGACCGGAGAGATCATCCGCGGATCAATACGATCTATTGATGCCGTTATCTGGTTTTGTGACCTTCGTGGTTTTACAGATCTTTCTGACAGCCTTGACGGTGATCAACTGATCCTGGTTCTCAATCTCTATCTTGAAATTCTGGCCCGCCCAGTAGAAAAAAGGGGTGGTCAAATCTTGAAATTCTTGGGCGATGGTTTCCTTGCAACGTTTGATCTAACTGGCCATCCTCCCACTCAAATCTGTAATCAAGCATTGGAGGGCGCGCTCGAATTGCGCGAAGACTTTCACAAGATCAACAAGTTGAGGACCGACGCTAAGCTGCCGACTCTCGGATTCGGCCTCGCCCTCCATATTGGCACTGTACTTTACGGCAACATCGGAACCGACAATCGACTTGATTTTACCGTTGTTGGTCCCGCTGTGAATGAAGCGAGCCGTATCCAGGATTTCTGCCGCCCACTTGACCGGGAAATCCTGCTATCGCAGGCATTCAAGAGGAATATTGACGAGTCTGCGTATAAGCTGACCTCGCTGGGTGTCCATGAGCTTCGCGGGGTGAGTTCATCTCTGGAGCTATTCTCACTGGCCCAAATTTAAACTACTTTGATTTCACGCCAAGGCCCGTTCGCTCATTTCTGGCGGCACATTCGAGGCCTGCCTAAAGCGATCTGAGGCTCCCACCAAGTCCATGTTTGTGAGCTCTCGTTCGGCAGCCATGGAACCTCTTAAGAGATGTAACCTGAATCCAGATAAGAGCGTTGGCGTGTTCGGCAGCACCGTGATTTTACTTGACAAGTGAGCCATATGCGGGACGTCTGATACAACGTTTGGACAAATGTAAGAGAAAATCTAGCTTCAGCATTTATTCAGAGGTTCCCCGGGGCGCGCATTGCGTCCTCCTTGTGTGGCAGCTCAATTGCGATGCCCGGACAGGAACGCCTATTTCAACCCAATGAACACCTGGAGGTTAAAGTGCGATCAATCGGAAAAACTAGTTCGATATTGGGTGCAGCTGGGCTTGTTGGCGGCTTCGGGTTCGCCGTGAATGCGGCTGAAATTGAGCTTCATGGCGCATCCCAGTTTAATGATGACCATGCCTTTAACAAGACACTGTTGAAGTTCCAAGAGCTCACGGCAGCGTGCTATGGAAAACCCATAAAGTTCGTACTTCACAGGAACTCCGAGCTTGGTCTTGAGAAGGACTATTTCAATTTTATGAGCAAGGGCGTGTCCGTCGACTATGCAATTGTTGCTCCATCTCACATGTCCACGTACTCTAAGAAAGCTCCATTGATGGACATGCCATTCTTGTTCCGCGATCTCACTCATTGGAACGAGGTGCTTGACCAAGGCGGCCTTGCACCGCTGGCTGATGACGTCAAAAAGCGCGCGGATGTTATGTTGATCGGCTATGCCGGTGGTGGTACCCGCAATTTGATCGTCAATAAACCCGTCCGCAGCATGGCCGATCTGAGGGGCTTACCGATGCGCGTCATGGGTGCGCCGATCCAAACTCGGATCTTCGAGGCAATTTCGGCTGCGCCAACTGTTATCGCCTATAAGGAGGTCTACAATGCGATTCAAACTGGCGTAATAAAGGCGGCCGAGAACGAAGCTGCTGGCATCGAGCAGATGAAGTTCTACGAGGTTGGCCCGCACATCTCTCTCACAAAACATGCCATTACTGTTCGTCCACTAGCCTTTAGCGGCAAGACATTCCGCCGACTGCCCGAAGAGCTCCAAGCGTGCATCGTCAAGTCCGGCGGACCAGCCGGAAAGTATGGGCGAGACATTGAATCGTCTCAGGACTCCCAAAAACTCAACAAGATGGAAAAGGCAGGCTTGCTCAAAACGCACGAATTTGTCGATCGGGCCAAGCTTCTTGAATTGGCTGAACCCATCAAGAAGGCCTATGCAGCTGAACTAGGTGCAACTGACGTGCTCGAAAAGGTTATGAGCATCAAGTAGTAGCTGCAAACGATCGATCGACTTTATGTCGGATCACTTGCGAACAAGCGTTGAAGCGCAATCATTGAAGCGGCAAGCATTGGCAGGCGATCTTGAAAGGAGTTCGCTTGCCCGCCAACGCATTCTTCGTTACTGCACTTCGTTGTCGTAGTATTTCAAGCTCAAAAGTGGCATTTCCGAATTGAAGACCATCCTTGATTGCGTCGAATTGGTTCTGCGTTTCGTGATGACGGCATTGTTTGCAATCTTGATTGTGCCAGTCACACTCCAGATTATTTCGCGATACGTAGATTTTGTTCCGCGATACATCTGGACGGAAGAGATCGCTCGTTTTTGTTTCATTTGGATCATCATGATCGGCGCAATGATAGCCGTACGCCATGACTCACACTTTGATGTCGACTTGCTGCCCCGGCCCAAATCCGAGTATGGGGTGGGCCTGGCAAGAGCCATTGTTCACTTGACCATGCTGCTTGTTGCGATTTGCTTTATCTATTATGGAATTGAATTCACCAATCAGGGGCTGATGCAGACCTCCGAGATTGCTGACCTTCCAATGGTTACCATCTACATCGCCTGGCCATTGGCTGGTGTGGTTTGGACAATGTTCCTCCTGGAAAAACTGATCGAAGACTTTGCCGTTATGCGCGGTCTCAAGATGCCATACCAGGAGTCGGAGTAATGTCTCCTGGTGAGGTTACTGCCATTTTGTTCGGAACGTTCGGTATACTAGTGTTGCTGCGAGTTCCTGTGGCTTTCGCACTTGGCTTGGCGTGTCTGCCAATCTTCTTAATATCGCCTCGCCTCACACCAAGTTTGTTATTCGATCAAATGTTCGTTTCGTACAACTCGTTCATCCTGCTTGCCGTTCCCTTCTTCCTTCTAGCTGCAAATCTTATGAATTCGGCAGGTGTCACACAAAGACTTGTCGAGTTGGCGAAGGCTCTGGTTGGACATTTGCCTGGCGGTCTCGGCCATATCAATGTTGTTGTCTCGATGTTGTTCGCGGGAATTTCCGGCTCATCCACGGCTGACGCTGCTGGGATCGGATCTTTGCTTATTCCGCAAATGAAGAAGCAAGGTTATGACACCAGCTTCTCCGTGGCTATTACCGCGTGCTCTTCGGTAATGGGTGTCATCATACCACCAAGCATATTGATGGTTGTCTGGGGTGGATTGATGTCAGTTTCCATTGGAGCGATGTTTCTGGCAGGGGTTGTACCGGGGCTGCTCATCACTCTTTCTTTAATGGCGTTGGTCCATATCTATGCGAAACGAAACGGCTATCCAGTCTACACACGATCAAGTTTGAGTGAGCTTCGCACGGCATTCACAAATGCCTTTTTCGCCCTGATGACCCCCGTGATCATCGTTGGTGGAATCGTTGGCGGATTCTTTACGCCAACCGAGGCGTCTGTAGTTGCCGTTCTTTATACACTTGTCGTTGGCCTATTCATCTATGGGACGATAACACTGAGGAACTTACCCGAAGTCCTTTATGACTCTGCACGATTTGCTGCGATATCTTTATTCTGTATCGGGACCGCATCGGCGTTCGGATGGATCCTCGCCTATTATCAAATCCCGAAGGCAATTGTCGAAGTAATGGCCGCCTGGGGCACCGGTCCCCTTTCAACGGGCCTGATTATAGCCCTGTCCTTCTTGGTTGTCGGAATGTTCATCGATGCAATTCCAGCTATTATTATACTGGGAACAGTGCTCTTCCCTGTTGCCCAAGCAGCTGGCATACATCCGGTACATTTTGGAATTATAGGTATCGTATCGCTAGCATTTGGCCTAGTGACACCACCTTATGGATTGTGTTTGCTCATAGCGAGCGCCATCGGTGGCATTCGATTGAAGGAGGCTTTGAGTGACGTCGCTATCATTCTTTTACCTATGCTCGGCGTTCTGTTTTTCGTTATTCTCTTCCCGGACGTCATTCTTGCCCTGCCGCGCTGGGTGATGCCACAATTCGTCAACTAGCTCGCCACCGATATCGCGAGGATAGGACGATGGGCGGGGATCCCGAAACTACCCAATCAGTCGCTGGCAAGACACGCCTCTACGTCTTTATTGGGGATCCGATTAGTCAGGTTCGCTCAACAACCCTCTACAATATGATGTGTTCCGACAGAGATATAGACGCAGTATTTGTTCCTCTGAGTTTTCGGATCTTGACTTCGATTCTGCTATCGCTGGTCTTTGATCATTTATGAACCTGGCCGGGATCATTTCGACAATACCGCACAAAGTAAAAATGCTTGACGATGTGGTCGAGGCTACCTCGCGCGGAAGTATCTTCGGCGCGGTCAATTCGAACTGGGTCGAGGAGGACGGTCAGTGGATTGTCGAAACGTTTGATGGTGTAGGCTATGTAGAGAGCCCCAAGGCACGCGGCCACCACGATCCCAACAGCAAATCGGTTCAGCTCGTCGGTCTCGGTAGCGCGGGTTCTTCGATGGCGTTCGCATTGGCTGACGCCGGAGCGTCAAGCTTGTGGATCTCAGGTATCAATCAAGAGGCCCGCACAGGGCAGGCGAATGCCAACATGGCATTTTTCGGTTTGCAAACAGCCAATTTGAATTCGGGTCATCGACCTTCGCAGTTGAACAGAACCGGGCGATCGCGCTCCGCTACTGAGTACCCCGGCCCCGATCACGCAATGTTTCAGACGGCGGCAACAACGCCCACTTTCCAGTACAACGCTCAGGGCTTACAAGGTCTCGTCGCAGATAGAGAAATCAGCAAGGACACTATGAGCGGGCCACAGGAACATATCGACGTCGTTGTCGTCGGCGGAGGCAACGCAGCGCTTTGCGCGGCAATGACAGCGAGCGAAGCGGGCGCACGTGTCCTCCTATTAGAAGGCGCGCCAAAAGCCTATCGTGGCGGCAATTCCCGCCATACTCGGAACTTTCGATGTATGCATCAATCTCCGCTATCGGTGCTTACGGACAGCTATGGTGTCGAAGAATACTTCGACGACCTCATTAAAGTAACAGCGGGTAAGACCGACGAATCTTTGGCACGCCTCGCTATCGAAACGTCGCAAGAGTGTCTTCCGTGGATGGAACAGCGCGGCGTGCGTTTCCAGCCCTCGCTGTCCGGGACACTCTCACTGTCGCGAACCAATGCCTTCTTCTTGGGCGGCGGAAAGTCCTTAGTCAATGCATACTATCGGACGGCACAAAATATGGGGGTTGAAGTTCTCTACGAAGCACATGTCGATCACCTGCAACTAGACGGAGATCGCATTTCTTGGCTCGATTATTCCTACCAAGGCACGTCGCATCGAATCGAGCCAAGAACCGTCGTGGTAGCGTCAGGTGGATTTCAAGCCGACACCGACTGGCTGGCGCGAGCATGGGGGCCGGCTGCCAAAAACTTCCTGATCCGTGGCACACCATATAACCGTGGCGTCGTGCTGAATGACCTGTTGCAGCAAGGAGTGCTGCCCGTTGGTGATCCGACACAGTGCCATGCTGTTGCAATTGACGGGCGGGCACCAAAGTTCGACGGGGGCATCGTTACTCGGCTTGACTGTGTTGTTTATTCGATTGTCGTCAATAACCAGGCCGAGCGTTTTTACGATGAAGGTGAGGACGTTTGGCCGAAACGCTACGCCATCTGGGGACGCCTTGTTGCTGCTCAACCCGAGCAAGTTGGTTATTCGATTATCGATTCCAAATCGATTGATCTCTTCATGCCGTCCGTATTTCCCCCCATAAAGGCAAACACCATCGAAGAGCTGGCAAAAAAGCTTTCGCTGCCTGCCGAGAAGCTGCGAACGACCGTTGATCAATACAATGCGGCCTGTGGTGACGACAGCGCCTTCCACCCGACTGAGCTTGACGGCGTATCAACGCAAGGATTGACTCCACCGAAAACGAATTGGGCCCGTCGGCTAGCTGATCCACCGTTTTACGGCTACAGCCTGCGCCCAGGCGTAACCTTTACCTATTTGGGATTAAGAGTTGATGAGCGCGCGCAAGCGAGAACAGCTGATGGGCCGATCAAGAACCTATGGGCCGCTGGCGAAATCATGGCCGGCTCGATTCTTGGTCAGGGCTACCTTGCTGGGTTCGGCATGACAATCGGGACCGTATTTGGGCGTATCGCTGGAAGGGAGGCTGCGGCCTATGCAAATTGAGACACTCCAGGAGGCGCGTCGCCAAATCGAGATCTGCAACGCCTGTCGCTACTGCGAAGGGTATTGCTCGGTTTTTCCCGCGATCAATCGCCAACGCGCGTTTCGCGATGCCGACATCACACAACTTGCCAACCTCTGCCACAATTGCCGCGGTTGCTACTATGCATGTCAGTTCACTGAGCCGCACTTATTTGCGTTGAACCTACCGAAGGTGCTGGCCGAGGTTCGTCAAAACAGCTGGCAGAGTTACGCCTACCCTTCCTGGTTTGCTAAAGCGTTTCATCAGAGTGGAACGGCGATCGCCATCGCGACGATCATCGGATTTGCACTGTTGTTCTTTGCCATAAAGACGATTGGAGGCCGATCCGACGATCCAGGTTTCTACGCAGTACTCTCCCACAATGCGATGGTCGCGATTTTCGCGCCTGCATTCCTATTCCCGGTCTTCTGTCTCGTTGTCGGCCTTTACCGATATTGGAAGGCAGTCGATGGTCGCACAGTCAGTTTTTCGGACCTGGTCGCCGCGTTCGGCTCCGCTGCAAAAATGAAAAACCTCGCAGGTGGTCACGGTGAAGGGTGCAACTTTGAAGATGAAGACCGATTCTCTAACGTGCGGCGCTGGCGGCACCAGATGGTAATGTATGGTTTTCTTCTGTGCTTTGCCGCGACCTGTGCAGGCACTGTCATGCACTATGGCCTTGCCATGCCGGCGCCATATGGTCTCTTATCTCTGCCTAAGTTGCTCGGTGTTCCAGGCGGAATTCTGTTGTCTCTGGGCACGCTTGCGATGGCCGAGTTAAAGATGAGGTCCGACCGCAACCTCGCTGATGCACGCGCATGGGGCGGGGAGATGGGATTCATCCTGCTCTTGTTTTTCGTTAGTACTTCGGGACTAGCATTGTATGTCTTCGGCAACAGCGATCACATGACCCAGTTGCTGGCAATACACTTGGGATCAGTTCTTGCGTTCTTTCTCTTGGTTCCTTACTCAAAAATGGCGCACGGTTTCTATCGGTTAGCGGCACTTGCCAGGGAACACCAACTACAACATCCAAGCGCGAAGGCCACGAGAACGGGGGCGCAAAACTTGAAGAAAGAACTACGCACCTGAGCCCAACTTAATCGGCACCTCTGGGTTGGAGAGTTTGGCTCGAAAAAATGAGGCTATCTGAACAACCAAGGTCAGTGAATCGGATGGCACGTCCAGCACCAATAGTGATCGCCGGTGGCGGAGTTTGTGGGCTATCAACTGCAATTGCTCTATCAATCAATGGCCGCCATTCTCACATTCTGGAGCGCAGAGCGGACATATCGGAGGCGGGTGCTGGCATACAACTTGGTCCCAACGCCGTAAGGATCCTGGCGCGACTCGGTGTCGACGATGTTTTGAGTGACCGGGTCACCGTACCGGATGCGATTAACATATTTAGCGGCAAGTCCGGTGAACGCCTCATTCAACTTCCTCTCGGTATCTGGGCAAAAAAACGATTTGGCGCTCCCTATTGGGTTGCACTGAGGTCGGATTTGCAAAGCGCTCTTCACCGGACACTTCGCAAATATACAACCGCAACCTTCACAAACGGATTTCACGTTGAAAGCTTTGAGCAGCTAACCGATGGAGTATCAGTGTTCAATGCGTCGAAGAATTGCGTCACGGGCAGCGCTCTTGTCGCAGCCGATGGGATGTGGTCACAAATTCGCGACTGGCGTTTCTCCAACACACAGCCAAAATTCATTGGCAAATCTGCCTACCGCACTATCGCCGATCGAGCATCGGTCCCGCACCCGTTTTCGGACGGCAACATCAGTCTCTGGATTGGCCCGGGTATGCACATCGAGTCATATCCCGTTGCGGCTGGATCAAAGATTTGCATCGTCGGGATGATCGATGACGTTCAGCGAGGGACCGATTGGGGGGCGCCAACAGACGGCCGATTTCTTTTGGATCGCGTCAAAAAATGGACGCCACAGCTTTCAGATTTTTTGTCCTCGATCAGCAGTTGGCATCGATGGGCAATTCATCTTGGCCCGCGCCTGACGCATTGGACCAGCGGTCGTGTTGCACTCGCTGGAGACGCTGCGCAATCTATTTCTCCGCTGCTTCCGCAAGGCGGTAGCCTTGCCATCGAGAGCGCGTACGCCATCGCGACTGCACTTGAGCAGACTCCGCATGATCCTGAAGCTGCATTTCGCCGATATGAAATGATGCGGAGGTCTCGATCCATCAGAGTGGCAAAGCTCTCGACATTGACGGGTCAGATCTGCCATCTCGCAGGATGGTCCGCGACGATCCGCGATAGTTTGCTTCGTCAAATTCCTGGTGATCGCGTCGTGAAAAGACTTGATTGGCTCTACGGCTACGACTGTGAATGCGATCAATCGTGATATTTGTTGCCCGCCACGTTAGGACTGCTTTCCCATCTAACAAGAAAAGTACTCCTGACGTGGCGGCATGGATCTACGGACGCGCCTAAGCGGCCAAATCGACCGTCAGGTCAAAGCCTTGACGACGGTTCTTACCGCTCTCCTGCGAGGCAAGTGCGTTTAATTTCTTGACTGTGGATTGCTGAACCACGCTCATGATCAAGCCGATCTCGTCGGTTGTGCGTGCGACGTCGCAATCGGGTAGGACTTCCAGAAGGTCTAACACCTGATTCGCGTGCCAACGAATTATTGCGCGTATTTCGTCAGGGGCCATTTGGGAAAGCTTTGAACACTCCAATTGCATAATGCTCACTTCGGTTCGTTGGACAATCTGATGAACATGCCGCACGAGGAAGGAGCTCAGTTCAGAACGCAGCTGATGCTGTGATTCACCAGATTGTTCGATACAAGTCGCAGCATCTTTTATTTCCGCCAATCCTCGCGGACGGGGCTGATCGTTATTGAATGATTCGGCCAAATGCAGGGCATCGGACAACCTGCGCATCTCAACGATCACATCGCTTTGGTCAGCGGGATTTTTGGTGGCCTCAAGTCGACCCGAATAGCTTCGGTATTTTGCCGAACCCCATCGATAGAAGAGACCAGCGACTGTTTGTTCAGCGGTGGCGGCCATGGCATCCAACTCGTGAATGCGCCAATTGAGCTCGGCCAATATTGTATTGCGTTGATCTGATGCAGCGCTGGGCTGCGAATCATCGGTGGCGGCAGAGCGAGTGCCGCCGTCCTCTCCGACGGCTTGAGCACATAGGTCACTTCGGTCGGTTAAGATATTTGTATCAACTAGAATTCCTTGGTTGGCCAAGATAGACTGATTCGTCAGGGCATCTTGATTGGCTAGAAAATCTTGATTGGCGAAGATGGCGTGGTCTGTTGGATTAGTCTGGTTTGCTTGCACAAATACTCTCCCAAGTTGCAACAACACTTGAATCTAGAGAAACCGTTCGCAACGCAAAC
>JBPCWA010000141.1:0-4573 GCA_051009975.1 Hyphomicrobiaceae bacterium
GGCAATGACCAGGGACCGGTCCTGCGATGTGGCGCTACCTCAACGCAGCATCTCGAGTCCTTTGCGCTCCGGCATATCGCCGGCTCCGGCAAACCGCGGCGATGCCCAGCTCAGGCAAGTGATGCCTGAACCCAAAGCAATGAACGAATTGCTGAAATGCACATCGATAATGAGAGACCGCGCATTGAGGGGGCACGGTGCGCGGTCTCAGTTGCCTGATCCGGCTGGGAATAGGGGGGAAGGATGCCGGACAGAATAGGAAGACTAGCAGCCGTTGACCAAGTCTGATTGATCTATGTCAAGGTATTGTCAATCCAGCGGAGGAACTTTGCACCAGATGTGAGAACATCGAGATGGCGGCATTGCCCACCGCTGACCTGGCTCTCGTCAAAAACGGCCAAGCGTTGAAAAAAGACCTGGCGCTGCAGGATAGGCTAACGCTTAGGTAGCTTGGGAAGCGTCAACTAGGATGAAGGCTATGAGACACGGTTCGGTGCCTCTATTTGACCAAGCGTGATTGGTGCCTTGCTGAATGACCGTATCACCAGCTTGCAAAAGATAGTCCTCGTCATCCATCATCATGTAGATCTCGCCTGTCAGAACGACCGCGTAGTCAACGGAGTCGGTTCGGTGCATGAACGGATGCCGGGCTCCCTCAACCACGTTTGCTGCTGCGCCCATTTCTGCAAAGGCAGCCTTACCGTCCAGCTTTGCAAGAACCTCCGGGTCTTCAGGATCGAACTGAACAATTCGGAAAATCGAACCACTCTTTGGCGGATGGAGAATGAGCGGCCCATCGACCGGGTCATCGCCACGTTCCATTGTTGCGGGGGTGGTGTCCACCTTCCACAGATTGGTCAGTGTCACACCAGGTCGGTTCGGCCTCTGCAAGATGCAAGTCGCCTCCGAGTCTTTTATGACCGTTGCCTTACCATCCTTGTCATGGCCGGTAACGACACGCCTGATTTTGCGCCCCATCAATGATCTCCAATCTTGGCATCAACTGTCTTTTGTCTGGCTACCTTCAACTGTCAAGCAGCGTAATGTCGGTGTTTGAACTTTCCAATGGTCAATAGCGCAAGCAAAACTATCCCGCCGGCTAAATCGCTATAGTAGCCATAGTGGAGCAACGCCATGCCGCATAGGCCTGCTGGCAAACGTTGCCACCATGAAAGGGGGGTAAGCAAGTACCCAACTACACCTGCAGCAATGCAATAGACACCGATTAAGCCCGTCGCGAACGCGACGGCGCACTCAAACCAAGTTCCGTCCAAGAGCAGAGCCGGACCAAAGAAAAACATGAACGGCAAGACATAACAGGTGATTCCATACGAGAATGCCGTCCAACCCACCCGATTAATATCTGCGTTGGCGATGCCTGCTGCAACGTAGGACGCCAAAGCTACCGGTGGAGTTATCGTCGAAACGCAGCCATAGAAGAAGACGAAGAGGTGCGCCGTTAGCAACGGTACTCCGAGTTTGGCCAGTGCGGGTGCCACAACAGTAGCAAGGACAAGATAGGCCGCCGTTGTCGGAAGCCCCATGCCGAGGACGATGGCCGTAAACATGGTCATCAGCAAAGCAATCAGGGTAATGCCACCTGATGTTTCAATGATCAAACTTGATATCTTGGAACCAAGACCCGTTATGCCAAGCGTACCCGCGATGATGCCAGCGGCCGCGCATGCAGCCGCGATTGGCACGACACTTTTTGCGCCGAGTGTGATCGCACGAGCGGACTTGATGATCACGTCCGTCGAAATCCGTCTTGTCCAGATAAGGTGACAGGTTAACAGTACGATAATCGATACATATGACGCCTTGAAAGGAGAATAACCGTTCAACATCATGATGATGAGAGTGACAAATGGAATGATGAACTGACCGCCGTTCAGCAAAACCGATATTGTAGATTCGTTGTCTTCCTCAATAGACTTAGGGGGGCGCATTTGGCCCTTGACCGCGCGAAGGTGGACAACAAATAGCACGGATGCGAAAAACAGTAGTGCCGGAACGAGAGCGGCCGCCATGATGTTGGTATAGGGCACACCGACAACCTCAGCCATGATGAACGCTGCTGCACCCATAACGGGCGGCATGATCTGACCTCCAGTCGATACGACTGCCTCGATCGCACCAGCTTCATGACTCCTGTAGCCTTCACGCTTCATCATCGGGATTGTCAAGGTTCCCGTGACCGCAACATTGCCAGCTGCCGAACCAGAAATCATGCCCAGCAATGTACTGAAGACAACAGCCGTTTTTGCACCTGCCGCGCGCATGTTTGCGGTCAGTCGACTAGCTAACTTGAAGAAGAAATCACCCGCTCCGAACTCGCTCAGAAAGGCTCCGTAAATCGCGAACAAAATGATATAAGTTGCAGATACGCCGAGTGGAATGCCGTAAACACCTTGCGACGTCGTTGTCAAGAATTCCGACATTCTCGTCAGAGAGTACCCCCGCCCTTCAAGAATTCCGGGAAGAAAAGGGCTATAGAAGGGATAAGTAAAAAACACCAAACAAATGATGGCTAAGATTATGCCTACACCGCGCCGTGCAGCCTCAATAACAAGCGCAAGCACGACTAGCCCGACTACGGCATCAAGCGGTTCAGTTTCGCCTCCACTAAACGCGATGTCCTGCCAGCGAGACCAAATATAAGCGCTACTCGCGATTACGATACAGACGAGCAACAAGCCAGACAGCCTGTCGACTGTGCTGCCTTGAAGGTTCCGAACGGTCGGCCGCATCAGGAACAGCAAAGACAACATCATCATGAGATGGAATATACGAATGTCCCGAGTCGATAACACAAGGAACCCGGACACATTCGCCAGGTGAAATGCGCCGACGACAAATGCCATAACGGTTACGAGCCAATCGAGCGCATAATTTATTCGGTCGGCCATAGCTGTCCTCGAGTCGAGGTCACTGGCTTGCGTGGCCGAACGGTCAAACGCCCGGCCTTAACGAAACACCTCCGGCGGAACGGATCGGCTACTGCTTGAAATACTTTGCCGCTCCGGGATGCAGCGGCACCCGAAGTTCAAGTGACCGTGCCGCAACGATTTGTTTTGCGTGAGCATTGCCGGCACGCATCTCCTCAAGATTGTCGTAGATGGACTTGGTAATTCGATACGCTGTATCCTCGTCCATCTCCGCATCGACAATCAGCATATTATTGACGCCAAGCACTATCCCGTCACTAGGCGTACGATAGACGTCCTTAGCTACATCAACCCGATTGTAATTCTTGTATTTCGAAAGCGCTTTATCAAACGTTCCATCGGCGAACTTTATGAATTTCAGGCTCTTGTTCGCCCTAGCCTGCATCACAGCACCCGCGGGAAACCCGCTCAGGGCAAATGCAGCGTCGACATTTCCGTCGGCAAGCTGGCTGAACCCATCACTGTAAGACAAGAAGCTTGGCGTTATGTCTTTCAACGTCATTCCATGCAGGCCCAAAACCTGCTTCAAAAAAGGGATAGTACCTCCGCCAGCCGGTCCAACCGCGACACGTTTGCCCTTGAGATCGGCAATCGTATTGATCGGTGACGATTGCAGCGTCATCATATGCAAAATACTAAAATGGAGTGAACCAAGCGCGCGCAAATTCATCTTGCCGCCCTTATTGTACATGGCGGCGCCCTTGTTAGCAAAGACGGCTAGGTTGTTGTTTGTGATGCCGAGATCGACTTCACCTCGCGAGACTAAGCGCGGATTTTGAACGGAACCCTGCGTCACCACCGGCACCATGCTTAGGCCACCGGAATGTTTATTGACAACAGACGCAATAGCTTGGCCCAGTGGATAGAATGCACCCCCTTGGCTAGCTGTTCCGATCCTGAGTTCCGCCGCCTCAAGTGCTGTGACGCACAGAGCCAGACCAATAGCCAGGCCGCCGACTTTCAATCGTTGTCCTATCCTAAACATACGTCTCTTCCTCACAACTTGGGCCCGGAACCTTGCGAGCCGACCGCGATTGTTCAATTTGCGGGCGCACGACGAACAACGCTGCCCGGACGCAAATATATCGATGTTTTGATATGATTCCACAAATATTCGATGTTTTGGCCTGGCACGACTGCAGAAGCGGCAGCATGGTGTCGCCGCAGAGCCAATGCACAATTACGCATCTGAAAACGGACCTTGACGAGTCCTGAATGATCATCTCAGTCGTTGAAATGAACAGAAAAAGATCCCCTGCAATGGTCCGCACGATGATAGACACCCCATAAGCAGTTCATCGCCACGGCATGGCTTAATCGGATTGTTGCCAAAGCTGGTTCTGCACGCGCAGTGTCCAGACTTCTCCGCTGCCTGCGCGTTTCAAACGTTGCCGTCGACTTCGGACATGAATATTGGAGTGGAAGACAGGCCGCTCGATGCGGTCTCGCCTACGGAACGACATTCTATGCGACGACCAAACGGTACAAAGCGGGGATCAGAATGCAATCAATTGAGCAGCGCATCGCCAAGGAGCTGAATGTCCAACAGTCTCAGGTTTCAGCTGCGATGGTATTGTTGGCAGAAGGCTCAACCGTGCCGTTCATCGCGCGCTACCGCAAGGAGA
>JBPCWA010000142.1:0-11629 GCA_051009975.1 Hyphomicrobiaceae bacterium
ATCTAGATGTAGCACTGGTAGCGTTGGTAGCCGCTCGCCAAAGAAAGAGAACCGAGGAAAATCATGACGCTCTCGATCAGTCGAGATAACATTGCAGACACCTATGAACACATTCGCGACTGCATCCGCCTAACACCAATATTCGACGTTTGTCCCGCCGATTTTCGCGTCCCTGCCGAGAAACTAACGCTCAAGCTCGAGCTGTTCCAACACACAGGGTCGTTTAAGACACGTGGCGCTTTTACCCATCTTGCATCTCGTACCATTCCGACCGCCGGCGTCACGGCCGCATCCGGCGGAAATCATGGCGCAGCCGTCGCGTTTGCCGCAAGCCGGTATCGCTCACCCGCTCGTATTTTCGTTCCCAGCTACGCATCCCAAGCAAAGACAGACCGCATTCAAACCTACGGTGGAGAAGTCGTCAACGGCGGGGATAATTTCTCGGATGTTCTCGATGCTTGCAATGCCTATGCGGCTCGATCCGGGGCACGCAACATCCATGCCTACGATGCACGGGAGACGATAATGGGCCAAGGCACGCTTGGGCTCGAACTGCAGTCTCAGTCCCCCTCCATAGAAACGCTACTTGTCTCCGTCGGCGGCGGAGGGCTCATTGGTGGTGTTTCTGCATGGTACCAAGACCAATTGCGAATCGTCGGCGTTGAGCCTGAAAGTTCGTGCGCACTACACACCGCCAGAGCAGCTGGACGGCCAGTCAACGTTTCTGTAAGTGGCATAGCCGCCGACTCACTTGGTGCACAGCGGATCGGAGATTTGAATTTCTCGCTTGCAGAAGCCTACGTCGACGAAATCGTTCTGGTGGATGACTCTGCTATTGCCAATGCCCAATCGATCTTGTGGCAAAAACTACGCATCCTCGCAGAGCCTGGCGGTGCGACAGCCTTGTCCGCTCTTTTGTCCGGTGCCTACCAACCCCGCGCCAACGAGCACGTTGGCGTCATCGTCTGCGGCGGCAACCTCTCGATTGCGGGTTTCGCCTGACGCAATAGAAGACGATGCCGATCAAAGCCGTCAGCGACCTTCGCGCCACCAGGCTAGCGTGATAAGGAACAATAACGCCGCTAATGCAGCCAAACCGGTGAACATCGGCGTCAGTTTAACACCCCGTGTAACGTAGGCTTTGCGATCCTTCAGGCCCATCCAGTTCGAACCGGAAAACACACGGGCGGCCGATAGCACTGCAACACGCGGCACCGTAACACTCGCGCCGCCAACATCACTCAAAACGCCGGATGTCTTCGTCCAGAACACACCACCTCCGGTGTTCTCGATCAGTGACCCCAACTTATCCGCGGTGGCGGTCACTTCCGACATCTCTCGCGGATCGGCGATTCCGGCATGAGCAATTGCTGTTAAGTTACCAGTGCTCGCCTCAGTTTCAAACTTGTACAACCCTGCCTGCGCAGCCACCAGTGTGGCCCGCCATAATCCGTCTTTAACCTTCGACAACGTGATGCGCGACGTCCTGTCGCCCGGCTCTGAAACATCGATTGGAGTTATGTCGTCTTCCATGGTGTGGCGTTCCACCGTCAGTCTCAAGCCGTTTGCCGACACCTTTAGCCGCTCCTCCTCTAGATCAGGCTCTTTCATCAACCAATGCGATAGGCGACGCAGTAGCTGCAGATGGGGACCGCCACCATCGAAGCTGCGGGCCCACAACCAAGCATGATCAGATGTCAAGAGCGCAACTCGACCTTGACCGCGGCGCTCGAGAATAAGGAGCGGCTTTTCATCTACACCACTCATCAAAGCTCTCCCGCGATCCTGCATCACATCTACTTGCCTAAACCAATGTCCCCACGTCGGATTTTTGGTATCTCCCCCTGGCAGCGATGCAGTCACCGGATGCTTTGCGCCGACGTCAGTCAGCCGTGCGCGGAATGGTTGCTCTAGGACCTGCCCCGTCGGGACAGCTGGCAGAACTGGAAATAACGGGGTACGAACAATGCTTTCTTCGCCGGCGTAGTCATCGCCGGCTGCAACAAGAAGAGCACCACCGTGCTTCTGCACATACCGGGCAATGTTGTCGTAATAGTGCAAGCGCAGGATCCCGCGATGCTGATACCGATCGAAAATAATTAGGTCAAACTCCTCGATTTTCTGCGAGAATAGTTCTCGTGTCGGAAAAGCGATCAACGACAGTTGGTTGATGGGAGTGCCATCTTGCTTCTGAGGAGGACGCAAAATCGTAAAATGCACCAGATCAACTGCGGCGTCAGACTTGAGGAGATTGCGCCACGTCCGCTCGCCCGCGTGCGGCTTGCCGGAGACCAAAAGAACGCGAAGGTTCTCGCGCACTCCCTCAGCAATCACAACAACGCGGTTGTTTGCCAGAGTAAGCTCTCCGTCAGTTTCCGAGAGCTCGATCTCAACAATATTCTGCCCCGCATGAGGAAACTGCATTGGCAGCGTGAGCTTTCCACCAATCCGTGCAACAATGGATTCGTCAGGTTCACCCGAACGACGCACGTTGAGAGTGACATTGCCTGGAGCACTTGTCGGAACATCACCAGCTTGACGCAATGCTATTTCAATATCGCGCGATTGGCCGACAATGCCGTAGCGTGGTGCCTTGATGACCTCAATGCGACGATCGAATTCGCCCTTTTGTCCGGTCAAGAGCGCATGAACTGGTGCATCAAATCCCAGCTGCGCAACATTCTGCGGCACATCGTGCACTTGTCCGTCGGTAACCATGATCACGCCAGCCAAGCGGTCCGGAGGGGTGTCGGCTAACGCGTTATTGAGATCCGTAAACAGTGTAGTACCAGCACGTACGTTATCGCGCGGTCGGGAAGAAACGACCCACTTCACGTTAAGATTTTTGATTTGACCCAATCGGGCTTCGAGTTGTTTGCGAATTTCGGCCATATGATCTGGCCGATCCGACAACGTCTGACTGGTGCTTTCATCTAAGATGGCGATAGCAATATTACCAAGATCTTCTCGCTCCTCTTCACGCAACGTCGGATTTGCCAAAGCCGCCAGCACTGCTAGGAGAGCCGATACGCGAAAAACTGCACCCCGAGTGCGTCGCCAAAACAGAACGCCAGCAAGCAACAAGGCAACGACAACTGCCAACACATAAAGTGGAAATGGCAACATCGGCGCAAAGTCAATAGACCAACTCGTCATAGCAGGATGATTGCTCCACTCACTTTAATCTACTGACCAAGGCGCTCAAGAAGAGCTGGTACGTGAACCTGATCGGCCTTATAATTCCCGGTCAAAGCGTACATCATGATGTTAACACCGGTACGAAAAGCCATTTCACGTTGGCGTTCCCCGCCCGGAACTACTGGGAACAGAGGCAAGTTTCGCTCATCCAAGGCCCATGCTGTAGCAAAGTCGTTGGCAGTGATCAGAATGGAACTAACGCCATCGGCCTGTCGCGCCTTGCGGTCAGCAGAGATCGTATTACCACCACCGGCCTCTACCCACAGCTGCCCACCTGCCCAGCGACCCGGAAAACGATCCAGGAGATAGAACGATTTAGTCAGCACATGACCTTGTGGGACCGGCTCTAGGCGCGGTATGTCGAGTTTGCCAAGCAGCCGCTGCAACGGTGTATCCTGGCGCAATGCGCGCTGCGAAAATCCTATGGGCATGCCTTGGCCATAGTCCCGCGTATCAAATATAATGAGGCCGCCCTGCTTCATATACGCATCGACCTTCCCGAGCGCGACCGCACTCAGAGCCTCCTGAGATTCGATGACGGGCCAATAGATCAGCGGAAAGAAGGCTATTTCATCATTCTCGACATCGATTGGTGCGGGCTCTCCGGGCTCGACCGACGTACGCATACTGAGAATGCGCGATAGTCCTGCCAGTCCAGCTTGTGAGGTCCCGTCAATTCCAGCATCCCCTGTCTCTATGTAGCCAAGAGTTACCCGTGAGGTGGCCGCCAATGCCTTTGCATCAAGCACCGGCGGTCGCTGAGTTCCAGCGCCACCGGTGTCGGCGGGTGGTCGCTGAGCAGTTTGAGCCCATCCGTCGGGCACGGTTACCATTAGCAGCATTGTGTGAACGAAAAGACCACCAACGGCCCCCGCGCCCATTGCCCGGCCAACGCGTCCTAGCCTCAGTCCACCCGACTGCAACACCAAAATCGCAACCACATCAATAAACAATAGTGTCAGTGCGAGTGCGAGCAACCATGGCTTTAGATCCGTCGAGGTCTGCTTTTCGTACGCGAGCACGCTGGTCGCCGACGGTAATGACGGGAGCGGCGACAAGACCATATCCTCGGTGACGATGTTGAGAGCACGCGGACGCCCGGCTGGACCATAATATCCTGGTGGGTGCGACAACTGGGGGCGGACGGTCGCGAAGTCCGTAAGGGCGATAGCTGACGTGGTGGGTGGCGGAGGCGAAAGTTGACCAAAACCGTCGAGAACTTGGACTGGAGTCAAAACATTCGGCGCCGCAGATGTTGACTGACCGGACAGCATAGGCCCTGCTGCAATTCCGCCCGGTTCACCCGCTTGATTGCCGACTGCTGAAACACGTCGCAGCATTTCAACAAAGAGACCGGAAAGAGGCAGATTGGACCATGCCGGATTGGCTGTCACGTGAAACAGCACAACTGTCCCATCACCGCGTTTAGTTGCAGTGACCAGCGGCGTCCCGTCTTGCAACCGTGCCCACACTGCAGTTTCCAATGGCAAGCGGGTTGGATCAGCCAGCACCTGACGTCGCACAAGAACGTCTCGCGAAACTTCCAGCCCTGCGAACAGGCTGTGCTCGCCAAACTCGGCCATCGGCTGCGGTGTCGACCACGAAAGTGCACCGCCAAGCGTACGGCCACCAGTCCGGAGCGGAGCTGGCAGGAGATCATCGCCCCCTTTTTCGAGCCTGGGCCCTGCAAAGCGGACTAATGTCCCCCCCTGATCCACCCAATCTGCAACTTGGTCGACGATGCCGCCGGGCAACACGCCAACGTCCGTTAAGACCAACATTGACGGTCTTCGCTTGAGCGTCCTAGTGACGCCTTCAGCCAAATTCGCCGTGTCATATTCAACTAGCTCTCCGTAGGGAGCCAACGCACGCCGCACATAGTAGAGAGGTCCTAGCAAAGGCTGATCGCGATCACGCTCTGCCCCAGAAATCAGTCCGATGCGCGACCAGCGTGATCGGGCATCCAGAAGGTGAACCGCACCCGCAGATCGCTCGTTGGAAATTGCCACTCGGCTGACTTGATTCCGCAACTCTAGCGGCAAGTTGATCTCGATCGTTTGAGTAGTCTGATCCGCGGAAAAATTGAATCGCGCCTCACTCAGGCGTTCTCCTCGTCCTGATAGCGCGGCAATCTCGCCTTGATATTGACCACCAAAGGGACGGACCAATTTCACGCGCAGCTTTCCGCCATCACTGACTACAGCGACTGCCCCGAGAGGTGCCGCTTCATCGCCAACGGTCACCACCGATAGCCCGGCGTCAGCAAGTGTCGCGATCCGATCAATGAATTCGACTGCTCGTCCGTGATCCACGCCATCTGACAACCAGACGACGCTGGCTCCTGATTGTCCCGCAAGGGCCATATCGAGACGCTCGGCGGACTTTAACCGCAGGGGCGCGAAAGGCTGTGGCACCAGCGCTGCTGCACGTTTTCGCGCGTCGTTTGGAGACTCGACTTGAACGAGCCGATTGGCCGGTTCAGCGGTTCCAACGACGACGACCGGACGTTGGTCTGACGCGGCCTGATCGATGAGCCGGTCCATCATGCGTACCCGTTCGGGCCATTCCGCCGATGCACTCCATCCATTGTCAACTACAATGGCAACCGGACCACTGCCCTCCAACGCCGCTTTGGGGTTCGGATTCAGAATGGGTTCGGCGAGGGCAAAAATGACCATCGCAGCTGCCAGCATTCGTATCAGCATGAGCCACCAGGGTGTCTTGTCGGGAGTTTTCTCTCGATTTTCTAGGCCAACAAGGATCCGGGTTGGTGGAAACGTAATCTGCCTGGGGCGAGGCGGCACGGTACGCAACAGCCAGTAAATAATCGGCAGCGCCAGTAGGCCAGCGAGCAACCAAGGACTGAGAAATGTTAGAGCACCGATGCTCATGCAAAGCCTCCCGCGCGGGCCTCTCCGCCACTGGCGACCGAATTCTGCAGCCGAAATATCAACCGTAGCAGAGGGTCAGCGGCGGACTTGTCGGTGTGATGGGTAACGTGTGACCAACCCAGTTGACCGGCATGATCTGCTATACTTGCCTTGTGCGCGGCGAGTTTATCGACATATTCGTGACGCAAAGATTCCACGCGGTCGGCGATCCACCTCTCACCACCCATCGGGCTCAGAAATTCTGCTCGGCCATCGTATGGCAGTGCCTCTTCAGCGGGATCAAACACCTGTATCAAATGGCCGTTCGTGCCGCTCGCGGCAAGCGCTGAAACTCGTGCATTTATTTCTTGCACTGGGCTAAGGAAATCACCGATTAGGACAACACCAGAATGTCGCGGCAGACGTTCTTCCGGCGGAAGTCCCGTGACGAACTGTGGTGCCGAGATATTCGCCGCGATGACCTCAGTCAATCTAGCGGTGGCCTTGCGATTGGCAGTAGGTCGCGTCAAACCGAGAAGCCCAACCCGTTCTCCGCTGCGAACGAGCAGCTCAGCAATGGCCAATAGCAAGACGAGCGCGCGGTCCCGCTTTGAACGCTGACTCAAATGGCTGCAGAAATCCATTGACGGTGAAAGATCAGCCCACAACCAAAATGTGTGCGCTGCCTCCCACTCGCGTTCGCGGACATAGAGGTGATCGGAACTGCCTGATCGACGCCAGTCGATTAGGGAAGCTGCATCGGTTGATTCGTACTGGCGAAATTGCCAGAAGGTCTCGCCGGGTCCGGCCCTGCGGCGACCATGGATGCCATGTGCGATCGTCGTTGAGATCCGCATAGCCTCTATCAGCAGGTCGGGTAACCGCTCGGCCAGGGACTGTGCCTCCGCCTCGTTAATAAGAAGCGTGGACCTATCTTTCTCGTTTCGGGAAGCCGATTGCGTAGCGTCCAACAGCGACACGATGCCCTACTCCACCTTCGCCGCCAGTCGTCCGATGACATCACCGACGGATTCACCATCTGTTCGTGCGTTGAACGTGAGTGCCATGCGATGCTTGAGCACCGGCTCGGCAAGCGCGATGACATCTTCTACCGAGGGCGCCAGACGTCCATCAATCATCGCCTTGGCTCTGACTGTCAACATCAACGCCTGGCTGGCGCGTGGACCAGGCCCCCACGCGACCAATCGATTGATCTCCTCAGATGCGTCTTCGCCCGGGCGTGCCGCACGCACCAAGTTCAGTATCGCTTCGACGACTTTGTCAGAAACTGGCATGAGACGCACAAGCTTTTGCATACCGATCAACTCTGATCCGGAAAGGAAAGCTTGAAGTTCAGTCGTCTTAGAGCCCGTTGTCTCGTAGAGCATCCTGCGCTCTGCGGTCAGGTCGGGATACCCCACGTCGACCTGCAATAGAAATCGATCCAACTGTGCCTCGGGCAAAGGGTATGTGCCTTCCTGCTCGAGAGGATTTTGCGTGGCCAGAACATGAAACGGTGACGGCACATCATGGCGGGCACCGGCAACTGTAACGTGATGCTCCTGCATCGCTTGGAGCAGTGCTGACTGAGTCTTCGGACTGGCCCTGTTGATCTCATCCGCCATCAACAGCTGGGTGAATATTGGCCCTTTGATAAACCGAAACTGACGTTGCGCGCCCCCATGGACTTCTTCGAGAACCTCTGAACCGATAATGTCTGACGGCATCAGATCAGGTGTGAACTGGATCCGCTTGGCGTCCAATCCGAGCACTTTACCCAAAGTCTCGACGAGAAGGGTTTTTGCGAGTCCGGGAACTCCAATCAGCAGCGCGTGACCACCGGCCAAAAGCGTAATTAAGGTGTGTTCGATCACTTTGTCCTGGCCAAATATGACCTGGCCGGCTGCCGTATGGACACGCTTCATGCGCTCTCCTGCGGCCTCGATTTGAGTTACGACATCACGGTCGGACTGGGTTTCTGGTGACATGGGTGCCCTATAGGCTTAATGAGTTGGAGCGAGTGCAGTGAGCTGCAAGTGGTTGCATTATGAACGTATTATTGGATCCGCCGACCTTTCAAAGCGCCGCATCTTACTGCGACCCGCATGGCATCGGCTTTGAAAGACATCATCTGCTATGTTCGACCTGACGAAGCTGAGATCGAGATACGGTGGCTTTTAGATATCGTGACTGCTAGATATCCTGTTTGCTATATATCGTGTCGGCTAGATATCGTGTCGGCTAGATATCGTGTCTGCTTGATACGGTGCGTGGGGCCCGTTCGGATTGGTCTACGTTGCGCCGCCAGAAGATAAACAGAGTTAAACCGCTTTTGAAGGAGTATTATGGGAGGGCCGGTCGGAGATAGCAATCGGATCCACGACTTGGTGCGACTCATTTCTATTCAGGATGCGGACACGGCGCCGCCTGTCGAAAGTTGGAATCCTCCCTACCATGGCGATATAGGACTGACCATTGAAGCTGATGGAACATGGCTTTACCGGGGAAGTCCCATCCTGCGCCAGCCGATTGTCAGATTGTTTTCGCGGGTTCTGCGGCGTGATAGCGATGGCCGTCACTATCTCGTGACACCAGTTGAAAAGGTTGATGTCACGGTCATCGATGCCCCTTTTTTGGCGGTAGAATGCGAAGTCCAAGGGTTTGGATCGAAGCAACATTTGATATTTCGGACGAATGTCGATGACATCATTTGTTGCAACGCAGACCACCCTATACGTTTTCTCGTCGAACAAGGTAATGGCGGGCTCAAGCCCTACCTGCGCGTGCGCGGCGGCCTCGAGGCACTTATCACTCGGGCCCTCACCTACGATTTGATCGACTTAGCGGTCCCTGGCGACGGCAATGATGAGGGGTTTTATATTTGGAGCGACGGGCAACGATTTGCGCTTCAAGCATCCGCCGTCGATCACTAACAACCGCTGAAAATAAAATGCGTCGCAATTGTCATCCCGCGCTAGTCGGCCCCGCAGCGGTCGCAGATCCACTGATTTGGGTTAGATCTCGAGCACGCGGACATTGTTGGTCGATCCTGCAACGCCAAATGGTACACCAGCCACAACCACGAGACGGTCCCCGCGCGACGCGTACCCTTGGTCCTGAGCATATTTGGCAGCCTGATCGGCCATCGCTTGATAACTGTCGATAATATCTGTGCAGAGGGCATGGGCGCCCCAGGTTAATACCAGCTGGCGCATCACCTGTGCATCGGGCGTCAGTGCAACTATCGGAACGTCTGGGCGTTTGCGGGCGATGCGTGATGCTGTCGCGCCAGAAGACGTAAATGCAATAATGGCTTTTGCGCCGATCATGTCGGCAATATCCGCGGCAGCCGCAGAAACCGCATGATGCACTGTCGGCTCGACGGCCGGTTCGAGAGCTGTGATGATTGAACGGTAGTCTTTGTGCTGCTCAGTTGTGCGAATAATGCTGTCCATGACACGGACAGCTTCAACCGGGTACTGACCTGCGGCGGACTCGCCTGACAACATAACCGCATCGGTGCCGTCATAGATAGCGGTGGCGATATCCGAAGCTTCGGCCCGTGTCGGCGTCGGCGCCGCGATCATTGACTCAAGCATCTGGGTTGCCACAATAACGGGCTTTCCGGCGAGTCGACAGGCCCGTATCAATTCCTTTTGTCGACCCGGAACCTCTTCTGGCGGCGTTTCAACTCCAAGATCGCCGCGGGCAATCATAATCGAGTCGCATAACCGGATGATGTCGTCGATCGACTGCAAGGCCATTGGCTTTTCAATTTTGGCCATGATGCCTGCGCTGTCACCTATGATATCACGCGCTTCGAGAATGTCTCCGGGTTGCTGGACAAAAGACAGCGCCACCCAATCTACACCTAACTCCAACCCGAATCTCAGATCCCCACGATCTTTTTCAGTGAGGGGAGAGAGTGGAAGGAGCGTATCGGGAAGGTTGACGCCTTTTCTGTTCGTCAAAGTTCCCCCATAAATGACACGGGCATCAAGTGTCGTGTCGCCAACGCCAACGACCTCGACCCGCCGTCGGCCGTCGTCAAGCAGCAGATGATGGCCAGGCGCAATGGCGTCAAAAATTGGTTTATGGGGGAGAGGAATGATTGTTGCGTCCGTGCTGGACTCGGCGAGGGAGAATTGCACCATTTCTCCGGGAACCAATTCAATTTCGTCGTTGGCCACAATGCCAACGCGAATTTTGGGGCCTTGTAGATCCTGCAAGACGCTAATCGGATGGGCAGCTTTTTCTTCAAGCCTGCGAATGCTTTCGTAGCGCGAAGCGTGGTCTTGTTGCGTCCCGTGGCTGAAGTTGAGGCGGAAGACGTCAACACCGGCGCGAAAAAGAGTTTCGATTTGTTCTGAGGTAGAGGACGCCGGGCCAAGCGTCGCTACAATTTTCGCCCTGCGATTTCGTTTCATCTCAAGCTGGCCCTGATCGTTGAATCACGTCGGTTCTAGTAGTGGTTATCATGAGGCCATAGCACAGTTTCGTGATGGGCCCTCTAATCCATGCCGTATTGGCCGCAGGCCGGGTTCATAGTTTCCGCGGCAGTGAGTCTGTGCCGCCATCTCGGTGGCTGGCTACCATCACACGGCCCCAGCTTCAATTGACCTCAAGCTGCTAGAGACATGCCCCGCAAACCACAGAGAGCGTTCTCTATACTTGTCTGTCCACTTGTCCATCTTCTTATTCGACCATGGCCAATTATCAATTCAGTCTCAGAATGGGAAGATGGCAACTGCACTCCATGCGCGACGAGACCGGCCATGGCAATTCGGCCTGGACAAAAGGCGATTGGCGCTCGGCTAAGGGCTGGCTGTGACAGCGAGCATCCGGTTAGGTGCATTTCGGCAATCTGACCTTGACGTAGCTCATCCGGTTTACATCTTGACCGGCCATTGCGCCAGATATCTTCAATTCTTTCAAAATCGAACGACACCGATAGCCGCCGACGACAAAATGATTGCTGCACGGGCCTCAACGCCCACTCGCGCGAGGCAAGAGGCACAGTCCCAAAACCGTCGAACGCAAAATCGGGCCGGCACAAACGAAGCTTTGTCACTCGCCAAACCGGCCGAGCCGACAATTCAGATTCGTCGCAGATACAGATCAAGCAGTATCATCATGCGTTCAAATATATGCCCGCAGTTCAAGCGCACACATTCGCTGCACACACCGACTACTGCCGATGCGAGACACGTAGCCTGATTGATACGCCTGAACTATTGCAATCGAAATTCGCCAGCAACCAAACGCAATTCCGCCGGAGCAATTAGACCCTTGTGCGCTACGGTCACTTTGTGAAGCTCCGCCTCGATGTTTTCCCGCCAAAATTCCAGAAACTGCATTACACGCGGAAAACGTGGGTGAACATCGTAACACTGCCAGACAAAGGTCTGCAGTACGGTAGGATAGTCTGGCATGCCATATAAAACTTCAGCAGTCGTCAGACTGTAGCCGTTTAGCTGAGTGGCAAGTTCGTGATTGGTCATGCGTGCCTCCCTCCGAATCCCCTCGTTGGATAGGGAATTGGGACACACGAAACGGCCTCT
>JBPCWA010000143.1:0-3631 GCA_051009975.1 Hyphomicrobiaceae bacterium
CATCCCGAGGGTCGATTGCAAGCGCATTCTGGGCCAGCTGCAGTGTTTCCGACCAACGCTGCTCTTTATGCTTGGACCAACCGAATGCCGTCCGATGTTGGACGACAAATGCAAGTCCTGACTGCGCGGCAGCAAAGTTGGGATCAAGGTCGATCGACTTTCTCAAGAGATTGTCGGCTTCTAGCAAATCAATCTTTGTCAATCTATGCGCATGCCACATCCCCCTATGATAGAGCTCCCACGCATCAAGGTTCTCTGGAGCCCTCCTGAGCGCTCTCGCATGCTCCGCGTCCCCGAGCTCTGGCATAATTGCCGTGACAATGGTTCGTGTGATTTGGTCCTGAAGGTCAAAGATGTCCGTCAGTTCACCATCGAAACGATCGGCCCACATGTTATTTCCGCTCGACGCTTCAATGAGTTTGGCCGTGACCCGAATGCGCGGTCCTCCTCTGCGAACGCTGCCGGTGACCACATAGCGAACACCTAGTTGGCGCCCGATGATTTCCATATCCTCCGATTTGACACCGTACGTGAGTGTTGAGTTTCTTGCGGTTACGAAGAAGGACCGGTACTTCGAAAGCGCAGTTGAAAGGTCTTCAGATATTCCAGTGGCGAAGTGATCCTCGTCACCAGATGGGTCATTGAACGGCAAGACTGCGATCGAAGGCTTTGTCAGGTGTGGCAGAATTTGCTGATCCTGTTCAGCGTTTGCGACGGTATTCGCTCCATTTGCTGTCCATTGCCAAGCGCGCACGGGGTGCGAAACATTCTTGAGGTCGTAGTGCCCCGCATCTGAGAACACGACATCGATTTTTCCTGAAATGTGTTGGTGGACGGTGTCTGATATGCAAATGCCGCCTGGCTTCGCCAGTCCTTCTAGTCGAGCAGCAATATTGACGCCATCTCCCAGGATGTCGCCGTCTTCAATCACAATGTCTCCGAGATTGATGCCAATGCGGTAAACGATACGCCGGTCCACGGGAGCTTCGATGTCGCGCTTTGCCAGATCCCTTTGTACATGCACAGCGCACTGCACGGCATCTACAACGCTGGCGAACTCGACCAATAACCCGTCGCCAGTCGACTTGACGATGCGGCCAGCATGCAAAGCAATCCTCGGAGCGATGACTTCTTCTCGATGAGCCTTCTGGAGCGCGATCGTGCCATTTTCGTCGAGTCCAATGAGCCGCGTGTAACCCACTATGTCGATCAACAAGATGGCGGCAAGCCGTCTTTCCATCACGCTACTCCCTTGCAGGAATATTAGCCCTAAACAGACTGCAAATCTATCACGCGATGGTCGGACGAATGACGAATGCACCCGGTAAACCCGTGTGGGTTACGAATTGGGGGCAAACCTATTGGTCAGGCATGGATGGACGCCTTGTGCAAATTGGAGCGCTGAGGTATGGTTTATCGCTTCCTAACATCCAGCGGCGCGATCCTGAGCGCCGTTTTTGTTTTCGGAGGCACATATGCCAAATGATGTAGCAGCCTTTGCCGATCCGGGCCCTCGCCTGGTGCAAGTAATGAATGCCGAGCGTCAAGAGTTGGCTAAATGCCTCTTCGAAAAATTTCGTGAAATGTCATTCGACGGCGTAGGTATTAGCCGAGAAACCTACGGCCCTGGAGAAACCGCGGCGATGCAGATCGTCGAGGCCGTCGGTCAAGCCCACGGCTTTGAGACTCGTTGGGACGCGGCACAAAACCTCATCCTTGCGCTGCCGGGGAAGGATCCCGGACTTCCTGTCGTTGCCTCCGGATCGCATCTTGATAGCGTGCCTCAAGGCGGAAACTTCGATGGAGCCGCAGGCGTGATCGCTTCGCTCATGGCAATGCTGGCTGCAAATCATAGCGCGCCACTGTTGCGCACGCTGGAGCTCTATGTGCTTCGCGGCGAAGAAAGCGCGTGGTACGGCGGGCCATGCTATTTCGGATCGCGCGCATTGTTCGGGCAATTGTCCGAGAGCGACTTTTCCAGCAGGCATCGCCTGACCGGCGACAGCCTTGCAACCAACATGGAGCGGGCTGGAGTCGCCATGAACCTAGTCAGAGGTCAGCTGCCGCTCGTGGACGTGGGGCATTTCCACTCTTGGATGGAACTGCACATCGAGCAAGGGCCCGTTCTTATTGCACAAGATAAGCCCATCGGTATCGTGACGGGAATTAGAGGTAACGTCCGCCATCGGCGCGTGGTCTGTCGCGGGCAGGCCGCACATTCGGGTGCAGTTCCACGGTGGCTGAGACACGACGCAGTGCTCGCCATGTCAGAACTTCTGATGCGGATCGATGAGCACTGGCGCGTGCTGCTTGAGTGGGGCGAAGATCTCGTCGTTACGGCAGGGATTGTTGAGACCAACTCACAGGAGCATGCGGTCTCCAGGGTGCCCGGCGAAGTATTCTTCTCATTGGAGTACCGGAGCCAGGATACCAAGACACTCAAGTCCTTCGGCGATCTCATCCGCTCAGAGTGCGAGCAGCTCGAAGCAAAGCTAGGTGTCACGTTTGATGTTGGAGTGCCGGTTTATACCGAGCCAGCCCGAATGTCTGACAGGCTGGTGGAATTTGCGCAAAGTGCTGCAGACAAGGCCAAGATCGAGTGTGAAATAATGCCTTCAGGCGCAGGACACGATAGTGCGGTGTTTGCGAATGCCGGCGTGCCATCGACAATGGTGTTCGTGCGCAATCAGAACGGCAGTCACAATCCCCATGAAGCCATGGAGCTCGAAGACTTCTTCGCTGGGGCAGAAGTCTTGTCTCAGTCACTTCTAAGTGCTGCCGATATGATCGATGAGGTGCAATGATGACGGACCAAGATCCGGCAGCGATGGAGGCGGCGAAAATCGTCGTCGAGTCTGGTGCCGTCTATACCAGGACGAGCGGAGATCCATTCTTTCTTTCGTCTGGCTGGGCGAGCCCGGTGTTTATCGATATCAAGCGGCTTATTTCGCTTGCGGATGCGCGACAGCGATTGATCGAACTGGCGCTTAGCAAAATTGATGTCGTCTATCAACCTGGAGCCGTCGACATGATTGCAGGTTGCGAACTCGCGGGGGTGCCATTTGCATCTATTATTGCCGATCGACGCCACCTGCCGTTGGTTGTTGCAATGAAGCGCGCACGCGGGTTTGGGCGATTGTCGCAATTTGAAGGTTCATTCGAGCCGGGAACGCGCACCTTGCTCGTCGACGACCTCACGACCGACGGCCGCACGAAAGAAGCGATCAAACAAGCTCTGAAGGCGGCGCAGGCGCAGGTCGTCGGTGTGTTCGTTCTGCTTGACTACAATATATTTCGCGACGTCAGTGACATGACGTCGCTCATGAACTTGGCCCACATCGTATCAACTGCCAAACAGGGAGATCACATCAGTGAATATGATCTCCAAGTCATCGAAGAGTTTCTTTTTGATGCGCCACGTTGGTCACGACGCCACGGCGGAATAGAAGCAATATAGCCACCACTCGGATAGGTCCAAAGCGACAAACGCCAAAGCCAGCAGGGGACGAAATTTGGAACGCCCAAACGAGCAGAATTTGGACAATTGAGAAGGCTAGGAATGTTATTGCTAGGGCTGTCGCGGGTGTACCAGGCCGAGAACATGATCCCAAGCCAGTTCGAGTACGTACAC
>JBPCWA010000144.1:0-4210 GCA_051009975.1 Hyphomicrobiaceae bacterium
TGTTTGATGCGGCCGGTACGATACCACTGCCAAAGCGGCCACCGCTTCGCAAAGCCTACCGGCTGATCGAGCTCAAACGCTGGAGTGAATTCCGCGGAGTTCCGGTCAATCCGCAGCCGTGCTTTAATCTCAGTGAAGTCGAGAATGGGTTCTCGCTGATGCAGCCGGTCGCGTTCCGGTGAGCGTCACCGTTACAGAGCCGACCATTGGCGGCCAGATAGACATGATCCAAGTCGTCGCCGATGCGGGAGCCGACTGGGTCGTCCTGCAGCCGCCACCGGTCAAGGCAGCAAGCGAAGAGGAACTGATCAAGTTTTTCGGTCAGGTGGCGGATGCTGCTGCGGTTCCCGTTGGCATTCAGAATGCCCCGCAGTTCATCGGTATTGGCCTCAGTGATGCCGGATTGATCGAACTCAACCGTCGACACCCCAACGTCTCAATCCTGAAAGCCGAGGGCGATGCGATCCTGAGCGGCAAGCTCGCTAACGCATCTGCTGGCGCGTTTGAACTCTTCAACGGCCGCAACGGTATCGACATGATCGATACGCTGCGGGCTGGCTTTGCCGGTATCATTCCGAGTCCCGATGCGGTCGATATCGAAGCCCGCATCTATAACCTCTATCGCTCTGGCAAGACTGACGAAGCCGAGCGCGAGTTCAAAGAGATCCTACCGTTATTGACGTTCCTAATGATCTCGCTGGAACACTTGATGTGCTACGGCAAACGCCTCACCGCGCGGCGCATCGGTATCGAACAAGTCTACGATCGCACGCCTGCACAGCACCCAACAAAATTTGGACTCGATGCGCTTCGGCATTGGTCGCGAAACCTTGGTTCACTTGTTGAGGCATGACTACCAGCGTGCGCGCTGCCTGCGTCTCAGTCAAGCTAGCAGCGCTTAATCTCGGGCCGGATGTTCCTCAAAAACGGAACCGGTCGCAACTCTTAGTTCCGTGCCAAGTTGGCTGCGCAAAAAGCCTTCCTTGTGGACACTCCACCATTGATGCCGCGCTGAATTTCGGTGGGCTGGTTAGATGATTTAATGGATGATAACCGCAAGATTCTCGCCATCCGTTACCTAGACAGCGGTGACGTCAAATCGTCCGACCTTGCCTTCTTGCTAGGATTTTCGTGCCACGCCAGTTTTACGGTATCGTTCAAGCGATGGACTGGCCGGACACCCTCTAGGCGGTATCGTTCTGACTCGTAGAGGCGCTCGTTTTTTTTTGTTGACACGATCGATTGCAGTATCCGGAACATTGTGCGCCTTGTGATGCTGTCCGCCCGCGGCATGAACCTCGATGCGTTGAGTCATCCCAAATGGTTGGTCAAGACCGGTTCCGTTTTTGCAAATCTTCGAGCCATGCTATCGACCCGCATTGACAAAACCCGTCCCGCCAGGACTGTTGCATACGCTTTCCAAAGAGCTAATCCTTAAGCGTTTGCGAGGTTCAAAATCTCGCTTGTGATGTCGACGCGCACTGCCCAGCTGCCCAGTCGTTGCCGGCGGTCAACGAGGAGTTGACATTGATGGCGAAGTTCCAGTGCGCAAACGCTTCAACGCCCTATCCGTGGCACTGCTGGCGCAAGCGGCGCAGGAGCGAGACATATGCTGGATCCTTTACCAAGGCGCGCTTGCATAGGCGGATAAGTTCTCAGAACGGAAGGACAAGAGTTCCTCTTGCGCGAGAAACGCAAGGGCAAAACTGGTGTTTGCGATCATCGGCATTCAAGCAGGTGTCTTTGTGGTCGACGTCGCCTTCAACGTATTCGGTCGCGCACTCTCCACAACCGCCAGTCATGCAACCTGGTTCTATTGGGACGCCAGCCTGCTCCAAGACGGCAAGCGCCGTCTGATGCTCGCCAACAGGAAGGCGAACATCTGACCAGACGAGCCAGATCTCAAAGCTCTCGGCGTAAGTCGGGTGCTCCACCGGCTTGGCTCACAGAACCTCGCCCAGCGAAGGACGCTCGGCGAAACTGTCACGCCGGACAACATCGGTTCTCAGTCGCCGCGTTATCCAGTCAACGAGAATGTTCCTGTCCGGCTTCAACTCATCCGCGAGCCCGTCGGCGAATAAGCGCCAGCTATCGAAATACGCAGAGTTGACGCTGGTGATAACAGGCGTAGGGCGAAGGATCGTTTGAGCAATCACTCCCCTGAAACCGGCTCCCCGAGCCTCTTGCTTGCCGAATTTGTTGATGATGACCGCGTCTACTCCGCGATCCAATGCCGAAAGCGTTGATCCAACCAGACCTTCAAGCACGCGCGAATCGAGGCGGCAGCCTCGCGCGTTGGGGCCACGGTCCTCTGAGATTTGCACTTCCCGATCTGCCGACAAATCTCGAACCATCATATCGCAGGTGCAACGACTTGATCGTGGGATGGATCGCTGTACCGTGCCTGCAATCTTGTATCCTCGGCCTTCCAGTTCGCGGGCCAAGCACGAGAGAGTGCGATCGACAGCCTCGCCCTCGCCAGCGCTATAGATCACGGCTGCCAAAAAATTGTCGCCTTCTTTCATCACTCATATGTCCGTTTCGCTTGTCCAGCGCGAAGCCGGATCGGCTTTGTCTGCGGCGCAACGGCTGAAAAATTCTCTGTTGCGGCAGAAGGATGGTGGAAGTGGCAACCCATCTGATGCTTCGATCCAGCTTCTACATTCGCTGGCAGATAGGCAGTGCAAACAATTGGCGTTCGCCACTCTGATTGCATCACCGTCATCAAGCCGCGCGCCTGCCGCAAGGTTAACCTCTAGCAGGTCTGCCATCCTTTCGAAGAGTTCCGCTCTCCGCCAAACTCGGCGAAACATCGACCATTTCGGCATTTGCTCGGAAATCACAGCTTTTCTCCTTCGCGTCCTCCGGCTTATACGATCTAGTATCTTCAACTGGGTCCATTGCTCTGGGTAACGTCGAGATCGCGCAGCAGCCCATCTGCTAAACCGTAGATCCAGCCGTGAATCGATAGGCTTTGCCCCCGGCCGAAGGCATCGCGAACAATTGTTGTTTTTGCGATTTCATCCACCTGTGTCGTTACGTTGAATTCACACAAAGCGTTGATCTGGTCAGAGGGGTGGCGAATGGCGTCGATGTGCACGCGCTCAGCACGGTAGACTTCGCGAACCGGTTCCAACCAGTGATCAATGACACCGTTGCGGCTGTCTTGGAAGGCCGCTTTCACTCCACCGCAGCCATAATGACCGCAGACGATAACATGTTTGATATGGAGAACATTGATCGCAAAAGCCAATGCTGAGAGAAAGTTGATATCCGTCGGGATCGCGAGATTTGCGACGTTGCGATGAACAAAAATCTCACCAGGGTCAAGGCCGACAATTTCGTTGGCTGGCACGCGACTATCTGAGCAGCCGATCCACAGATATTCTGGCGTTTGCTGGCTTGACAAACGCCTGAAGAAATTTGGATCCGACGATTGTTTTCGGACGGCCCAGGCCCGATTGTTCTGCAGCAAATCAGAGAGCATTTCTTCTCACCTTTACTCTGTTACATCCAAGAGAATGCCGCGACGCGCAGCCATCCGGGCAGAAAGATCCTTTACGTCACGATCGGTTAGTCGAACTTTGGCAAGCGGCATTACTGTCGCGTTTTCCAAAGCAAGGTGTCGTCTCTCATTTTGTGCAAAATCTCTCAACTCTTTCCGCAAACCGTTGTTCAATCTCTTAGTCGGATTTTGAAGGCCACTCTCGAGACCATCAATAATTGCCGTGGAGAGATCTTCTTCACTTGCGTGCTCGCCAGATAGTTGGCCAAGTGCCTCTTCAATGTCGTCTTCGTCCTCAGCCCGGCGGCGAATGAGTGGGAACAGATCTTGCTCTTCGTCAATAACGTGAACCCTCATGTCGGTCTTGAGATACGCGACAACTTCTTCGGCGATTTCCACATCCAAGACCTCTGAGTTTGCTAGCTGTTCGCAAAGCACACACAACACGCGCTGTCGAAGATGATCTGCGAGAATGTAGTCCAATGGCTTCCGCAGAAGCTCTCTCGGCAGTGGCTCGAGGTGTTGTTCGCGATGGTTGGGTACACTCATGGGAAGATCTCCTTCACATCACGAACGGCCATTCGCAGGATCGTTGCAACGACTGAGCCCATGGCGTCCAAATTCGCATTGGCGCGGTAGGTTACGGCGACCCAGTCTTCATTGCCAGCTCGCTCGACGAAGCGGCGAACTGCAAGTGAGGAGAAC
>JBPCWA010000145.1:0-2748 GCA_051009975.1 Hyphomicrobiaceae bacterium
GGCTGAGGAAGTCTGGGTTACGCACGGGCGCGAGGATGCCCTCCTCCACCAGATTAAAATTATGGGTAAGTGCGGGCGTGGACTTTCCCTGGTGGGGAGAGAAGAAGAAACAGATTGAAGAGTGGAAACTGGATGAACCAGTGGAGTGCCATGTCCCGAGGCGAACTCTCGCGCAAACGAGTACGGATAATTGTGAAAAATGTGAGCGTGATAGACGGACGTTCGGATGCGTAGACCTTTCTAAGAGTTCACTTCTATGACAGATGTTGCGCATTCGATTCATGAGCTGTCCTTCCCCTTACCTTGCGTCGACCCTTACCTCGAGGCATTCTATCCGCCTCGGTACGCTTGTTGGTTCGACGAGGAAATCACCACATGCGTTCGATCGTCAAAATAGTTCGTTGGTAGTCGGTTCCCTTCGCGAACATGGAAGCATTTTCTGAATTGCTCGATCGCTTGGCATTCACACCTTCGAGGAACGCCAAGCTCGGTCTTTTGAAGAGCTACTTTCGGGAGAGACCAGACCCGGACCGCGGTTGGGCTTTGGCCATTTTGACTGATGGGCTTCCCTTCTCGCTTCCGGTGCGGCGGGTCATTCAATCGTTGGTGTCTGATCGCTTTGATGATCACCTTTTCCGTTTATCACGGGAGTATGTGGGCGACACCGCCGAAACTCTCGCGCTTCTTTGGCCGGACCCGAGTGCATCACATTCTGACCCGCCCAAACTGGCAACAGTGATTGCTGCTCTCGCTACCACCCAGTCTGAAAAAGTAACGGATCTACTCGAGAATTGGCTCTGCACGCTAGATGCCAAAGGACGATGGGCCTTGCTTAAAATGCTCACAGGCGCTCCACGTGTTGGCGTATCCACCCGTCTTGCAAAGTTAGCCGTGGCGCTAGCTTGGGATCGCGACTCAGAAGATATCGAGGAGATTTGGCATGGTGTCGTGCCGCCCTACGAGGCTATGTTCGCCTGGCTGGATGGTCGTAGCGATATTCCAGATGTCAAGAGCTTACCTGTCTTCCGGCCGGTAATGCTGGCGAACTCACTCGAGGACGAGGACTTTGAAGCACTTGCGCTGGAGGATTTCGCCATAGAGTGGAAATGGGACGGCGTTCGTGTTCAGATCGTCAACAAATTAGGCGATGTCCGGCTTTATTCACGCACCGGCGACGATATTTCCAAAAGCTTCCCCGATGTTCTGCCCACATACCGAGACGACAGTGTATTAGACGGCGAATTGCTAATTAAGCGCGACGGGAACATAGCCTCATTCTCCGATTTGCAGCGGCGCCTCAACCGGAAATCTGTTTCTTCCCAGATGCTGGAGGACTATCCGGCCCACATCATACTCTACGATATTTTGGAATGGAATAGCAGCGATCTACGCGGTGGAGCATTCGTCGAACGCCGCGAGCAACTTCAATCCTGGTTTCGCGCCGTCAATCCGGAGCGCTACGAACTTTCTGAGCTGCTCGAGTTACCCAACAAAACCGCCGCTCGAAAATTATGGCAGGAAACACGTGCGTGCGCCATTGAAGGATTGATGCTCAAGCGGTGGGCCAGTCCCTACTTGAGGGGGCGACCAAAGGGCCATTGGTACAAGTGGAAGCGTGCCCCGCTGACCGTCGACTGCGTGCTGATGTACGCACAGCGTGGATCCGGCCGGAGATCCTCTTATTATTCTGATTTTACGTTCGGGGCGTGGAAAACTTCAGGAGACGGCGAGGATGGCCTGGTTCCGGTGGGAAAGGCCTATAGTGGTTATAGCGATGATGAGCTGATTGCCATCGACCGTTGGGTCCGGCGACATACCAAACAGCGATTTGGACCCGTCTGCGCAGTTACGCCGGGTCTCGTCTTCGAAGTTGCGTTTGATTCAATTCATACATCCAAACGCCATAAGTCCGGTGTGGCCATGCGGTTCCCCCGAATACATAGGATTCGTTGGGATAAGCCCGTTCAGGATGCCGATAGATTGGATACTATCATTGCGCTGATTTCTTGATGTTTATGATTCTCATCCCGCCCACTTGATATGGGTCATTGCCTACTGGCTGTGGAAAGATGTATGTCAACCGGCAAATTGCGCTAGATTGAGTTAAGTTGCTGTCGGGCAACTGTGGACAGTAGGGGAGTACGTTCCATGACCAGCGACGCCCGCACAATGACCTATGAGACTATGTTGCCTGGTTTTGCGCAGTCCTACGGTGCTGCGTCATCAGTACTAACAGAAAACGCAGAGCCGTTCGCCAATGCTGTAATTGGTGCCCAGTTTGCTCTGCTTGGGCTGATGAGCAGGCGTGCCCAGGCCTACATGGCATGGCCAACTCGAGTGGCTAGTTGTCGTACGCCCCAGGACATTGTCTCGGCCCAACAAAATTTCTGGCAAACGTGCGTGGCTGACTACGGCCAAGCCGGCCAGGCTATCGGGGACGTGCTGCTAGCCGGGAAAACCGTCACAGGCCTTGGAGAGACCATTGATGACGAGTCGCTGGCCTCGTGTCCGCATTCCCCTAAGACGCGGGACGTGTTGCATGTCCAATCAACCAATGCGCAGCAGGCGCTACGCGAGCCCCAGTCGGATGCGCTTAAGAATGGTCATCAGCGTCAAACCGCTGCCTAATCGCTGGAGGGAAACGAGTTGCGAACAGTTGGCTGAAATAGGGCTGATACTGTGCTGCCGAAAATGCTGTCGTGATCGGGGCGTTGTGGTGTTGTCTTGAAACAACATGTATCGCTTTAA
>JBPCWA010000146.1:0-15450 GCA_051009975.1 Hyphomicrobiaceae bacterium
GGCCTCTAGATCTGCTGTCAGTCAAATCAAAAGAAATTCATTCTTGATTCGTGGCTTGCCAGCCACACAAGGGACTCCGCGAACCTTTGTGCTACCTTCAGTTAACTCATTCACCTTACCGTTGGTGGATGCAAATCATGCCCAGCCCTAGTTTGTTGTTCTGTGGCGAAACGGAGAAACATGAGAGCCTTCAATGATAAGAACCTGATCGAGCGGCTGCAGACGTCAAAGCAAGCCAAACAGGCCCTTCTTCAAAAAATCAAGGCGCGACCTGGACCTGACGATCCAGCTGTTAAAGAGCGCCGAGCCAAAAGACAGGAAATCGCTGCTGCAAGAGAAGCGCGAACTAAAGAAAGAGAGATCGCCAAGAAGCTCGCAGAACGAGAACGCGCCGAGCTTAAAGCGCGAGAAGAGGCGGAGCGGGCGGCCGCTCGTGAACGAGACTTGCAAGAGCATATGGTGCGTGAGGCCGAGCAAAAGGCGATCCGTGACGCTCGATACGCTGCACGTAAAAAGCGAAAAAAGTAGATCCAAATTGTAGCGATTCAGCAACGTCAAATGAGCATCGGTGTTTCCACACCTGACGCAGCATCGCGACCACCAACTAGCGTGTGCACGCGGGACATCGAAATTGCGATTGTTACAATAGCAACGCCTGACAATGTGCAGGTTTCTCGGACGCGCCTGTAAGCGCACATTGATGCTACGACGCTGGCTCGCGTTCGAGATACCTGCACAGGAGGCGACATGTGCGCTACGTGGGTTTGCGACCTACGATCAGCTTCGTCATCCCAGAAATAAGGTCTCCCGATTGTGAGATCTCGAAGCCGCTGGAGGTAAGTGCTTCGCGGAGCCACGCGATTGACAGCGATTGGGCATCTGGCGTGAAAGCCATGTGCTGCAATTGCCAAAGTGCTGCGAGCGGTGGACCACGTCGATCTGACTCAACCATGAAGTCGTGAATGATAATCAATCCACCCGGTTCCAGGGACTCCATTGACCATGCAAGGAGTTCGGCGATGCTTTGCCCTGGGACGCCGCTCAGTAGATAAGACATCAAGATGGCATGCTGCTCCGTCGGCCAACTGCACTCTAACGCGTTTCCAGGTACATAGCTGACGCGGTTGACCATGTCGGCCTCAGAGACAAACTTCCAGCCTATTTCTGCGACATTGGGAAACTCAATGATGGTAGAACTTAATTCGGGATACGCCTTGCAAAGGCTGATTGTCATTGCTCCTGTGCCGCCACCAACGTCTAGCAGTCGCTGTGCCTTTGAGAGATCGACAGTCCGTGCAAGCGTGCGACCTGGACCAAGGGATCCAGCGTGTTGTGATTCGCTGTAAAGAGTTGCTTGGTCTGCATCCGACATCCAATGAGCATAAGAGTCGATCTGTTCAGGACCCAAGCTGCCGTCGAGGACCTCGTTCAGCTGCTGTAAAAAGGGGTACATCTGCTTGTCGATTTGATACCGCAGATAATCGCCGAAATCGTACTTCGCGTCGCGGACAAGGAATTGTTCGGCGGCCGGTGAGTTTACGTACTTGCCGTCGTCATAGCCCAGGACGCCAATGCTGGAGAGCGCGGTCGTGAGTGTCACAACTCTATTTCGAGGTACGCGTGTTGCGGTGGCAATCTCGTCAACTGTCCCAGGTCCATGTGACAAGTGTGTAAACAGATCAATGTGAAGACCCGCAAACATCGCCTTAGATGCCATGAAGCCGAACGCGACGCGTGACAATTCCTCAGAGGTTTCCAGTATCTTTTCTTGCACCCTTTTTGCCCCACATCTGGCGCTTTATGTCGCCTGTTGAAAAGAAATCGTCGCTAGAATTACATTTCGACCTGTTTTCGGCCACCAGACAAGCAGTCGCGCGACGCGGCAGGCCGGGTTAACCGCCCGCAACCGATGACTAAGGTGCAGGCGCACCTAAGACTGCCGCGGTCGACAGAATAATACCCCGATTGGAGCACCAAGATGCCCGGCGCTAGCTCATCCAACGGTCTGCAGTGCAGTCTCGTCAGGATCATCTTCACCAGTCCCAATCCAAGCAAGCATTCATCGTGTCGGCTGATGATCTGTGCGTTGGTTCGCTTGACGCGTGGGCGACTGTCTTTGCCTCCGCGCTTGCGTCAGGCATTCGGGTGCGGTCCACCGCCGTCTGGCGTGAACATCTCCCTGGAAAATGCGGTGAATTATAAATTTAGCTGAGGCTAGCTATTCCATCAATTTCGATGGCATTGGCTCGGCCAAGCTCGTCCGGGCGCCGGAATTTTCGGCTTGAGGTCTGATAGAGAGCGGCCGGCATTTTCATTGCGATGGCTTACACTCGAGAAGAAAAGTTCTCTGGCACTTTGCAAGGAGCGCAGGGTGGCTTGGAAAGAGTGCAACAAGATGGATGAACGCCTGAAGTTTATCGCCTACCCCCACGAAGAACATCAATAATTTATGAAACTGTCGCTTAGGCACTTATTGGCGCTAGCATTTGCGCGGTTCTCGATTTGATAGCACAGCCTGACGCTGTGCATGCAACTTGTTCGCGTTCCATAAGGGACGTGAGGCCGAGGTGACAACCTAATCCTGATCAATCGTGACAGCCTTCACATCGAGGATAGTGCTAGCGGCAAACCGGAATTATGCATGCCCAGTTCATCAGACAAGATCTGCGGATTTGTACGTCTGACGCTAGCGAATGTCCTTGCTTCCGCGCTTGCTTCCGGCATTCGGGTCCCGGTATGATTGAAGAAAGGATCCGGCCGCGGTGATGCTAGCGTGTGCCAAATTAGGGCGAACCCGACATTCTGGTTGATCTGAGGAGAGGTCAGTCATATTCCATTTTCTGTCAAAAGAAGGACACACGCGGCCAGCGGGCATGTCTCATCCTAATACGAGCCTCCGCTTATCCCTCAATTGAATGTGCATGCCATTCCGGCATGCAGCCCATGAATGATACTCGATACTCCATCAACGTAGGTTCTGACGAATGGAATTTCTGGATTGGTTGCTCGATCAATCACCACTGATTGCGCTGTTTCTCACGATCGCAATTGGCTACATCGTTGGCAAGTTTAAGATCGGAACGTTCGTCCTAGGGGGGATAGCTGGTACATTGCTGGTTGGAGTCGCTATCGGTCAACTAGGGGTTAAGATTGATGCCGGCATAAAATCGATATTCTTCGCATTGTTCATCTATGCGGTTGGCTTCCAAGGCGGTCCCCAATTTATTCGAGCTCTCAGTTTGCGATCGTTGAACGAAGTGCTTTCTGCAGTGGTCATGTGCGTGGTGGGATTGTTGTGCGTTTTGAGCGCAGCCTGGGTCTTTGAGTTGGACCGGGGCACGGCCGCAGGGCTGGCCGCAGGGGGGCTGACCCAATCGGCGATCATTGGGACCGCAGGAGAAGCCATAACCAAGCTTGGTGTATCCGCGGATTTGAAGCAGATCATGCAGGCCAATATCGCCGTCGGCTATGCTGTTTGCTACATCTTCGGTTCACTGGGGCCCATCATTATGGTCACCTGGTTCTTCCCGACGATTATGAGATGGGACATTCGTGCTGAGGCCAAAAAGCTTGCCGAGAGCATGTCAGGTGGCGAGGCCGAGCTGGAAGCTGGCCAGTTTAATGCGGCGCGGCGGGTTCAGACGCGTTTCTACGCCGTGTCCGGTGACAGCCGCTTCGTCGACATGACGACCATTCAGATTGACAAAGAATTGGGTGACGCTGCGGTGGAAGCCGTCGTACGTGACGGAGAGGGACTTGGCTTGACCGATAAAACGGTACTTCAAGCAGGAGATCTCATCGGCATAACGGGGGCGGTGAGGGTTCTTGAAGAGCGCGAAAATGTTCTCGGTCGCGACGTTCCCCCGCCACTGGGCTTTCAACTCATTGAAGAAAATCGGGCAGTGATCCTGTCCAACCCAGAGCTGGCTGAGAAAGATGTCAAAACACTGAACGAGGAACTCAGCACCGAATTGCTGCACGGTGTTTTTCTGACCGGAGTTCGCCGTATGGGATTGCACATGAGGGTTCTGCAGGACCTAAAACTGCACCGAGGCGACGTTCTCGAACTTCAGGGACGCCCCGGCGACCTTGATCGTGCGCAAGGAAAGCTGGGCTACAAATTATCTGCAGCAGCAGTTACCGATTTTATTTTCTTTGGCTTTGGCATGACCATCGGACTGTTGCTAGGATTGATTGAATTTACCGTCGGGGGAGTGCCCGTCACAATTGGTAGTGGTGGAGGCTGTTTGCTGTCGGGGCTCTTCTTCGGCTGGCTCCGTAGCACGCATCCACGATTTGCGGCCTTGCCTCCTGGCGCCTCAAATTTTCTAAGGGACTTTGGCCTGGCTGTGTTTGTCGGGGTCGTAGGTATTTCCGCTGGTCCTCAAGTGATTACGACCATCCAGAACTATGGGCTGCAAATATTCTTTCTCGGTGTGTTCGTGACCATCATTCCGCAGATCGTAACTTTCTATTTTTCTTACTATGTCCTGAGGATTCAAAACCCAATCGAAGCGCTTTCCTGCGTGGTAGGTGGGCGAAGCGCAAATCCTGGCTTTGCCGCTTTATTGCAGAAGGCAGGTAATTCGACTCCAGTTGTAACTTTCACCGTGACCTATGCGGTGGCCAACGTGCTCTTGACACTTTGGGGACCACTCATCGTTGGCATTATAACCAAGAACCCTACGCCTTAGTCGGTGATTGCGAGGATGTAACATGGCAGCTTCAGATGACGTCAAGCTGAATGACCTAAGTCCATTCGAATTGAAGGATAAGTTGATCAAGATTGCGACCACTCAGTCGCAACGAATGATGCTCAACGCAGGTCGCGGCAATCCAAACTTTCTCGCAACGCTGCCCCGCCGCGCGTTCTTGCGTGTGGGCGATTTCGCAATGCAAGAGGCCGAACGTTCTTATTCCTACCTCGACAGTGGATTTTGTGGCATGCCGCAGAAGGACGGCATTCTGCAGCGTTTTGAAACGTACGGGCATCGGCACGAAGATACTGCAGGCATTCGATTCATCAATGCATCAATTTCTTACGTCCAGGATCAACTCGGTCTGAATCCAGAGAGTTTCGTCCATGAGATGGTTCATGCCTTCCTCGGTTGCAGCTATCCGACACCGCCACGGATGCTTTCGAACGCTGAGAAGATTGTCGAGGCATATTTGACTAAGGAGATGTTCGGCGACACGCCGCGCTCAGGACCGTTCTGCATGTTCGCAACTGAAGGTGGTACGGCGGCAATGACCTATATCTTCCAAACCCTGCATTTCAATGGGCTCATCGGTCCGGGAGACAAGGTTGCATTGGGCACGCCGATTTTCGCGCCATATCTGGAGATCCCTCCCCTGCCGGAATACGGTCTAGAGATCGTCGACGTCAGAATGGACGAGGACAATGCGTGGCAGTTCAGTTCTGATGAACTAAAAAAACTTGAGGACCCGGCGATAAAGCTCTTTTGCTTGGTGAATCCGAGCAATCCACCATCGTCCAAGCTCACCGATAATGTTTTGGATGCACTAGCGAAGCTTGTTCGCGAAAAAAGACCGGACCTTTATATTGTCACCGACGACGTGTATGGAACGTTCGCAGACGATTTTGTGTCCCTGTTCGCCAAATGTCCCAGGAACACTCTGTGCGTTTACTCCTTCTCGAAATATTTTGGGGCGACGGGTTGGCGCCTCGGCGTCATAGCCTTGCATGAGGACAATGTTTTCGATCAGGCCCTTGCCAGACTTCCCGAAGCAGCAAAGCGTAAGCTTGACGGACGATACTCATCGTTGACAACGTCGCCGCGTGACGTTCCCTTTATCGATCGCCTTGTCGCCGACAGTAGAGCTGTTGCGCTCAACCACACTGCCGGACTGTCGACACCACAACAACTGCAAATGGCACTTTTTGCCTTGAACGGCCTGCTTGATCGCGACGAGCAGTACAAGAACGCTGCAAAGGGTTTGATCCATGGGCGTTACAGAACGCTATGCATGAACATGGGTCTTCAGCCCGAGCGCGGCCCAAGTGAGGTCAACTACTATACGCTCATAGATTTGGAAAAGCTTGGTGGCAAACTCTACGGCAAGGCGTTCGCCGATTGGTTTGTCAAGAATAACAAAGGTGTTGATTTTCTGTTCCGCTTGGCGAAAGAAACGGGGGTCGTGTTGCTGCCGGGCAAGGGTTTCGAAGTGCTTCACGCGTCGGCGCGAGTATCGCTGGCGAACTTGACCGAGGCCGAATATAAGGACATTGGAGCCTATACGCGCCAAATCCTGGACGAGTACAATCGCGAATTTGAAGCGAGTTAGGCCCCGGCGCGCTCGATCCGCGCACAGTGTTTATGGATATCAAGTTCAGACAATGAGCAGAACACAAAGGTCATGCCGGGGCGAGCCCGATCCCGGCCAATCGAACTTCTGATCGCATTGCGAACGGGCGCAATCTGGAGAGCCATGACCAATCCATTCGACCCACGCATATCGGACTATCCACGCGATATGGTCGGCTACGGACGCGAACTACCGGACCCGAAATGGCCCGACGGTGCCGTCATCGCCGTTCAGATTGTGGTCAATTATGAGGAGGGCGGGGAAAACAACATTCTCCACGGCGATGCCGGCAGCGAATTCTTTCTGACAGAGCATCTCGCGGCACCAAATTTAGGGGGCCGGAACATGACCTCGGAAAGTCTTTGGGAATATGGCAGCCGCGTCGGGTTTTGGCGGTTGTGGCGTGAACTGGTCCGGCGGAGCATTCCTGTGACCTGTTTCGGTGTCACAATGGCACTGGGGCGCAATCCGGAGGCCGTCGCGGCTATGAATGAGGCGGGCTGGGAAATTGCCAGCCACGGTTTGCGTTGGAATGTGCCGGCTCCGGTTTCACTGGAAGAGGAACGGAAACAGATAGAGCATACTCTTGCTTTGCACGAGAAGATATGCGGATCTCCCGCATTAGGGTGGTACAATCGCTCTTCGCCGCAAACCTATCAGGTTCTCAGTAATATAGGGAGTCTTCTGTATTTTGCGGACAACTACGCTGACGAACTGCCTTTCTGGAGCTTTCTTACAGGACGGGCCGAATTGTTCATTCCTTATACACTTGATGCAAACGATATGCGTTTCGCCACCAACCACGGCTTTAGCGATTCAGAACAGTTTTTTGTCTATTTGCGCGATACGTTTGACCTGCTCCATCGGGAAGGGCAGGATGGTCAACCGAAAATGATGAGCGTTGGCCTTCATGGTCGACTTTCGGGGCGTCCTGGTCGCTGCGTCGGGCTGCTACGTTTTCTCGAATATGCAATGAGCAGATCTGACGTATGGTTTACGACACGGGCCGCGATCGCGCGACACTGGCGACGGTATCATCCACCCGTATCAGCTTGAAGTGGTTTGGCACAGCAATCATTGAGCGGCGAATTCCAACGATGGCCGGTTGATGTTTGGTGCGTGGAGTGACGGTTGATTTTGCTGTCGCTCCTTCGATCGCTCTAGATGTGGGTGAGGTGATCCTGGTCCGCCTCCGATCGAAGGCCAGATTTCCCAATCAGCCGCGCCGCCGATGTTAAATCATCAGCCAAGCTCGAACGTGGTAACCCCGAAAATGCGATGGTGTTCGAGAGCCGGTATAGGTCCTAGGTACATGCGTGCACATCCAAACACCTCCACCATCCGATAATTTTGCACTAACTGGGCAGCCGCAGGGTTGTTCTCCGGGACATCGAGGAACAGCGGACCACCGACAGCATACTCTGAAAGGTGGGCGTACAATGTCTTAGCAACCCCAAAGTCATCGGAAAACAACGGGCCGATTTTGCAACCATTCTGACAGCGCCGAACCACGCCGTAGCCGCTCAGCTTCCCGTCGCGCAGATACGCTAGGGCACGCCCATTCGGCTGACTGAGCCATTGTCTTAGAAATGTTGCGCGCGGTGCCGGAAAGCACAAGCGGTCATACTCGGCGAGTTGATTGAATGGAACCTCGTGCGCTGGGACAACCCGGCTGCTGCGTTGTTCGGGAATGGTTGGTCGCTCCATGATTTCAGCACGATAGCGTATGTCACGATGGGAGAACGCAAATCCACCCTTGGCATAGTAGGACTGCATCTCAAAGACGCCGTCCAGCCCAATGCTTGCACCAGGGCGCAGGCGGGCTAGAAGCCGTTCACGGCGGGCGTGCCAAAGTTCGTCACCGAGGCCCCGGCCTCTGAATTCAGGGTTCACAATAAAAAAGCCCATGAAGCCAAATTCGCCATCATAGGAAGTGATAGCACCGCCCCCGATTAGCTTGTTTGCGTGCTCTGCTGCAATGAAGGCTTTGCTATCATTGGCCCAAAACGCATCGGCATCGTGAAGCCCTGGGTTCCAACCTTCCTCGGCTGCCCAACCGACGAGGACATCCACCTCTGTCCGAGACATTTGCCGAATATCAACTTGGCCACTCATCGCCGCTCTCCTTGTAGCGATTGTCTGCAACAGCTTGCTCTCTCTTTCCGGACGTTACAGTCAAGCCATTGCAACGACAATTGTGGAGATTGCATCAGCGCGACGGTGGTAGTTACGGCCACTCGATCTTTGCGGACGTAGTGTTCCAAAGGGAAATTGAGCATATCGTGTCCGCTATATGGGGCAGAACTTGCAAATTAATACGTTCTCGAAAAGGGACCGCTTGACGAGTTTCGCCGTCAGCGGAACCAATGGTTGAAATGCCGGAAGGCTGTTCACGGCGGCTCCAGCTCTTAGGCTGCCGATGGCACGCGCAATCCTGGCGAGTCAGCCGAAGTAAAGCTGACAAAAGCGTCCACGTCATCTGCCGTGAGGACGAGTTCTACACGCACGTGCCGAGTGCTGCGCGCTAGCGCGGCCCGTGGCAGGTTCTTAGGCGTGGTGATGTGGAACTCTTGAAGCCTGCCTATCGTCTCGCGCTGGCTCGTGACGGATATATTGTCATTGAGGCGCATCCGGCGGGGTTTGCCGAAACAACCTAACCATGAGGCGATGCAATTGCCTAGGTTAGCCAGTGTTCCCGATGGAACTGCGCTACTGTCCCTTCAGCGGGAATATCAACCCATCAAAAAGCTGAATTCTATTGATGGGAACAGATCATGGCTCGCACTTGTGTAATCGCGATAGGCGCCCTGGGTCTTGTTTTTGCTGCAGTGTTTTCCACCGCTAACACACCCAATGCTCAGGCTACCGCTGCAACGACTGAGTTGGATGGCGGATTCATGCTTTCTCAGTGGGAGATGGGTGGCTACGAATACCAATGCGAACTATCAGTTGCTGCGCTTGGCCCGTGCTAATTCTTGCGGACAATGGAAACACCTGGATGACAATTCCAACACAATGTCCTTATCGGGGCGGGAATTGAGCTACGAAGCGAGCCAGGAGTTAGTCAGGAACCGTATTTGGTCAAGTTGTGAAGCATTACTGCTTGACAACTTTCGAAAGAATAGCGCCGCATTGCTCATCATCCAGAGCAGGATACACCTCGAAATTGACTTCGTCAGACCATTTCGCAGCCCAGGTCTGGAAGACAAGAACATCCGTCACCTCAGTAATCAACCAGAACTTCCTTGAAGAGAGGTCATGCCAGCGGTCCAGGAGGGTCATTCCTTCGGACACAATGAGATCGCCATCGTTCAGGAACTTTGCACCTATGTCGTCGAGATCAGTAGGCTCTCCCCAGATTCCGACGCACATAAACTTCATATTCCTCTCCTCAGTCCGCACTTGATGCTCGAAGAATGTTGGATGACCAACGGATAGACCAAAGGTATGTGACACGTTTGCGATCGAATTGAGCCTTGTCCCTCTGGCGACCTAAACGCCCAAATCTTAAGAGCCAACGAACGGACGCAGAGTAGTACGCAATGATTGCGGCTGCACCAGTCCGATATCAGCCCACGTCATCTGAGGATCTCTTCGCGCCGGCATTAGAGGTGAACGCCGCCCAGCTCGCGTTTGCTGAAGAACGCTCAAGTCCAACGCTGTGAACAATCAGGTTGCCATCTAAGTGGTGTTACGAGCGGAACAGCGTGATGTCGGACGAAGCACTATCCGAATAAACAGGCCAGGGCTGATCTTGGTTGAACGACATCCGTGATCGGATGCAGCTGAGACGCGTTGGCCAATTGGGGCCCAACTTGAGGGGAATAAACCAGATGGAATATTCCGACACAATGTTCAATTACGTTGTTCGTGCCGGTTGCGTAGCTTTGATCAGCATTACCGTATTGTTATCCGCATGACAGCTTTTAAGTTTCTTGTGGTACGGCGCGTCTTCTTGGCCGGCAAAAAGTTTTCAGTTTCCTTGCGGCCAGAGACCATTGCCTCGCGACCGACGCGGGTCCGCGCTCATTAAATCTCATCAATTGGTCGATAACGCCCATCGCTATCGTCGGGCTATCTATCCAGCGCGACCGAGACAGCTACCCCCGTCTCCGGCGTGCGCAACTGCCCGATTATGAATTGTGATCGCGCGATTGTTGCCCCTCTGTCCCGTTGCAGTGCGCGGTCTCGCTCTTCTGCAGTATTAGCGTCTGGAAATCGCACGCGTCTCACGTGTTGCTCGGAAAGTGCATGCCGAAGCTCACATGCCGCCCTAGCTTCTGAAGATCGGAGCAGCGAGTTGGCCGGTACGCTTGATGTTGTCATCCAGCACTGCAAATAGGCTTGACGGCCAGAATACGCCTTCGTCTTCTGCTTGAGTTGCTACTTCGCGCAGTCTGCGGGTGCTCACTACGCCTGATCCTGAGAGTTGCCAATACGTGCTATGCATCAGTCTAATTAGCTTGTTCCCCTGCGCCATGTGTTTGGCGTAGTGGCGCCAGGACCTTGGAAGAATGAAGGTTTGATAAATCAACACCCAAGCGAATATTACAACGGTTGCAGCAACGGACCAGATAAAAGCCTCGAACAATGAGAAATAGGCTAATGCTATTGATATACTACCCCCAACACCTCCAACAATCATGACGTTTGTCAATATGCTACGAATGTAATTTCTCAGCGGATGCATGATCAGGAGAGATGTGGACGAGCTAAATCCAAAATCACGATTGGCTTTTGCTTTGCTGCCCACTGCTTCAATGAAATAAGCGTACATTTCCGATGCAATAAGCGCATCAACAAGCAGTCGCTCGAAATCAGGTGCGCGAAACGGAAGGTTCAGATACTGCTCTGCAACGTACTCTACCGCCTCGGTGCTGATCGCGCGCTCTTCACCTCGGCCTACTCGCGCAATAATGTCCATGCGGTGCACCCAATATTCAGGTTCAGATATTTCGCCGAACGGGTTTCGATAATTTACGGCGTGGCGAAATTCTGATTCCAATTCCTTCACCAGCGAGAGTGGGCCTCTCCAGCACTCTGCGATAGTCATGCCCTGTTCCGCTGCGTAGTCGAGCGCTGCCGCGGCCATAGACTCCACGATCCGGTGCTGAAGACCACGCATGTTGCGAACAGTGAACTTGATGAGTTCCTCTCGCTCACAATCGTCAATTGAAGAGACTGGTTTGCTGTCGGAATAAACTTTATCGAAGTCATCCATATGGGCCATGCGCTACCCCCGTCCAATGCAATCTCAATGTCGCGACCAGAGCTGTTTGTCCAACCGTAGGTATTCGAGCGTTGCCGACTTGTTCATGTGGTTGGCATGGCGGAAGACCCTCCGCGGACTGTGGTAGGATGGCGCTACCTATTGTTCGCTTTCGAAGATCACGCGGTAAGCCAGTGGATTCATGATCCTAATTTGCGTGAATTCAAAATTCAACTCTCCTTTTGGTGTGGAATTGCAATTAAACGTCGAGAAATAGCGCTCCACCTTGCCGGTAAGTATTCCAATCGTGAAAGACACGCTGGCAATGTTGATGAATGTTTAAAACAACTTTCTTCAGCAGGATTGCAAGCAAGCCACAAAAATAGATACCCCAAAACCTCCACGCGGCTGGCTATGAAAAACCTTTTGGTTTCCAGAAGAGTTGATCGATTCTATACGCGAACGAAAACAAAAACATTTAGAAAAAGAAGATCAAAGAAGAGCAAAACACATGTTATCTGTTGACGTCATGCGGTTCGAATTTCGGCAATTTTAGTGTGAGGAAGGTGATTATAAATCACTCAGGGCGATGGGCTCAATTCAACAGAGATTTAGGCGAAGAAATGATTGCTGCTATAGCACCTATAAAGTATGGCGCGAGGCGCAATCATCACAACTCCGCAGTTTCTGTCTGATTGCAGTATGGAATTGTTGCTCTAAAGCGAGTGGACCGATAGTTGGTGAAACCTACGAATGATGCACAAAATCTTTCGGATTTCGAGCAGCGCAAGAGGTGCCAATCCTACGCGCCAGACGCGGGTCCTTTCGCAACGGCTGCGCTATGCGCTTTCGGCTCACACTGCTTCAGAAGGCATGAGACAGTGCTGCAGGTGATGCTGATCCGAGGAGACAAGGAGTTCGAGCTCTCAGCTCCCGAAACCCCGCTTGCACAGTAACCTGCCAGGTTGCGTGTGCGCCACACCTTACATGTTATCTTCTATTCCCCGCGTGATTTCTCTACACTCAGTCGTCGGAACTAAGCCAACATTTGGCTTGTAACCGCGATGACCGTTTCGGGTATGGAGTGAGGGAGATACGCAGATGGAATATTCCGACACAATGTTCAATTCCGTCGTTTGCGCTGGCTGCTTAGCCGTGATCAGCATTGCTGCTCTTTTAGCGGCTTAACACCTCACTCAGTTCTGGTGTGAAGCGCGCTTCATGGGGCTCGGACGATTGCCCTCGCTAGCGACGCTCCATCGTATTCAGTTCCCATAAGTGGGGCGCGATGGTGCGACTTGGACGATCTCTCAAGAGAAACCGCCCGCTTGCAAATGGCGATGTGTCGGGAGGGTGGCTCAATTGGCATCAGAAGTGAGGCCAAAGCTCTCGGCGAAATGAGTGCGAATGGTACTCGGCCACTGACTGTCTCGGCCGATAGCCGCTGCCCTCGCTGCCATGGCGGGCCAAAAGACCATGTATTGATCAAACATCGCGGCTTTGGCTTCTCATTGTTCGACGCGTAACATTCAACTCTATTTTGACGTGATACGACGCTCGGTAAAGGGCTTGTATCCCGTTCCCTGAGCAGCGATGTAATCTGCTACGACTTTTTCAAGGCCGGGGCCATAGTCGTAAGCGTTTTTTGCGCCAGTCTTGAATATCTTATAGCCGTCTCCGCCAGCACGGAGAAAATTGTTGGAGACGACGCCATATAGGGTCTCTGGTTCAATGGCCCCGAATTTGCCGTCGGCACCCTTGATCATCACGTCTGACACTCGCTGCCCGGCCTCGGCTGTTGCATCGAACGTGTATTTTATACCTGCAACTTGGGGAAATCGGCCCGCACCTCTTTCAATCTGACTGACGCCGTTTTCCAGTGCCGCAACAACATCGCGACCCTTGAGCTGAAACGTCGAAAGAGTGTTCTGGAACGGCAGAACGGTTAAAATGTCGCCCATTGTAACTTTGCCAGCATCGATAGACGATCTCAAACCGCCCCCGTTTTGAATGGCTATTGTAACGCCTTGGCCTTTCACGCGATCCAGCATGGCATCGGCGACCAAATTACCCATCGCGCACTCTCGCGCACGGCAGATCTTGCGGCTGCCCTCGATCTTGGCCTGGGCAGAGCCGATAACTTTGGCTTTGAGCGCCTCGATGGGTTTTGCTTTTTCCTTTATGTAGCGCACGAACTCAGGATCTTCGGGTACGACGCTATTCAGTGTCCATACCTGTCCGCTGGTCTTGGTTACATTTCCGTCGCTGTCAAATACAACCGTGAGTTCGCCTAGATACTTGGAATGGGCGTAGGCCTGGACGATATATACCGGTTTGCCGCTCGGTGATTTCTCAATCGTTGGGTATTCTATGAGCTTGATCTGACTGTGCCCGCCGACAATGACATCAATGCCATCGACTGCTGCCGCGATCTCTTTGTCGCGATCAAAGCCGACATGCGAAAGCACAATGATTTTGTTGATGCCGTCAGCTTGGAGTTGTCCGATGAGCTTCTTTAAGACCAATTCGGACTTGATGAAAGGAATGTTGTCGCCGGGCGAAGACAGATCCTTCGTATCTTCTGCCAGAATACCTATAATCCCGACTTTCTCGCCGCCAATGTCTTTAACGATGTGACTCTTGATCTTGTCTTTCAGTAGCGGTTCGTTTGCGAGATTCGTGTTGGCGAAGAGGAGTGGAAATTTTGCCTTCTCTGCAAACTTTGCAAGCGTCTCCGGGCCGTCGTCAAATTCATGATTGCCAACAACCATAGCGTCGAAGCCAATGCGATTCATAAGTTCAACAGCGACATCGCCCTTGTATGTTGAATAGAACAACGAGCCTTGAAACTGGTCTCCGGCGTCAAGTGTCAGTACATGCCTCCCGGCGCTTTCGAGGGCGTCACGCCGCGTTGTGATGGCTGTCTTAAGACGGGCCATGCCGCCATAGCACTTGCCGGCGACGTTGTCTTTGGGCCGACATGTCGAGTCGTACTTGTTGATCGGTTCAATGCGCGAATGTAGGTCATTGATGTGTAGTATAGTTAGGGTGAGATCAGTGGCCGTTGCCGGCACGACCAGGCAGACCAAAATCCATACCGCTGATTGAGCAGTGCGTATGACGTCTTTCATCATCCATTCTTCCCCACACAAGACACTCCCCAACAAAAGCATGAACGAACGGCAATAGCAAACGGCTGTAGAAAGCACCCGAAAGCATTTGGGTTCAGACAATCCGGCAACCCGGCAACCCGGCGATCTGGCAATCCGGGAAGTCAGTGCGAAGGCCTGACTACAAAAGTGCGCCTAGATATTCCACTCGAGTGATCCTCGACAAGATGGGGCGCAAGAACGACATTGGGCACGTTACGGGAGAGCTTTCACAGTAGTTTGTTTCGCCTTAACTAAGACCTCCTCAAGCTTGGCGACTCTCCAAGCGACACGCCGGGGTCGCTGCGCTCGCAGTCGAGAGTTAGATAAGGATCTGGTGCCCGTAAAATCTTCGACCGAAAGCGGGGAAGACTTCCCAGGTCGATCTTATAACCTGATGTGCGCAGTTAAGATCGGATCAAATTTTGGCAAAGGCGCCCGAGTCACCACCGACAGGATTGGGTGGGAAAAAGCAGACTACGGAACGTCAGAATACTCGAATTATGCAGCCCGCAACCGAATCGGCTAGAAGGGAAACGAACAATTTCGAATCTCCGACATGGGAGACTGAATAGTCCTTTGGACTGATGTAATGAGTGGGCGTTTAAGGGCTGGGCGCTGCTGAAAGTGCCGATGCAAGAGGGGGCCACTATCCGAATCTTGAACCGTATGTCCTGGAGGACTTAAGGGAGACCAAGGTCATACAGGAAATGAAGCAGTGCACGTTGACCAGAATTTAGAAGCTGAAGCGATGAGATGCTTGAG
>JBPCWA010000147.1:0-3271 GCA_051009975.1 Hyphomicrobiaceae bacterium
TGGATGCGTACGCACCCGTCGCAACAATCGCTCGCGCAACTGACCCCGATCTCGGCCGAAAGCCCATCGCGATCGTTGCAAATGTCACTCCCGTCAGCTCTAAGCCATGACCAGTGAAAAACATTACAAAAAAGGGATGGGGGAAAGTGTATTCAACGTCCGGCGTAATTAGCGCTGGAATCGCTCCGCCCAGTCCCCAAAAGTATGTGATTTCATACGCGCGATAAGAATGAAATAACAACACCATGACACTTAGTATCATCGAGGCTCCGCACAAGTGAAGCGGGAGATGCTGCTGAATTGGTTGGCCGTAAAATTCGGAACGCACCCAGGCATTCACAACGACATGCGCCACGAGGAGAAAGGCAAGCCCTATTTCTAGCCATCTCCGCTGAGTTGGAGACGCCAGCAGAAGTGTTGCAATTGGTAGGCCGACGGCGACACAGGCAACAACAATAACCCCGACCCAGTGAGCCGGTCCAAAGGCGACAAATGACATATCAATACCGCTGTGCACCACATGCCAACTTGTTTGGCAGGCCGCGCACGCTGTTCGACCACCAACGGCAACGAACAACGCTAAACAAATGATAGCCAACATCAGCGGTATAGGCCTTCACTTCATCCTCTCGATGGCGATTGACGTTGTGCTAGCTGCCTGCGTCGTTTAACAGGCCCAGAGTTTCTGCCTATTCGTCTTCGGAGGCTGGGCCGTCATCTGTTGGCCACTGGTGGGTCGTGGCGATCTGTCCTGCTAGCCTGTCAATAGTCCTTGCGGCATCGAAGCGTCCTTCGTCTTCTAGGCGTTTCTTGGCAATGCTAAGGGCATGCAAGGCCGCGCTGAGTTCTTCTCCACTCATTAATCGACATCCTTTGGTTGTTCGGCTTCGAGACCTCTAGCAGCATCCTCGTGCAATTCAATTCGAACCGATACATGCAGTGAGATCCAAATGTCCAATTAGGATATGTCACACAAACTTCCGGCGCTGGATTTGTGAGATATCAATGCGCGTTGCGCAGTCTAAGCAGTCGCCACCAACGTTTTCTGGTTGAGAACATCGAGCATTCCGTCTGGCTGTATTTTCGATCTCCTCTTAGCTTTCGACGAGTCGAAGAAATTCTGGCTGAGCGCGGCATTGATGTTTCGAACAAGATTATTCGGCATTGGTTGATGAAGATTGGGCTCGACTACGCCAAGAGGCTAAGAAGATCTCATCCACCCGCCGATATGCACGGGCATCTCAATGAGATGTTTGTCTAGATCAATGGCAAGACAAATTGTCTACAGCCTGCAGTGGATCGCGATGGCGAAGGGCCGGATGAGACAGCCAGGACAACCTGGATGGTTGACCAGCTGTTCCAGCGCAGCATTCTCGCTACCGGCTTGACTCATCTTGTCGTCCTGCCCGGCTCCGAAGAAATCCGCTTTAATCTTTCAACAGATCACATGCCTGCCGACGTCGATGTGGTTCTAGCTGCGGTCCGAAACGCCTGGTCTAACCCTTAATGCAGATGAGCGGCGTAAGGCGGGCAACACGTTTGGCAAGCCCCGCGGCTTCGGCGACTTGAACGACTACCTTTACGTCCTTGTACGCCCCTGGGGCTTCTTCCGCCACGCCTCGCGAGGATGGGCTCTTAATAATAATTCCGCGTTTGCGAAGGTCATCGATCACCTCTCGCCCTTTCCACGTTCGCGTCGCCTGATGCCGGCTCATCTTGCGCCCTGCTCCATGACAGGCGGAAGCTAGTGAGCGCTGTTCACTTGTCGCCATGCCGGACAAAATGAAGGACTCAGTACCCATGCTTCCACCAATTAGGACTGGTTGACCCGATCTCTTCAGCGCTTCGGGCAGTTCAGCGTGATGTGGCCCCAAAGCGCGAGTCGCACCCTTGCGATGGACATATAGTCGGCGCGCTTCGCCGTTGGTCTCATGTATCTCAGATTTGCATGTGTTATGTGAGACATCATAGAGCAAGGGTAATGTCGCTTCTTTGAAGAACCTGGCAAAAACCTGTCGTGCCAAAAGCCCGATAATTTGACGACTGGCGAGTGCGCAGTTGATGCCGGCCCGCATTGCCCCGAGATAGCGCTTTCCAAGTTCTGATTCGATCGGGGCGCATGCCAATTCGCGATCCGGCAGTATTATTTTATACTGATCTGCGGCGAGAACCATTTCTCGAAGGAACTCCGTACCAATCTGATGGCCGAGCCCGCGAGAACCACAGTGGATCGTGACAACGCATTTGCCCGTTTGAAGGCCAAAGGCAACCGCGGTTGCGTCATCAAATATTTCAGAGACTTCTTGCACTTCCAAGTAATGGTTACCTGAGCCCAGCGTGCCCATTTCTCGGCGTTGCCGCTTGCGGGCATCAGAAGATACAGAAGTGGGATCAGCGTCAAGCATCACCCCGCGCTCCTCGATACGTTCAAGGTCCTCCTCACAGCCATAGCCCCTTTCTATCGCCCAACCCGCTCCATGGAGGAGCATCTCTGTCATCTCAACATCGTCCAGCGAGATCTGACCGCGTGAACCGACGCCAGCCGGAACGGCCGAAAACAGAGCCTCCGCGACTTCTTCCTGGCAATTCAGGATTTCGTCCTTGCTCAATCCAGTAAGGTGGGTGCGCACGCCACAAGAGATGTCAAATCCGACCCCGCCCGCCGAAACGACCCCACCTGTTTCCGCGTCAAATGCGGCAACCCCACCAATAGGAAAACCGTAACCCCAATGAGCATCCGGCATGGCATAAGCTGCCTTTATGATGCCTGGCAGCGAAGCCACATTAACGATCTGATCGTAGACTTTTTCATCCATGTCCTCGATCAACGCCTCGGTTGCATAAATGACAGCCGGCACGTGCATTTCCCGATGCCGTGAAATTTGCCATGTTGTGGTGTCAATCTTTTCCAAACGGTTCAAATCCATGACAATTGTCCTCGGTGTCAGGGAGTGTGTCAGCCCTAAACTTGCTGAATGCGCGATTTGAAACCTTTGCGCTTTGGGAAGTGTTCGAGCGTAAACCGTTCCATCAGTACACAAAACCGCCCGATGCATGAACGCAGCGAGGGATATCACCCTGGCGCGTGTGCTTTAAACATCCAGGACACATTGCGCGTTCCAAATGCCGCGGTTGTCCCGCGTGACCGACAAAGCAGTAAAGGTTGCACCTTTGATTTCTGCGGCCGGTTCGTGCCGGGCGACATCCGTCCGCTCGCCATAGGCTGTCGCCGTCAACCGTCGTCCCTCGATCTCAACATCAAAACGTCCAA
>JBPCWA010000148.1:0-3232 GCA_051009975.1 Hyphomicrobiaceae bacterium
TTGCTAGGGCGTTCCGGATCCACGCCAGCGAGCGCGCGTTCGACTGCCGCGATGCAAGTATGGTGGCGTTTGGTGGCTCGGGACCGCTGCACGCATTGTGCGTCGCGCGCAAGCTGAAAATCCCGAGGGTCGTCTTTCCTGTCGCAGCTGGCGTCATGTCCGCACTTGGGCTGCTCGTTTCGCCGATCTCATTCGAAGTCGCCCGCGCGCGGCGGGTCCATCTGGCAGACCTGACACAGCAGGACTTCGCGGCGACGTTCGCCAACTTGGAGGAGGCGGCAACGAAGATCCTTACCGACTCCGGGGTCGCTGAAAGCAACATCCGCATCGTGCGCCGCCTCGATATGCGTTATCAGGGGCAGGGGCACGAAATCGAGGTGGTACTGCATGAAGTACCCCACGATCAACTCTCGATCTCAGGCATCGAGGACCTGTTTGGCGAGACGTACCGGTCGATATACACTCTGCGCCTCGATGAGCCGGCAGAGATCATTAACTGGAAACTCGAAGCTATTGGGCCGGTCAACGATCTCGACGATGGCTACGAACTCGGTGGCAGCGATAAAGATGGCGTCGCGCAAAAAGGCACGCGTCGCGCCTATCATCCGACTAAGCGCACCCTGACCGACTGGCCTGTCTATGATCGCTATGCCCTAACTCCGGGAACAGAAATTTCAGGGCCGGCACTCATTGAAGAGCGCGAAAGTACCTGCGTGATCGGGCCTGAAGATCGTGTGACTGTCGATGACAGGTTCAACCTCGTCGCCAACTTGGATTTGGGAGCGTAATAATGCCCGGTTCCGAGCAGACAGAATTCGACGCCGTCAGCCTTGGCATCATGTGGGATCGTCTGGTTGCGCTGACCGACGAGATCGTTTCCACTTTGGTGCGCTCTTCGTTTTCGACGATCGTCAATGAAAGCTACGACCTGACGTGTGTTGTCCTTGATGCGGACGCCCGAACAATTGCGCAAGGCACGTTCAGCGTACCGGCATTTATTGGTAGTGCGCCGGTGACTGCGAGGCATATGGTGAAGCGCTTTCCGCCGGAAACACTGAAGCCCGGTGATATCATCATCACTAACGACCCCTGGCTTGGAACAGGGCATCTCTTCGATGTCACGCTAATGCGGCCTGTGTTCTACAAGGAGCGCATCGTTGCCTATACGATGAGTATCACGCATCTGCCCGATATCGGTGGCACGGGGTTCGGATCATCCGCGACAGAGGTCTACCAAGAGGGTCTCCGCCTGCCAATCCTCAAGTTATTCGAGGCGGGCCAGCGCAACGAGCTCGTCGTCGAAATCATTCGCACAAATGTGCGTGTGCCTGAACAAACCATTGGCGATATTATGGCCAACGTTGCGTGCAGCGAAGTCGGCGCCCGCGAGATTGTCGGCTTCATGGCGGAGTACGACCTTGAGACACTCGAAGGACTTTCTGCGGCTATTCGAGGTCAGTCCGAAAAGCAGATGCGTACGAAAATTGCCGCCTTGAAGGATGGCACCTATCGCAATCGCATATCTGTCGAGGGTTTCGACAGCTCCGTTGAGCTAGCTGTTCAGATCGACGTTGCCGGTGAAACGATCGCGGTGGATTTTGAAGGCACGTCTGAGTGCGTGCGTGCCGGCGTCAATGTGCCGTTCTGCTATACGAACGCGATGGTGCTGCATGCGATAAAATCCCTGACGCTGCCGGGCATCCCCAACAATCACGGTTCGATCGCACCGATTTCCGCGACGGCGCCGAAAGACTGCATTCTCAATGCTCAACCACCTTGGCCGACAGGCGGTCGGCATGCGATGGGGCACTTCATAACGGCACTCATTTACGGCGCATTGGCCGAGGCGGCACCGGAAGAGGTTCAAGCCGACAGCGGCATGATGAATCTCGTCACGTTTCAGGGTGTGCGCAAGGATGGTCGTCCGTTTGCGTCACTCTATTTCGCATCCGGAGGCTTTGGCGCACTTGAGGGCCAGGATGGTTGGCCAACGTTGCCGCATCCCTCCAATATGGCGGTTGTACCAGTTGAGGTATGGGAAAATCTCACGCACACCACGATCGTTTCAAAACAATTGCGTGCAGACTCGGGCGGACCCGGTAAATGGCGCGGCGGGCTTGGTCAGGACGTTGTCTTGCGAAATGATACCGGCAACGACATGATCCTTATGGGCACGGGCAATCGCACGATTCATCCGGCCAAAGGCTTTTTCAGCGGAGAGAATGGAAGCTTGCGCGTGTACATGCTGGAGGACGAACCGATACATGCAAAAGGCCGCATTGTTGTTCCAGCAGGCCAAGCGGTGTCCTTGATTGAGGCGGGTGGCGGTGGCTTCGGTAATCCGGCGGAGCGCGATCCGAACGCGGTCCGAGAGGATGTCGAAAACGGTTTCGTCAGTCGCGAAGCGGCAACCCGGGATTATGGATGGAAGGGGTAAGATAATCTCGCCGATTAGGAGCGAGGTGTACCTTGGATAATGAACTTCGAGCCGCCGCCAAGGATGACCCTGATCCGCTATGGTGGAGATGCTTTTCCTCACCTCTTTCGCAAAGCCAAAGGTACCGTGGTCACTGATGACGAGGAGCGTGAAGTGCTTGATTTCACGTCAGGCCAGATGTGCGAACTTTGGGACACAATCACCCGGCCATTACAGCTGCCATTCGTGGGAGCTGCGATACGGTGCTTCATTTGTTCTCCGGCATGATCGCGGAGCCGGTTGTTAAGCTTGGCAAGCGGCTCGCGGAATGGTCGCCAACGTCGCTGCAGATCGTTGTCTGACGCTTCAATGACCACCTCGCACTTCGGATCGGTCAGTGTTACGAGCTTGCCCGCGGCGCCTTGAATTAGCCCTGAACGCGTCTTGCTGTTGGATCGATGTTTCATCTCTTGCGTATCGCGGGCAACGCAATTGCTTCAGCGGAAGACGCGATCGAGAGCATGTTGCAGCTTTGCCTAAATCTTGCCACCCACATTAGCGTTGGACGACGGGTTTTTGATCAAAGCGCCCGTGTGGCTGGGCCAACGCGGTATGTGTCGTATCTGCCTTTTGGCGATCGAAAGCGACGCGTTCCAACGTCCGCGATACTGCAATAGCGACAATGGAGAATTGCGAAGTTTAGCGGAGGTTGAACGGCAAAGCCGGGTCACAAGCAGACCTGAGCACCTGCAGCAATCGACGTCCGCTTTGCACCTGGAAGCGGACGTAAGCAGGTGCAACAACCGACGTCCGGGG
>JBPCWA010000149.1:0-3975 GCA_051009975.1 Hyphomicrobiaceae bacterium
AACCTCCCTGCGTGCGCTCGCCCTCGACAACGGGACCGACGGCAGATGAGTAGCTCTCACCGGCCTTCATGGTTGCCATTTCGGTTAGTTTGAAGATGCCACCTTCGGCGCTGGCTTTCACTGCCCCTTTGTTGATTGTTTTACCCGCTGTCTCGTTCATGATTTCTTGGCTCCGCTGGAAAGCTCTACTTCAGAGTTGAATGCTTGGACGAACTTTATTTGCCGATAGACTGTTTCAGCCAGTTTCCATGCGCTCGACTTTGATCTTTGTAATTTCCCGTCCGTCCAGACTGACAGACTTAAAGAATGAAATCCATAGTCGCCCCTTCGAATTTCTTACCCTAGCATCCAAGCACGATGCGTTGCGCGATGCATCTATCACTCATCGCTTGATCGCCTTTCTGCTCGTTTTCACCCGAGGGACTTATCCCTTGCAATTGTTATGATGTAGTCATCCAATAGCCGCTCGCAGAGTGCTTGTTCGGCAGGGTTGTATTATGATCAAAGGTGAGGGTGATATCCGCGACGGCATGTGCATTGATTGGGACGTGCCAATCGAAATGAACGATGGCATTGTCCTGCGGGCTGATGTCTACCGGCCGATCGAAGAAGGTGCCTACCCCGCACTCTTAAGTCTCGGCCCCTATGGGAAATGGCTGCACTTCGATGACGGTTACAAAGATCAATGGCGGCGGATGGTTGAACAGCATCCGGACGTTACCGACGGCTCCACAAACAAGTATCAGAACTGGGAAGTCGTCGATCCTGAAAAATGGGTGCCGGACGGGTATGCGGTCGTGCGCGTCGACTCGCGCGGTGCGGGTCGCTCCGAAGGTCACATGGATCTTTGGTCAGCTCGCGAGGCGCAGGATTTCCACGATTGCATCGAATGGGCCGCCATGCAGCCTTGGTGCAACGGTAAGATCGGCCTCAATGGTATTTCTTATTATGGCATGAACCAATGGCAGACCGCAGCATTGCAGCCGCCACATCTGACGGCCATTTGTGTCTGGGAAGGCGCTGCGGACTACTATCGCGACATGAGCCATCACGGCGGCATCTACTGCACCTTTCCTGACGCTTGGTATCCCTCGCAAGTTATTTCCGTGCAGAACGGCAAGGGCACGGAGGGGTATCGCAGTCGCATGACCGGCAACTGGGTAGCAGGACCGGAGACGCTTAACGAGGAAGAGCTAGGCGCTAAGCGCAACGAGTTTCACCTCGATTGTCTGGCGAATACGCTGGCAAGCGATGAGTTCTGGACCTCGCGCATGCCGGACTGGTCGAAGATCAACGTGCCGATGCTTTCGTCAGCCAACTGGGGCGGTCAGGGCCTTCATCCACGTGGCAACTTCGAAGGATTCGTGCGCGCGGCGTCGGACCAAAAATGGCTGGAAGTCCACGGCATCGAGCATTGGACCGAATTCTACACTGACTACGGAGTGGCCATCCAAAAAAGGTTCTTTGGTCATTTTCTGAAAGGCGAAAAGACAGGTTGGGACGAGCAGCCGAAAGTTGCGCTGCTGGTGCGACATCCCGGTGAAAAGTTTGCGCCGCGATCTGAAAGCGAGTGGCCGTTAGCGCGCACTCAGTGGACCAAGTTCTATCTTGAACCCGATGGTAGCCGGCTCAGCAAGAAGCCTCCGACCACGGTGGGCGCCGTTACCTACTCCGGCCTCGGCGCCGGCGTCACATTCATTTCCGACCCGTTGGACTGGGCGACCGAGATCACCGGGCCCATAGCGTCGAAGCTTTGGATGTCATCGGCCACCGAGGACGCTGACCTGTTTTTGGTTCTCAGGGTGTTTGCACCGGACTTCAAAGAAGTCACGTTCATGGGCGCTCTCGACCCCCATACACCGATTGCCCAAGGCTGGCTGCGTGCCTCACATCGTAAGCTGGACGAAGCGCTGTCTGAACCTTACCGGCCATACCACACCCATGACGAAGTGCAGAAACTTGCGCCCGGCGAGGTCTATGAACTCGATGTCGAGATCTGGCCGACCTGCATTGTCGTGCCTGCGGGTTACCGTATCGGGCTCTCGGTACGAGGCAAAGATTACGAATTTCAGGGAGGAAAGGGCGAGGGCCTGGAAAAACTCGGCAAGGTATTTACCGGCGTTGGGCCGTTCCGCCACGACCACCCAAAGGATCGCCCCGCCACAATCTTTGGCGGCGAGGTGACACTCCACATGGGGCCCGACCAGCCGGCACACGTGCTGCTGCCCATCATTCCAGCAAAATAGAAAGCAAGCGGTGACCGCTGGATTGGAAAGCAATCGCCTTCTAACGTCAGATCAGTGGGCCTGAGAGTTTAGCTGCCATGGAGGAACTCTGAGCGATGGAAACATCTAACCTCTTGATCCTGGTCGATGACCAGCACAGCAAAAAGATGCTTGGCTGTTACGATCATCCGCTGGTCCATACACCTAACCTTGATGCTTTGGCCGCGCGCGGCACCCGTTTCACAAATGCCTACACACCGTCCCCCTTGTGCGTCAGCGCGCGAGGATCGATTGCAACCGGACGCTTTGTCCATGAGACAGGCTGTTGGGACAATGCCTCCGCTTACGATGGAACTATTCCGTCCTGGGGACATCAACTGCAAGCTGCCGGTCGTCAAGTGGTTTCAGTCGGAAAACTGCACTACCGGTATGAGAGGGACCCCACCGGTTTCGATGAGCAGATCATCCCGATGCACCTGGCCGACGGCGTCGGGGATCTCATGGGTTCCATCCGCCCGGACCTGCCCGTACGCACGCAATCGCGCAAGTACGCAGAGAACGTGGGACCGGGCAAGACCCCTTACATCGACTACGATCGAGACATCGCCGCAAGAGCGGCAACCTGGCTGAACGAACGCGCGGACCGGCCGATAGATGCGCCCTGGGTGTTGTTTGTTTCTTTCATCGCACCACATTTCCCGCTGATCGTCCCGCAGAAGTATTTAGATCTATATCAACTTGACCAAATCCCGCTTCCAAAATCTGCCGATACCGCCTATCAAGGATCGCACCCTTGGTGGAATGCTTTTTTAAATTCCAACATTTTCGATCGCTATTTCAAAGATGATGACCACCGCAGAATGGCAATCGCTTGTTATCTTGGCCTGTGCACCTTTACCGACGAGAACATAGGTAAAGTTCTGAAGGCGCTCACAGACACCGGGTTGGGTGATTCGACGCGCGTGATTTTTTTCTCTGATCACGGGGACAATCTCGGCGCTCGCGGCATCTGGGGCAAGTCCACAATGCACGAGGAATCCGCCGGCATCCCGCTGATCATCGCCGGGCCTGACATACCTGAAGGCAAATCAGTGGCAACTCCAGTGTCGTTGCTTGACCTGTTCCCCACTGTCCTCAAATCGACCGGCGTCGCCTTTCCGTCCGATACGAATGCGCACTCAATGTCACTTTTGGACGTCGCCAATAGGCCCGATAATCCAGAGCGTATCGTGCTCAGTGAATACCACGGTGCGGCATCCGTCTCTGCCGCCTATATGCTGCGCAAAGGCCGCTTCAAATATATCCACTACACCTACTATGCACCCGAATTGTTCGATTTGGAGGATGATCCTGAGGAATTAACGAACCTCGCGATACTAGATGAGTATTCCGAAACGGTTCAGGAATTAGAAAATCTGATGCGTTCCATCATAAATCCTGAAGCTATCGACGCGCGTGCGAAAGCAGACCAAGCAGCATTGATTGAGCGGCACGGCGGAGCTGATAAGGTACTGAAGAACGGTGGACTTTACGGCACTCCTGTTCCTGGAGGTTCATCGACGCGAGTGGCACCGACTTGATTTGCACGTGCGGATTGAGGCTTCAATTGCTCCTGTAAAAGGAGGGAGCCAATCCACTATGTGATGTCGTACTCGCCATGCGAATGCGTGGTGGAATTTGTTTCCAAATGGCAGGTGCCGTCTGATTGAATGTAGGCGTTAACATCTGAAGAGTGTCGGGGAGATGAGCA
>JBPCWA010000150.1:0-5401 GCA_051009975.1 Hyphomicrobiaceae bacterium
GCGGCAGATGGAGGTGCCCATGTGTTCTCCTCTGTCACAGCCATACGTACGCGGATGTCGTCCTTCGTGACGTTCCAAACCATGAAATCATTGGCTAGGCTAAGGGGACCGTCGTAGGTGGATCGAATACGCTCAAAAACTGACGTAGCAGTGTCGAAGTCATTGAAGAAGTGGTAAGCCACAGCCATGCGTGGTTTTACCTCGCTCATTATCTTCCCAAAAGCTTCGGGCGCAGTGTGGATCTGAGTTCCAACCTGCAGAGCCGACTCGGGCGTAAACTTCATCTTAGACACGAGATCTGGCACTGCAACGAAGCACTCATGGATCACCAGGTCGGCATCCTTCGAATACTCCACGAACCATTTGTTCGGGTAGCTGTCAGAGCTGAAAATAAACTTGAGGCCATTCCATTCGAGGCTGAAACTGACGGAACCGTCGATCGAATGAACTGCCGGGAAAGAGCGAATGGTGACGCCATTCTCCTCATAAATGACAGCATTTACACCCTTATAATCGAACTCCGTGACCTCCAGTTTGTAACCGCGGAAGTCGACGATGCCAGCGCGTCCAGCAAGATCCCAAGTCAGCATCTGCAGCATGCCTTCCAGGGCATGTTTGGTACCGAGCCTTTCCGATGCACCGCTAGGTCCCCAAACGCGCAAAGGTACGTTCCGTCCCATCAAAGCGCCCCCAATGAAAAGATCATGGAGTCCACCGAAGTGGTCGGTGTGAAGGTGACCGATGAAGACCTTGTCGAGAAAATTGTAAGGGATCTGTAGCGAGGATATCCGTTCTGCCGAGCCTGATCCGATGTCGAAAAGAAACTTGTCGCCGTTGCCAAGTTCCACCAAGAAGCAAGCAGCCGCCTGAGCAGCTCTCGTTGTCGGCATGCCAGTACCGCAGGCGACAACCCGCATCTCATCTGGCTTAAGATCTTCGGTGTTTGGATAGTACGTATCTCGCGGACGGTGACTCACATTGGTTGGAGAGATTTTGTCCTTGGACTCCTGTGCTTTTGCTGGGCGTGCAGAAACTGCGTCATGCACAATCTGCCTAGCCCGGTGTAGTGCCGACTCAGGGACGAACAAGACTCCACCAAGACCTATACTAACCCCAATCAAAATGGCCGTCAGCCACATTGAAGGTTTCATTTTGGACCCTCTCATTGTCAAACTTTGGCGCCAGCTAATCGGTTGTCAGCTCGAGCGTTTGCTACCCGCCGCGCCTGACTGGCAGCTCCATCGAGCCATTCTGCCTCTCATATTGTCACTGTTTCTGTTGCGTGTCTGAGGAAGATCCAGGGACAGCGTCTTTGACCTTTTGGAATGTTTCCTTTACGGCTTGCCCACCAGCAACGATCAGCCTTTGCATAACTATTCTCCAATGTATTGACTTGGTGGTGTCGGCTGGCTAGTGCCGACATACCCTACTTCGACAGATTGCGGAATGCAGTAACGGCCTGCTCAAATGAGGACCGCATCTTGTCCGCAAATTCAGAACCCTTTTCCTGAGCCTTTGCAGCATGCGTCTCGACCAAACCACGGAACTCCTTGGCCTGGTCCAGGAATGCTTGTTTGTTGGCTTCAAATTGTTGCTGCGTCTTTTCCATCTGATTCTGGAAACGCAACTCGGCGAGCTCAAATTCCTGCTTTAGCACCTGGTCCGCCTTGACCCAATGGGCGACAGCCTGATCCATACCTTTATCAATCTGGGTATTGATTTTATCGATTTCCTCTTCCACACGCTGCGTCGCCGCTGAGATCTGTTGTTTTTGATTGACCATCGCATCGTGGGCCTCGGCCTTGCCAAGTGCCAATTGCACTTTCAGACGATCGAGACTTGTGGCAATACTTTCGCGGGCTTCGGACGGCAATTGCTGTGACTGAGCCACTGCCTGCTTTAAGCTCTCAGATGCTTCAGCGGCTTTGCTTTTAAACGCTTCGACACGTTCTGCTGCCGCGGCTGATGATGCCTCAGCGTTCGCCTCTAACGCACTTGCGGCGGCCTCCCAACGGTCAAGCGTCTGATCAATAAGTGCTCTCACTTCTTTTACGGTTGGCATACTCACTACCTCAATTGTTTGCTTTTATCATTTTTGCTCTGCATCGCAGGTTTGTGACGATGTAGCGCCATCGACTGGTGCTGCGAGATGCGGTCTTTAAATCATTCACTTCAGTTCGTGTGCCGTTATAAGCGTGTCGACCAAATCCTTTTGGGCTTCATCCGCATCGGCAGATACCCGCTAACCTTAACCCAACGCGACGCTGACGAGCGCAATTGCTCCCAACTTGAGACGATCACGCATAGCCTCTTAGCAACAAATTGGTCTCAGAAGAAATATTAAACCGGCCGCATTGGTCGCAGCCACCTTCAGAATATTCATAGAAGTGCTAGATATTCAACTGCGTTGCACTAGCCAATCAGCTGCAGATAATACGGGGCAGCTTCTAACATCATTTTGAGAATCTGCGGGATCTGCTGGTGGCCATTCTGGATTACTGGCTTAACACCTGGGCCATCGAAGTACGCGAATCCACAGACGCCATGTCAGGGAATTCTGCGCCCGTTTACTGCCCGCTTTCTCTCAACAATTCGACCACATTGCTTGAGATATGGTCGCTAAGCACCAATTGACAATGCAATTGACTGATTGGTGGCGCCAAGAAACCGAACCTGACAACCCAGACATCCTCAAGTCCGACGTTATCGCTCCGATCGGCTTGTCCAACACGGACAATATCTTCATCGTCGTTGAAGCAGTAATAGAGCCCTTCACCGCGGAATCGGAACACATCCGGCACAGGCACGCACAGAACCAAGCAAGTCCAACTCGATCGTGACCTCCTCGGAGCCGCTGGCCGCCTTCGCGTTGGTCTTCAAATCCATCGCGGACAGATCACCCTCGGTGAGAAGGGGCATCCGCGACCTGCAATGAGTTCTCATGAGACCGGACCGTTCCGACGTTCCAAATTCCTCGATCTAACGAAGTGGCTCTTCTTGCCCTTGGTTTTAGTTGGAAGAGGCTATGCTTTCTGATCGAAATTGAATCTGTGAGGTTTCGACTACAGCTGCCTCCTGAGTAGCCCGCATTCATATCAGTTAACGAAACGCGGGGCCATGTGACCAGAGGGTAAGCGAATAACGCTCACCGGACAGTACCGGGCTCACGCGATGTAAAACGAAGCTTGGAAGTATGAGTGCCGATCCGATTTGTCTCGATGCTTTTGTGATCAATCCGCTTGAATTTGATTCCAGGCTGCCCCCCTCGTAGGCATTGTCATCCGAGAGTTGGACAACCACGGTGAGCTTGCGTCGCGCCGCTACCCGCCCAGCTCCAACATCTACATGCCAATCGAAGAAGCCGCTGTGTTCTGCACTGTAGTGTGACACCTGCATTCGTTCAGAAAATTCCTCGATCTGGAAATCGAAATGACGGCGATTGGCCTCCACTATCGTTTTCAGTAAGCGGTCGAAGATCCACGATGAGTTTTTCTCTTCGTTGAGCCAATAAATCTGAGCACGTCTGGTGGTCAGCTCCTTCACGCCGCCAATGAGGGCTGCTGCATCATTCTTATGAGCGACTGCCTCGGCGATAGCTTGGCGGCACTCATCACCTGAAAGAACGTCCGCTATTTCCAATGGCTGAAGCATGTCATGTCTCGCGAATGATATAGGATTGACACAATTGGTCTGCTTCCCAGTTGCGTTCGTTTCAGGGATCTGCCAGATCCAACCGACAATCTGACGCTAGGCTCCGAAGATCACAGTCATTGGCCCGGTTAGCCAATCCCCGATCGAGAAGAACTAATTCCGGACCGCAGTCTGCCATTAACTTGTGCGAACAGCGCCCGATGTCAGCGTCAGCAATATGTCCGCGTACCATGTGCAATTTAATCCTAAGGCCTCGTTCAAGCTTGAGTCACGGTTTCTAACATCCAACCGGGCCGAATGGACGCCGAGCAGCATCCAAGGCAAATCGCCAACCCGAGGATCCATCTCGCTCAAGCGCATGACCACGGGTGAACCACTTGTGCCTTGATGTGTCCGCGCATCTGTCAGGAAATACCCCTTGCCCTGAAACCGAAGACCGAACGACGAGGCCACGATCGCTTGTCGCGCAACGGGTAAATGATGAAGTGAATCATAAAAACCAAGAGGGAAGCCGACCACAAGCACTGGCGAACCTAACTCAATTGAACAAGACGACGAGCATTTTGCAGCCAAATGCTCAGGTCTAAAGGCGCAATACTCAGAGTTGATTGGCAATGCGGATTGATCAATCTCAATTGCTGCAATATCAACCGAGCCTGATCCATCTTCCCCCTGCCTCCAGTTGCTTTTTCCATTCAGATAGAGTGGTACGGAGATCGTCGATACGTTTGCGAGATTCCGATCATCGACGTGCAGATCAATCTCAACACGATCCGGGAAGTGCTGGCTAGCATCGTCGATCAATACATGCCGGCTCGTCACAAGAAACAGGCTGTCATCGTGCGAGAAAAAGAAACCGCTAGCGTTCGTCAACGGAGCATCATGAGCGAATGTACGGACCCGCGCCGCGCTCAGCAAAATAGAGTCGACCATACTACCAACCAACTGTGCTAGAGCGTGCCAGACGTAGTGCACAACGACTTGGAACTAAGGTGCACATCATACGATCATCATGGGCAACTTAACACCATTCCGTAAATGAAGCAGCTTGCCATTCTTTCGACTGGGGCAACTTTTTCGGCCAGGTCCCGGCAAATAAGATTCTCGAACTAGGTCATTCGCAATCTTCCCGTCGGATCTGCCCTAGTTTGCTTCGCAGCAAACGATCGCCGTAGCAACGCATTGTTGCTTACGCTAGGGCCGCTGTCTTGAGCTTCCATGTTCTGCAGCGCTTTTAACTCCTTCGCCAATATCGCTATTCGACGGGATCGATCCGGGACGATCCATCTCAAATGCCTGCCTGCCGAGCATCCCATCTTCGTCATCTACAATGTTCTTCTCGCCCTCTGCGATCACAGCAAGAGTCCGATTCTATAGCGCAACTTGTTGAACCTTCATTTTACTTACATTGGCACTCAATTCTTCGAGTTATTTGCGTCGCATGACTTCCAATCTCTGAGCCGCAGTAGCGCCATGCCTCCACCGGTCGTCCGTCATTCTCCATGACTTTCTATTCTGAGATCACGTTTTTTTGAGAGACAGTCTGCACGGCGACTCATGGCTCAATGCATTGGTCATCCCGCCTTTGGTAAGGTCGATCACACTCCCAGTCACTGCCTGAGTAATTGAGGTGGGCATTTTGGGGTGGATTGACCGCCACGCAAACTCGGCCGACCGCTCGAAATCCTCGCTCGCACTCCCAGCTTCGACCGAACGAAGAGCCAGTGGCAAATGCGTTGTTTGGAATCTC
>JBPCWA010000151.1:0-12671 GCA_051009975.1 Hyphomicrobiaceae bacterium
GGCTGGTTTTGGATTTTTTTTGACAATCGCGAAGAATTCAGTGTTGTACCGATAGCGGTCGGAGCGAATCGGCCTAAGCACCTCCCGTTCAACGTACGGACGGGCAAAATGCTCTGGTAGAAATCCAATGTATCGGCCCGATCGAATGAGAATTGCCAGGGCTTCCTGGTCATTGACCAGGGCATGGCGGTTCAATTGCTCCCGTCGGCTGACCACCATGTTCGGTGAGTGATATTCCAGGCCAGCGTATCGCGCCGCCCTAATCTCTCGTGGTGAGATAGCTTTGTCGTTTCGAGGAAAAAAAGAATGTGCTGCCCCACAGTAGAGATACATCTGCTCTGAATACAGTTGATGGTAGTCCAAGCTTCCTGACTTTCGCTGCGAAGGTACGATTCCGACATGGAGCTCACCGTTCAACACGCCTTTTTCCGTAGCATCGGTCCCCAGCATGCGGAGTCGCAAACGAACGTCGGGAGCGATGGCATCGAACTTCCGAAATGCGGATATGACTTGGGCCTTCGGATTGCTCAGAGTCATATCGAACAACCCGACGAACAAACGGCCAACCAATTTATTGCAGAGCTCATTAACTTCTACAGCGAAATCATCCACAGAAACGAGAAGTCTGTTGGCCGCGTCGAAAACTTGAGCGCCTTCCTCTGTTAGTGCGAAACCGCCGGGTCCTCGATCGCAAAGCTTCATACCCAGCCGCAGCTCCAGATCACTGAGTTGTCGGCTAATGGTGGATCGACCAACATTGAGCGACAGTTCGGCAGCAGCTATTCCTCCTGACTGCACGATTGTCTGGAATACACGTAGCAATCGAATGTCAGCTTGCAATATCTTCTTGGTTCGCCTCGGCAGCGTGCTTCTCCCCATAAGTTGCATAAATATGCAACCTAGTTTGCAATTTGTCAGATTGATACACCTTTTTGGCAATGCCAGTATGTGCTCGTCGGCAGAAGGACTGATGCCGGCCTGACTGGCTTGCTCGTTCACATCGCTAAAATTGTTGCAGGGAAGGTCGACGAGTTTTGATCTTCTCTGCGACGAGCAGCCACAAACTGGTGACGTCACCCACTTCATGGAGATGGAGAAAGCTTGGCATGCTGCATCGAGGACGAAACGACATTGAACGAATCGTTGAGGCCGATCGTGCCAATGTTTGGCATCACTTGGCGCAACACAAGAAGTTCGAGACCGCTGATCCAGTTGTCATGGTTGAAGGTAAAGGACTTCTCGTTTGGAACGCGACTGGGCGCAAACACATCGACGCGGTTTCGGGAGGCGTCTGGACCGTGAACGTTGGCTACGGCCGCGAGTCGATAGCCGACGCAGTGCGCGAACAGCTTGTGAAGCTCAATTTCTTCGCCCAAACTGCAGGCAACGTACCCGCGGCTCTCTTTGCTGAACGACTGATAGAAAAGATGCCCGGAATGAGCCGCGTCTACTACTCCAATTCGGGATCGGAGGCCAACGAAAAGGCCTACAAGATCGTCCGCCAGATTGCCCACAACAAATACGGTGGTAGAAAGCACAAAATTCTATACCGAAATCGCGATTATCACGGCACAACGATTACCGCATTGTCTTCGTGCGGTCAGGAGCAACGAAAGGACCACTATGGCCCATTCACTCCCGGCTTTGTCGAAGTACCGCATTGCATGGAATACCGGTCCCAATGGGGAGAAGTCGATGACTACGGTCTAAGAGCCGCCAACGAAATTGAGAAGATTATTCTCCGCGAAGGCGCAGATACTATTGGCGGCCTGATTTTGGAACCGGTTACAGCCGGTGGTGGGGTCATTGTGCCGCCAGAGGGCTACTGGGAGCGCGTCCAAGAAATTTGCCAGGCGTATAACGTCTTACTGATAATCGATGAAGTCGTCTGCGGCATGGGACGTACAGGTAAATGGTTCGGTTATCAGCACTACGGAATCAAGCCGGATATTGTGACGATGGCGAAGGGAGTAGCATCGGGCTACGCCGCTATTTCCTGCACCGTCACGACCGAGTCGGTATTCGACGAGTTCAAGTCTGATCCCGACAATCCCATGAGCTATTTTCGAGACATTTCGACGTTTGGCGGCTGCGCCGGAGGGCCGGCTGCCGCCCTGGAGAACATGCGCATACTTGAAGACGAGAGATTGCTTGAGAACTGCTCGGAAATAGGCCACTACGTCCTGGATAGACTAAGTGAACTGCAGGCAAGGCACACGATAATTGGCGATGTCAGGGGCAAAGGTCTCTTTTGCGGTGCGGAGCTAGTGGCCGACCGCCAGACAAAAGAACCCGTTCCTGAAAGCGTTGTGCAAGCTATTGTCGCTGATTGTATGTCTCGATCGGCGGTTATTATTGGCGCCACCAACAGGTCGCTAAATGGATTGAACAATACTTTGTGCCTCAGTCCAGCCCTCATCTGTAGCAAGTCGGATGTTGACGAAATTATTGCAGCGATCGACACTGCTATTACGAAAGTTACTTTGTCCTGACGGCGTCGATGAATTTCTAGATTGGCAAGAGTCGACGCGCCACCCGCCGCCGAGGACCAGACGTGTTTTGTGACCGCGCAAGATGTGCGGTCTACCGCGATCGAGCGCACAGCGGTTCCGGTTGACACCGATCTGCTATCTATTTTGTTTGTCGAAGGGAGGCGCGATATGCGCATAGGTGTTCCTAAGGAAATCAAAGTCCGAGAGTATCGAGTTGGAATGACACCAACCGCGGTTCGCGAGGTCGTCGCGAACGGTCATGAGGTTTTGGTTGAGAAAGATGCCGGTGCAGGCATCGGAATGGACGCCTCGGCCTATGAACGCGCCGGCGCAACGATTGCTGCAGATGCGGCCGAAATATTCGAGCGATCAGAGATGATCGTAAAAGTGAAGGAACCACAGGCCCGTGAGCGTGCCATGTTGCAAGAGGGGCAAATCCTTTTCACTTATCTTCATCTCGCACCTGACCCCGAGCAGACAGCAGATCTCGTCAAGAGCCGAGCAATTTGTATTGCCTATGAAACAGTAACCTCTCCATCTGGCGGCCTCCCGCTTTTGGCGCCGATGTCGGAAGTTGCAGGCCGCATGTCGATCCAAGCGGGCGCATATTTCCTTGAAAAAGCGCACGGTGGGCTTGGCGTATTGCTTGGAGGCGTTCCTGGTGTAGATCCTGCCAAGGTTGTCGTCCTCGGCGGTGGCGTAGTCGGCACGCACGCAGTTCATATTGCTCTTGGAATGGGTGCAGACGTGTGGGTACTCGACAGTAGTGTTGATGCGCTGCGTCGTCTGTGGGCTCAGTTTGATCGCCCACTCAATACTGTTTACTCGACAGCTGACGCGATAGATCATCACCTCCAGCAAGCAGATCTTGTTATCGGCGGAGTTCTCATCCCAGGCGCGTCAGCACCAAAATTGATTAAACGCTCCCATATCAAAAAGATGAAGCCCGGCTCGGTTATTGTCGACGTTGCAATCGATCAAGGTGGTTGTACTGAAACCTCCCGCCCCACGACCCACGATGAGCCGACCTACGTAGTGGACGACGTCATTCACTACTGCGTTGCCAACATGCCCGGCGGCGTTCCCAAGACATCAACTTACGCGCTGAACAACGCAACTTTGCCGTTCACTTTACAGTTAGCAAACAAGGGCTGGCGCAAGGCATTGTTGGAAAACGCGCATCTTGAGGCCGGCCTAAATGTCGCCTGGGGAAAGGTCACATGCGAGCCTGTTGCCAAGACGTTGGACTATGACTACACACCATCAAGTCAGCTGTTGGACTAGCCAGCTCAAGAGCTGCTATCGCCTCTCCTAGCGCTTGGTCATTGAGCGCGCTCCGGCCGAGCTAATTCATAGGTCAAGGGCTTTGCCCCGCACGTGGTTCTATATTGTTACCAGACGCCGCCATCCATGCTGTCGATCCCTGCCGTCGATCAACATTTCGACGCCGCATTCGAAGCCGAGCCAGTTGGGTAGCGTCTTTCCGTCGATCTACACGCTATTGACCCAACTGAAAGTTTACAGAAGTCTCCATAGCCAGGTGGATTGGCCCCGGGTGCAGCTAACCTCGAGTGTGAGCACCTACTAACTCTTTCAGTATCTCTTCCAGATAGTCGTCTGCCAGAGCACTCAGCTCATCGTTGGTCCGGTCCTGGATAGGGTGAGGCACGAACACATAGGCTGGATCAGTTCCAAGCGCCTGGGATTGTGCCGTGACTGCCTGCTCAAATTCAGTGGTGGCGATGCCCACCGTCGGAATGCCGCGGCTCTCCAGATCTGCGATGTCATGCGTACAGCACGACGTGCAAGAGCCTCAATCGCTGAGCGCTTCGATAACAACGTGCACCTCGGCCGCAATCTTTTGGCTCAGTTCCGTCGGTGCCGGCCTTGTATTTGTTGGTTTGATGTATCGCCTCACCTCTAACCCTCGCTCGGTCAGACGCTGTTCAACTTGATCTAGGAATATGTCTCCCTTGGCCTTTGCAATATCCAATAGGCCGATCCTCAGACCGTCAAGGCTTTGGTGTCTCTCCAACCGAGGTCGAGACGCGACCGATATTTCAGCTGTAGGGTCTAGAATTATCGTCAAGGTTTAATCTCCTTCGTCACCGCTGAGGAGCCCTTTTCGCCACTGGCAGACCATCCACCGATGATCCCGCTGAACATGCCCGCGCCTCCACCGGCGCGAACGATCAGAAGGCCTCCGTCTCGGAATTTGGGCGCCATCGCACCCGATGCAAAACCGCTTGTTCCCTCCGCCATGCCACCAACTCCGGGTATCACATCGTCTGACAGGCATCGAGTGCGATCGTAAAGTTCATCGTAAAGCCGCGCCTTGCTCCAACCTGCCTCACGAAAAGTGCGTTCATGCTCAGGACAGATAACGACTAAGGCATCGGCACCAAGCAGGAGTTTTGGATGTTGAAAGGCTTTCAAACACGCGGCGATTGACTGAGCAAGACTTTCAGGCGTGCGTGACTTTTGGTCCACAATTCCCTGCAGGCCATAACCTGCAAACACAGTGACCGCGTTCTTCCCTTTCGCAATACCACGCTCCGTGGCAAGCGGTTCCCAACAAGAGCCCTCCTCGTCCTCAGCAATGCAATACGAGAGCTTACCGGGATTTCCTAGTGTTGCGCGATCTACCTCCTGCGGCCGGCCGCCCCCAACATTCCGAACCACCAGTTGCAGAGCACGACCAATGGTCATATTCGCGCGGCACCCTTGGCCCAACGCGTTGCCTTTCGCATTCATACCGATCCCGCGCCGAACCGGACCGTTCACAACGATGACCGGCCCCACAAACATTGTGGTCGCAAGAACACCATGCATCGCAAAAGGTTCTTCCAGTACAGCTTCTACAGCTGCGATAACCACTGGCAGGTATTCTGGCTTACATCCCGCCATCACGGCGTTGATGGCCACTTTCTCAACAGTGCAGTCTGCCAAATCACTCGGCACCTTGCCGATGACCTCCCTTGGTTCTCGGGCAGTTCCCGCAAGCATACGCAGCACCCGCAGCTCTGTTGGCGGCACGAGCGGCAAACCGTCGGACCAGCCACGCTCGAACAATGCCTCGATCTCATCCTCCTGAGCGCCAAGTTCAATCCGTCGACTCAGGAGGCCCGTTTCGCCGCGGCGAACCAATAAACTTTCGATGATACCTGGTTCAATATTCTTCGCCCCGCAGCCTGGTCGGAGATCCGGCAGCCCTTCCCCCAGCATTGTCTGACCGGTGAGTGCGCGCCACTCGGCCTTATTCCAGCCGTGAGTGCGAGCGATTTCGCGACCCTTCTCCCGCCGAAGTAAAGTTGGCACCACTTCGATCTTCAGGTCGTGGGAGATATCGAGTGTCGCGTCATATTCATGGGGTACGCTTTCCGGGAACATCGGATCGTCTTGTGTAAAAACTGTAAGTGATTCGGCTTCAGATAGTTCCGACAAAACCGGCACTGTCAGCTCGCAAGTCTGGCAGTCGCGCTTCACGACGGCAACCAGGCCGTTCTCCGGTAGCTTCATGAACTTACCGTCCCGAAATCAAACATCATCAACAATTCTCGACGCGACAGACTACTTCGAACACACTCCACCCACCTATTAGGTTCGTATCACCTATTCACCTTACATATTCACCTGTCACATGCAATTCACACGATCAAATCGCTCGACCTACCTTAAAGGTTTAAAACAAATAGATGCGAGGCTGCGGGCCGCAAATCATCTTCCATGAGAAACATGTAGTTGGTGGCAACTATGGATCACCGTCTACGCCATAACTGGGTGCTGATGTAGGGTCAGTGGCTCGCATCAGATAGTCGATCATTTGTGGTTCGTAGGCCGTCCATAGCTCCCGCAATTCTCCGATCGGATTTTCGCCGTCCCAATCGACGCGGAGATCGACTAGCGGGAAGGGATGCTCTGACACCACCAGCAACGCTGCCGAATGGATCTGCCCGGCTTCTCCACCGGCAACACGACCTGCTTCAAGACCTACAAGCAAGCGCTCTCCCAGATGTTGGTTGCAAGAACTGGTAAAGCTCTCGGTCATAGCAAAAGGCACATCGTGTGTGGCAAGCAAATTGCCCGCAGCGACACAATCGCCGCTCTGATGAACGGCATGCTCACCCAGTGTATTGCTGCCAGTGAACTGCGCCGTATGTCCATGGTCGTCCACAGCAATCAGTTGACGGTACGCAATATGCGGACGCACACGCACCACCGCCTCGACAGCCTCGACTGCACTGCTGCCAGCTTCCAATTCATCGAGAACCAATGTCCCAAGCAGTGGATCTGTCACGTTTTGCGTTGCGACAGCTCCGACGCCCGCCCGTGCATGCGAACAACGTGCGCCAACACAGATTGACGACGTCGCGATAGCGACGCCAAACATACCAGTGCGCGCGCAGCGAGCGACCAAGGAAAACGTCATTTATCCCGTCCTCATTTACCGTTTTGCCTTCAGTCACTTCCGTCTTTGGCGCTTGGCCATCCGTTACGTCTGTCGCGCCTCTACCAATTTTTCCGCTACATCTATATCTTCTGCCCCATTTCTCGCAGCAGGCGCTCACAATTGTGGTCGGTCGGCATCCTCCGGAATAACAGCGGTAACTTCAATCTCGACAAGCCACTCCGACCTGGCCAACGCAGATACGACGAGGCCGGTCGAAACTGGGTAAACGCCCTTCAACCACCTGCCCATCTCCTGAGAGACCGCATCGCGATAACTTATATCTGTCAAGTACACGACAATACGACAAACATGGTCCATCGCAGCACCAGCCTCCTCCAACAACAACTTGACATTTCCCATGGCCACTGCCGTTTGACGGCCTGGATCACCAATATGTAGGGACTGGCTTGTCTCCAAGTCTTGAGCCACCTGACCGCGAAGGAACACCATTGTGCCGCGTGCTTTGACCGCCTGGCAAAGATCGTTGTCAAGATTCTGGTCTGGATAGGTCTCCTTCGTATTGAAGGGTCGAATGCGTTGGTGGAATGGCATGCCAAAACTCGTGCTCAAGATTCGTTTCTTTAGATGCGGCTTTGCGAATATACAAAATGGGGGAGGAAGTCGGCAAGTGAAGTCGTCGAACAACTGAAAAGGTTAAAGCGCAACACTTTCGGCTCTGCTCTTCGTATTGGCGCTCATTGAACCGCACCAACTACTCCCAACATTCTCTGAAAAACAGCAATCAATAGTCTCGCACATTTCTACTCATCGATAATATCTCGAATGTAATCACGACTCTTCCATTCCGGTTGCGGAGGCGTGTAACCTTCTCGAGGCAGATATGGCGAATGCTTGACCATCTCCATCTGCGGCACACTTCGCGGGCAGTTGTAGTAGATGTAGTCAGCAGTTACACGAATAAGCCGTTTCGCGCCGGGTAGATCCTCAAACGCACTCGGATCCTCGACGATCTGAGCCTTTCCCGTCATGCGGATGCGCGTGCTTTCTCCGTCGAATTGAACGAACAATAGACCAACGGACGGGTTCCGTACAATGTTTCCAAGGCTACGATACATTCGGTTTCCATCATAATCCGGCCACTCAACCTGGTTGGCACCAACGACTCGGAGGAAACCGGGATGTCCACTCTTCATGGAGCAGTCTACTGCGTCACGCCAGCTCGTCGCCAAAAAGAAAAATGGAAGGCTTTCAATGAACTCACGATCTACCTGGGTGAACTCTAAATGCTTTCGATGCTTTTCAAGAGCGTCAGCAACCTTTTGGTCACCATAACGGTTCTGCAATTCACGCATTCCGCTGTGATACATGTAATTCTCCTCCCTTGCATACGCACAGTCACAGCACTAACTCCACACGCTAAGCGCAATGATCAGGACATGACTACGGATCCATCGCGGTTTCGCACTCACGAGAGATCTCGCGCCTGACATCACTAAAACAGATTTGCTTTGCTCGCACTCCAGAACTCGCCCGACACGCCAGAACGCGTCCGATACATCGGCAAACTGCCAATCTTCCTGCGCAGCATTTCGGAATGGGTATGGAAAGAAGGTCAGACTCAACAGCTGCATTGCGCGCAGTAAATGCACATCAGTAGAATTGACACCAAGCGCGGAAACGCAATGGACCTATCTCCCGTCTTGAAAACCTGTCGAGATCGCTCATCATTCACCCAGCTGTGTAACTGATATAGAGTATCATGACGCAGCAAGCTGAAACCAATTTGGTCTTGCCCACACACGGACAAACCAAAAGTACCGTTGCGTCGACGCCGCACATCACCAAAATTCATTGCAAGATACGTGTAAACTTCTTGATCTTGAACAACATTCTTTGAGAGCATAGCGTCGAAGTTTGCTCTAAAGACGCCCCTCGTTTGCCCCAGCTCGCCCTTTACGCACCGCGATGATTAAGCATGTCCTCTTCATAACTGCCGCACTGCCCCTTGTCTCGGCTCGGGCGGTCGAACAGTCACATACCGCCACACCTGACGCGACCACGTTTCCTGGCGGCAGCCGACATGAAAGAAACGTCACAGCTGGCGAGCCGCGCGGTCGGGGTTTCTTTCTCAGGGCTAACGACGACTCTCATGATGGGACCAATGTTGCTAGCTCGCGCTCAGGTCGTGGCGTCTTTACTTGGCCAAACGGAGAACGTTACGAGGGAGATTTCAGGGACGGTAAGCGCACCGGCCATGGCCGATTCATTTGGCCCAGCGGCGATCACTTCGAAGGTTCCTTCAAAGACGGAACTAGACATGGTCATGGCGTATACACCTGGCTCGACGGCAATCGCTATGAAGGTGAATTCCGAGATGGCAAGCGGCACGGAAACGGCGTCTACATTTGGTCGAATGGCAACCGCTATGCGGGCACTTGGAAGGACGGCCAGCGCTCAGGATGGGGAACTCTCATCTGGACCAGCGGCAATAGGTACGAGGGCGAATTCAAAGACGGGAAGCGGCACGGACACGGGGTCCAGATTTGGACAAATGGCAACCGCTACGAGGGGAACTGGAAAGATGGGGAACGCGCAGGCCACGGGGTTCTGACCTGGCAAGACGGAAGCAAATACCAAGGGCAATTTCAAGAGGGCGCGCCTCACGGCAGAGGCGATAAGGACTTTGCCGACGGTAGCCGTTACAGCGGTGAATTTTTACACGGCATATTCCACGGCCAGGGCGAATTCACCTGGTCAAACGGCAATAGATTCATTGGAAAATGGCGCGATGGCCGAAAACAGGGCCACGGAGAGTACTCGCAGCCGTCTGGATATCGATACATAGGCGATTACTGGCAAGGCGAGAAGCATGGTCGCGGCGTCGAACATTTTCCCATCGGCGGTGGGAAAAACAATCGGTACAAAGGCGAGTACCAGAACAACTTTCGACATGGGCAAGGTGCTTTTATCTGGGCAAATGGTGATCGATACGACGGTTGGTTCGAACACAACAATCACCACGGACACGGTACATACGTGTGGGCGAATGGTGATCGATACAAGGGCAACTGGAAAGACGGAAAGAGATCTGGCCGGGGTATGTTTGTCTGGGCGAACGGCGATCGATACGAGGGGCAATACCTAGACGACAAGCAACACGGTCAAGGGTTCTTCGTCTCTGCTGATGGTGCGCGATATGAAGGTCAATTCAGGGATGGACATCGGCATGGACACGGTGTTTTCACTACGGCCGCAGGGATCCGGTATCAAGGCGAGTACGAACACGACGTTCCGCATGGGCACGGCAATTTTAGATGGGCCAATGGCGACCAATATGAGGGAGATTGGGAGAACGGAAATCGCACCGGAGAGGGCCTCTTTGTTTGGGCAAATGGAGACCGATACGATGGTGCTTGGAGCCAGAATAGACGCGATGGTGCCGGGGCCATTATCTGGCGTACCAAAAGCCAATATAATGGCATTTTTCGAGGGGGCGCACTTGTTGGTGCAGTGCGAAACGCAAAAGGGCCGAGTGGCATCATCGGCAAGAACGATCGAACCTCACGAACCCCCAAAGATTTCCGAGAGTTTCTCCCTGGTATCGGTTCCTTGGCCGTCGGTCGCATTTCTTGCACAGCCTTCTGCATTGCACCAAACGCGATTGCTACCTCTCAACATTGTGTCCAATCCAGCGGTGAACGTTGGCATGCTTCGTCTCTAAGGTATCGATTTACAATCGATCACAAACGCCTGCTTCGCACTGCAACAACCAAGGGCAAAACCGCTGCATCGCGCCGTTTGAATGTCGCCTACGGACTAAAAACGCCCCAATTGCAAAATCGAGTTGGTGTGCAAGAAACTCAGGACCGCCTCGAAAGCGATTGGGCTATTATCCGATTGCAGAAGAATGTCTGTCCCGTAACAATCAAGTTGCAGGGCGCCCTCGAACTGAGGTCCAGAACCTCCCCCGGCAACCGGAAAGCAGCGATCATCTCTGCTGAGAGGTTTACTGCGCGGTCATCTGGCAGACGATGGACCTATTCGGGTGATTGCCATTTTCCACATATGGCTTTTTTGATGGAGCCTGGATTTGCTGCCCATACCTGCGACGGCATTCCTGGCACCTCTGGATCTCCAATCTTTCTCCGGAACGACGATGACGAGCTCGTTGTTGTAGCCGTGCAGTCCGGACATGTATCATTTCGCCCTCGGACCTCAAAAACAGCATTCGTCATCGGTCGGGCGGCATTGGTCCGACAGTTCGAGCATGCAATTCCGCATTTTCTGACTCACCCTCGGATCACAGATCGAGATCAACTCAAACAGATCCAGGCTGAGCTGAAGAAAAAACGTCTACTAGATGGCAAGATCGACGGCCTATTCGGCCGAAAGACGCGCTTTGCAATAGCGGCATGGGAGCGCTCCGTCGGTTTACCCCCACTCGGGTTGCCCACACGTCTCGTTTACGATGTATTGACCGGTGCTCGCTCGATGCCATCGAATTGTGATCGACGCAACCCAGAGTCAGCACGGCCTCAGCCCAATACCTGCCGAATGTTTGGTCTGCAGATGCAGAATTCATCAGGCAAACCTACCAAAGGGCCCGCACACTAATTGCGCACGCAAGAATCAACCCGAGTGTTGCTTCCCATCTCACGCCTTCCACTTCTTCGGCAAACATGTTTAACTCTTTGAAACGCTCCTCAATCGGATTGGCAAACCGCCTTCCTTGTCCCGGTTCATCCTTTGACGATTGCGATTTGCCAGTCCTAATTGGCATTCCGGCCAGTCCTGTCATCTCGCCAAATTCTTCATCAATGTCTGAGAGATCATCACAGCTGCTAATAAATTCAAGTGCAGTCACTAGGTCGCGATCATTGTGGATTGCGGAAATAGTTTCGTCATCTGGCACGCCGACGCAAAAGAAGCAAAAGCGAATGCCAACACTGTGATAGCGCGCCACATTCGCACGAATTACCGGATTAAGGAAATTTGCCAAGGGCACGCGAACGCGCCGAATGCCCGTTTGGCACAGTCGCATCAGCGTGTAATCGTTACGCGTCCTTTTGCGCGCAAACTCCTCCATTGGCCCGTTGTAAGGAAGATCGATCGGTGTAGCCCATGCTTGTCGTAGAGGGACCTTGACGTCATGATTAATCTCTGCACGCCAGCGCGTTCTGTCAGACGGGAGCGCCTCTCACTGCGCAAGGCCTTTGCCGTCTGTTGGCACCACCCGAACAGCGCTGTATCTTCGGTGCCTACGCGATCAACAACACCATTTTTGATGTCTTGTTTATGTTTGCAATGGGTGTCCTCGGATTCATAATGTTGCGTATTGGTATTCCAGCGGCGCCATTTCTTATTGCATTCATCCTCAGCCCCTTGCGGGAAGACAAGTTCCGGCAATCTCTCCTGCTCAGCAAAGGAGACTGGTCCATTTTTGTTCGCAGTGGCATTTGCTTGTTTTTTGGTTTTTGACCGCACTGACGGTCCTGCTCCTCGTTTATCAGCGCGGCAGTGGCTCTGTAGGCCTTCGTCAGGACGCCCCATCGGGAGAGCAGGTTGAGTTACATTAAGCCGATCAGGTTAACCTTTAGCATGTATTCGCCCAACCCCAAGCCGGAGATAGTTGGGAATGTTACCTGGCAACAATAGCTTTTGCCAACTCTAGTGTCGCAGGATCATTTTCATCTCATCGTTTGGGCGACGGTTCACGAGAAGACGGCCGCCCTCTTTCTGCAAAAAGTTACCGCTACGCTGCCGTTGAG
>JBPCWA010000152.1:0-3023 GCA_051009975.1 Hyphomicrobiaceae bacterium
ATGAGCTCAAGTCTCTCTTCCGCACCAGGAAGGGCATTCAGATGCGGCGCCGCGCACGACGGATTTCGCATTACGCCCGTAACCTTGTAGCCCCGCTCCAGCGCCGCATTAAGGACATTTGCGCCAACAAGCCTGCTGGCGCCCGCAATTACGAGCTTCCCTGCCATTACCGCCTCCATACTTTTGCTTCCGCGTCTATTCAGGCGCCAGTCTTGCTAGAACTGACCCGCAACAAACCATCCTTCATTGTCACGACGAAGGTTGCCGATCGAGCAAACCGCAGATCGGCGTCGTCAACCAGATGAATGGTTCTAACGCGTCCGGCACTGTATCGGTCAAAGCAATCTTGAATGCATTACAGAACCGGTGACGTGAACCACGGTATAGGTCCAAGTCGGTACCTGGTCAGGCAGACCAAGCCAATCGGGACTGACGTATGCATCGGGGCCTTGACAAATTAGCAGGGCTTTGACGCCGTCTCCTTGAATACAGCTGTGAATCTGGTTTGCGCGTGCCACGTGGAGCTCGATCTGCAATTGGCCGTCAGACTGCTCCAAAACCAGAAACGGTACGTGACAAGCTGTCGGCGCATCCGGGGCCGACTGATTCAGCTAATTTTGAACGTGCTCTAGCCGCCGGCGCGCTCGTTGAACTTGTCGATCATCCGGTCCCAGATCGGCACTAGATCCATCAGGCCGTCCCAGAAGGTCGGATCTCGGCGAATATTGAAATCCTCGACGGAAACGTCTTGCTGCTCGACCCAGGTATAGTAGCCAAGATTGAAGATGCGCTCGCGATCATGGCGCTTCATTTCGAGTGTGTGATCTGTTGCTGCGCCGAGCAGATAGCGCCCAAAGACCTCGGCAGCCGAATGGGTGTCGAAGTTGCCCAAAAAGGTTTCGCGAGAGCACTTCTCATGTTCGGTGCTGTACATTTCTGCACCGTCCGTCGCTATCGTCAACAACGCATCATCAGCGCCAAGATCAAGATATTTCGCGACCTTGATCGCACCAAGAATGTTGGCGACCGAGGAAAGGCCAAGATCAGCAAGCGCTCCGAGCGCGTCTTGGCCGAGGCCGGTTCTATCGGCCAAATAGGCGCGACCGGGGCTCGTGTTGAACAAGACACTGATCGCATCGGACGCCTTGTCGGAAACGCCAATGACGAAATCGGAGTTGAGTACGTTGTGAATGAAAGGTACGTGCTTGTCTCCAATGCCCTGGATGTTGTGGTCACCATAGCCGTTGTAGAGCAGTGTCGGGCATTCAAGCGCTTCGACGACTCCGATCTGTGTGCCGAGCGCTTTTTTTAGGTAGTCACCCGCAGCAAGCGTGCCCGCAGAACCAGATGCCGAGATGAACGCACGGGCCCTGAGTAGGCCATCACCCTTGACGTTAAGAAAGGCGCTTTCCAGTGCGGGACCGGTGACGGCGCGGTGGATGATGTAGTTGCCGAATTCGTTGAACTGGTTGAGGATGACGTTTTCTGGATCCTTCGCCAGCACATTGCAGGCATCGTAGATTTCTTTGACGTTGCTCTCGGTACCGGGAGTGCGGATGATATCGGCAGGGTCCGTGACCCAGTCTTCCAGCCAGCGGAATCGTTCCTGGCTCATACCTTCCGGCAAGACAGCAACACTGCGGCAGCCGAGAATTCGTGAGATCGCAACGCCGCCGCGACAGTAGTTGCCTGTCGATGGCCAAACTGCGCGATGTTTCGACGGATCGAACTGGCCGGTAATCAAGCGTGGCACGAGGCAGCCATAGGCCGCGAGCACCTTGTGGGCGCGGATCATGGGGAAGCGGTTGCCGATGGCAACGATGATCTTGGCTTCGACACCTGTTAACTCGCTTGGCAACACGAGATGGGCCGGAACATTCGCCAACTCACGACGATCATCACTGTTGTACCAGTGCACACGGAACAGATTATTCGCATCGGGTGTAGCCGGATCGATACCCCCGAGATTGCCCGGTGCATCGCGGTCATTCGCCGGATCGGCAAGCGCCGATATGCGCGGCAGCCGGACGCCGGCTTCACCCATATGCTTGAGCGTACGTTCGTAGACTTCCTGGTTGATGATTTCGCGTTCAAGTCCGAAAGGCATAGCGATGCATCTCCGGTGAGGGATGGAATGGGACACTTCTTGCTAACGATGGCGCCTTTGATCTCCGTGATCAGGCGATACTGCTTCGGCAGGGCAGCTTCCTCAGCCGCCTCTCGGAGGCAATTGAGCACGCGATCCACTTCGCACATACGTATCTGCGCAACTCTTCCTTGGCAATCGGTGCCAATTGGGCTGCGACAACAGTAGGCTGCCTCGTTCTGGCGTATGGCTCCGGTTAGCTGGCTCGGGTGAGAACTGAATGCAGCAACACATTTGCGCCCGCTTCAATATGATCAGGCTCAGTGTGTTCGCGAATGTTGTGACTGATACCACCTTTTGACGGCACAAAAATCATTGCCGTCGGACAGTTGGGTGCAAACATTTGCGCGTCATGACCGGCCCCCGAGGGTAGACGTTGAACGCTGTGGCCGAGCATTTTTGCCTTGCTCTCAACTAAGCTGATCATCTGCTCATCAAAAGCCACCGGAGCGAAACGCGCGAGCTTGCGGGTCTCAACTTTAACGCCTTCCCTAGCTGTCAGTTCGTTGACGAACTCAGTCACTTGCGTCTCACTCTCCTGCAGGGAATCCTCGTCCGTATTGCGCAGATCAACGGTTACCAACGCTTGGTCGGCAATGACATTGACGAGGTTGGGTTGCAGCTCATTGACACCGACAGTCGCGACCTGGCTGCGGCCAATCTTGGTCGCGATTTCACGTGCCTTCACTGCAATTGCAGCGGCGACGTAGCCGGCATCATGACGCAATCTCATGGGAGTCGTGCCGGCATGGTTGGATACGCCTGTAATTCTAAATTCAGTCCAGGAGATGCCCTGCACGCCGGTTACAGCACCTATCGTCAGTCCGGCCTCCTCAAGTACCGGGCCTTGCTCGACATGCAATTCGAAGAAGCATGC
>JBPCWA010000153.1:0-15078 GCA_051009975.1 Hyphomicrobiaceae bacterium
ATCGGCTACGATCGATTGTTGTTCACGTCGCTTCCGCTCAGTCTTATTGCCACTTGCTTTCTGAAACAAAGTGCATTGGTCGAAGCTCATTCTTACTTCGCGCGCGCTCAACAGCTCGATCCTGACAATCCAGAAATCCGCGCGAAGAAACAACTCGTCGCCTCAATGCTTGGCTGATGAATATCTGCAAACGCAGTTTAACGCGTTTCGCCAATTTCAATTCATCCGCAAACTCAAATAACACGCGATCCTTCAAGATCTCTGACAATTCAGCCTGCTGTGGCGAGTACTCACGGACTGCCCTCGGTGCAACTAACATTTTGTAACCATGCAAACGTGCCCGACCTCGATTGGATTTCACGACCGCGCGTTCGAGTTGGTTTGTCCAGCAGTCACAGGATTTGACTTAGGAACTCTTTTGTCCTCGGATCTTTGGCATTGTCAAAAAACGTGGCTGGTGGGCCGTGTTCGACAATCACGCCGCGGTCCGTAAAATAGATGTGGTCGGCGACCTCTCGCGCGAATCCCATCTCGTGCGTGACCAGAATGCAGGTCATTCCTTCTTCGGCAAGATCTTTGATAGTCACCAGAACTTCTTTTACGGTTTCCGGATCGAGTGCGGCTGTAACTTCATCAAACAACATGACGTCCGGGCGCATCGCAAGCGATCGAGCAATCGCGACGCGCTGTTGCTGGCCGCCGGACAGTTCTCCTGGATAGTTATTTTCTTTTCCCTCCAACCTGACCTTTCTAATCAGTCCTCTAGCGCGCTCTTCGACCTCAGCCCGAGGTTCCTTCAAGACTTTGATTGGCGCCATCATTACATTCTCAAGCGCGGTCTTGTGGGGAAAAAGGTTATACTGTTGAAATACCATCCCTACTTTTCTGCGCAGTTCAAGTTTGTCCAGATTGGCATCATGCACCTCCTGACCCTCGACAGTGATCGAACCCTTCTGAATGTCATTGAGTGCATTGATACATCGAATGAGTGTCGATTTACCTGAGCCTGACGGACCAATAACGCAAATGACTTCTCCCTTCATAACATCGATCGATACACCCTTGAGAACCTCCAATTCGCCAAAAGACTTGTGAACATCTTTGAGTGACACGATCGGTTGATCGGAGGTCCAGTTTGTTGTTTTCATCGCCGACGCATCCCTACTGGGGTGAATGAAGCTCTTGTGTTCAGGCCGTTTTAAGGCTTAGCGCACCTTACAGTTTAACGGTAAATCGCCGCTCAAGTGCCATCGTCCATCGCGCAATTGGATAGCAATACGCGAAGAAAAGTATCAGAGCGAACGAGTAGAACGGAACCAGCAGCTCAGGGTGGTTATCCTCTGCTTCGATGGCCTGGCGGCTAAGCGTAATCAGTTCCTCAACGCCGAGGAGCGAACACAGCGGCGTCGCCATTGTCAGGATCGCGTACCAATTCATCCAAGGCGGAATCATGCGCTTGAAGCATTGGGGTAAAATGATTTGCCAAAGCGTCTGGCTGCGCGAATAGGCTAACGAATCGGCCGCCTCCCATTGCCCCGTGGGCACGGACTGGATTGCACCTCGGACGACCTCGGAAATGTTTGCCATAATCGGCAATGACAGCCCAAACACCGCCTTCATCCAATCGGGAATTCTAATGATCACACCGCCGACAACAATCTCGAATGGCAACGCCAGAAGAACGATGAACAGCAGAACGAGCCAAGGTGAGTTGCGGAAGGCTTGCGTCAAAAACTTTGCGGGCATGCGCAACCAAGCCAAGGGCGAAATCTGAGCCAAGCCCAAAAATACGCCAGCGGCCGTTCCAATCAGCATCGTTGTTAGGGAAATAATTACATTGAAAAGAAAGCCCTGCGTGACCAGGAATGGCAGCCACTTCCACAACGCAGAAAAAGCATCAACATATGTGAACTTCGATTGAGCTGAAGCGATCGCGGGCCAAAGAAGAGCAAGCAAAGTCAAGGAGAACAATGGCCATGGCGAGCTGGAGGCCAGCCAGCGACTGAAGCCGACAGGGTCTGCGTCCGTCGCCCCCTTGGGGTCGAACGCGCGAAGGACCGGAAGATCAGTCGACGCAGGAGAGCTTACTCCAGGAATCGATTGTGTCCGCATCCTCAACCTCCATATCCCGGAATCCGCATTGCTCGCTCCCAGCGGTTCATACCGAGAACCAAGATCCCGACAAGCCCAATGTACGACACGAAAAGAAGCAACATTGTCGGATACTGTGCACTGGGGTAGTCATTCCAAATGCCGACGCACTCGTACAACAACTCTGGTACTGCAATTCCGATGGCCTGGGTTGTCGTCTTCACCAGGTTGACTAAATTATTGTTCAGGGCTGGCAGGGACACCCGGAAGGCCAACGGCAAGACAACTTCGGTGTAGGATTGCAGACGGGTGAAGCCGAGTGAGGATGCCGCCTCCCTGGTGGATTCAGGAACAGCTTCGATACCTGCGCGGAAAATCTCAACATTGAAAGCCCCTGCAAAAAAAGACAGCGAGATGATGGCCCAACCGACATTTGAAATTAAAGGGATCTCAGTCCATCCGTCGGCCCCAGCTACCGTTGGAGTGAATTGCCCCAACGCAAAATAAAAGAAAAGCAGTTGAACAAAAGGCGGCGTATTGCGGAAAAATTGAATGTAGGCCTGAACGAAACCACGTAAAAGTGCGTTCGATGATCCCTGCAGCCACGCGCCGACAACTCCGATTATTACTGAAAATGCGACGCAAGCGATAGAGAGAACAATGGTGTAGTAAAGCCCACTAACGATACGGTCCCACTGACGCGAATCATGAAAAAAAATGAAATTCCAGCGCGGATAATCCTCTGCGACTTGCCGAAAAAAATCGGCAAACACTTCTATCATTTCTCCTCCGCTGACACATGCATTAAGCGCTGGCGGCGCACCTCTGGCGCCGCCAAGACAAGTTGGTTATTCCAATTACTTTTTATTCGCAAGCCAGTCGCCATACTGCTTGGCTTTATCTGAGAGGAATTGGGTCGGCTGGATACCCCATTTTTCCTCAAGCTCAATGAGCTTTCCGGATTGGAGCAAGTTGAATGTCAGACCTGACATGAAATTTCCGAAAATGCAGTCTTTCTCGGCCAGCGGAACAGCCAGCGCCCAAGGATTATCATCCTCTGACTTCAATGGCATTTCGAAATCGTCAAAGTTGCCCGACGCCAAATCCGATCCGATAGACGAATCATCGTAGACCCAGGCCACACATTTCTTGTCCCTAAGCGCCTGCTTGGCCTCTGCGTTGCCAGTGAACGCCACAACTTTTACGCCATATCGTTCTGTGACAATTTTATTGTAGAAGGCGCCCTGCTTGCCGCAAACAGGTTTTCCTCGCAGGTCCTCCCAAGTCTTAAACTTGAGCGCCTTCGGCGCCATAATATTGGTGCCGGAAGTATAGTAGTTTGGTTGCGTAATGCCTACGATTTTTCGGCGATCAGGACGGTCTGACATCGTCGCGATGAACATGTCGACTTTGCCCTGCTCAAGGAACTGCATACGGTTCGATGACTGGACCGCCACCGTCTCCAGTTCAACCCCCATTGCATCGGCGGCAATCTGGGCGATATCGATTTCCATGCCTACTATTTTACCACTGGGATCCCGAAAACCCCAAGGCTTATAGTCGGCCTTTACACCGACTGTGATCTTGCCGCGGGCCATCACCTTATTCCAGACATCGTTCGTGCATTGAGCCCCAAACGCCGACGTTGCCGCACTGAGGGCGACAGTTGTTGTTAGGAGCCTTGCCATCATTCTCATGGTTTTCTTCCCTTTCCTACTTACATTCCATTTCCGATTGAGCAGCAAGTCTTGCGCTACCCATCCCGCGGTCACCGGCCCAGTTGGCACCGGACCAGTTGGCACCGGACCATTATTTACCAAGTCGGACTGCATCAGCCCAGACATCACCGATCCAGAATTCACCGCCCCGGTGCTCTTCATGTTGCAACAGACACAATGTACTCCTACGACCGAAGACGAACGTATTGAGCAGCCGTGAGCAACGGGCTGTCCAGAAACAAGACCTGGCGACAAGGCGCCCTACTCCGCAAGAAACGCGACCCTCGCGGCGAGTTCGACAGCCGAGTTTCTCATCGTCGAATCTCTTTTGAGACGGGTTGATACCGGCTCGTCCCAGACCGTATCTCTTTTGCCGACAGCGGATTTCCCCACCGCAGGAATCGTCTTGACCGAACTTGTTGTCACTGTGCATCTTGCAAGCGTATCGAACGATACAAGATTGACAGCACAGAAACATATGTTTCAATGAGGCGCAAGGTGTCAGTTGAATCTGCGCCTCCCAGTTTCGATGGGCAAGGCCAACATCCTCGAACAGCCGGAGCGATTAATTGAGCCCAACGAGCAGGTCTGCTTTTCAAAGCCACGCCTCAATTCTTGTTACAGTGGGTGCATTCGTTTGCAGGTCGACAGTCTATCAACTGAACCATCAGGTGATATTGGAGGGTAGAGACGCAATCCTTCTCGATCGCAATCAACTCACGTCTGAAAGGTGGCACTCGGCAGCCCAGGTGCCGGCTTTGCGTTTTCCCAGAGATCTCACTGATATCATCCATCAATCTGTGTCGCTTCGTGAGGCGAGTTCCATGCGGCTGCAATCGCAAACACGGTGAGTACCGCACTCAGATAGAACACTCTCAGTTGTACCAAGCCCCCTCCGAAACAAAAAAACGGATTGCACCCCCAATGGCGATTGACCCACAACTGACATCTCCAAATGCCACTAGAATGGCCGATAAAGATGAACCACTTCGCGCAGACATCAGATTGCTCGGTCGACTGTTGGGCGAGACAGTTCGTGAACAAGAAGGTGAGCACGCTTTCACCATAATAGAAACAATTCGGCAACTTTCCGTCGCATTTCATCGTGGCGATGACGACGTCACGCGCCAAGAACTCGAAGCGATCATGGCCGATCTGTCACCAGAACTCACGGTCCAAGTGGTCAGGGCGTTCAGTTATTTTTCTCACCTTGCAAACATAGCCGAAGACGAGCACCATGTTCGACGTACGCGCAGCCACGCCATTGCCGGCTCGCCGCCACGCCCAGGTTCAATCGAATATGCTTTCGAGCAGGCCAAGGCCGTTGATTTGCCACTTCAGGACTTAGAAGCTTTTTTTGGGAATGCGGATATCCGGCCGGTATTGACTGCCCACCCGACAGAGGTGCGAAGACAAACATCTATGCGTCGTGAAATTGCGATCGCCGATCTACTTGATCGGAGAAGTCGCGAAGATTGCACGCCAGACGAGATAGAAGAAATTGACGGTCAATTGAACAGGGCCATACTTGTTCTTTGGCAAACGAACCTATTGCGTCGGACGCGATTGAGCGTCATTGATGAGGTCAACAATGGGTTGACTTTCTTTGATCATACGTTTTTCCGCGAGGTTCCATGGCTCCATCAAAAGATCTTCAGGGCGCTCAATCGATACGCACATAAGACAGAATCGATTGGGCTCAACACCTTCCTTAGAATTGGCAGCTGGATTGGCGGCGATAGAGATGGCAATCCAGCGGTGACGGCAGAAGTTCTCGAGCAGACTGCGTGCTTGCAGAGCGCGCACGTTTTACAGTTTTACCTCACCGAGCTTCGCCAGCTCGAACATGAATTATCGCTATCCTCTGTTCTTGTAAGTGTTTCTCCCGAGCTTGATGCACTTGCTGCGCGTTCGCCAGACCGTTCAGAGCATCGCAAGATCGAACCCTACCGTCGCGCCGTTGCCTACATTTTTGAGAGCCTCACCGCCACACGCAACCGGCTCAATGGGTTCGATTCCGAGGCTGCTCAGCTGAGAACGGTGGATTCCTATTCCACTCCCGCGGAACTGGTGGAGCATCTGGATGTAGTCGATGCGTCATTGACCGCAAATGGCGCTGCAAAATTAGCCGCAGGCCGACTGCAAAGACTCCGACGCTCTATTGACTGCTTCGGATTTCATTTGGCCAGCCTTGATATGCGGCAGAATTCGGACGTCCACGAACGGACAATCGCAGAACTTATCAAAACAGCTGAGCCGAACCTCGATTTCACTGCCTTGTCGGAGAAGGAACGGATCAAGCTCCTAAGCAAAGAATTGGTAGCGTTTCGACCGCTCACGCGACCGTTTTGGAAATACAGCGACGAGACGGCGAGGGAATTGGAGATCCTGCAGGCAGCAAAATCAACTCAGGAAACTTATGGCTGCCAATCCATAGTTACTGCGATAGTATCGAATACGCGCGGTGTTTCCGACCTTCTCAGTATTGCCGTCCTGCTGAAGGAGGCGGGATTGATAACCGCTGAAGGGGCCTGTGATATCAACATCGTCCCGCTCTTCGAGACGATCGCTGACCTTCGCAACTGCGTCGATATCGTGCATCAGCTCTTGTCGATACCAGCCTATCGCCGCCTTGTAGATAGTCGCGGCGGACTTCAAGAAGTCATGCTCGGATATTCAGACAGCAATAAAGACGGTGGCTATGTCACCTCAGGATGGGAGTTGTATCGGGCGGAAGTTGGACTCGTCGATTTGTGCCGCCGTCACGGTGTTCGGTTGCGTCTATTTCACGGCCGAGGCGGCTCTGTTGGACGCGGTGGCGGGCCGAGCTACGAAGCGATACTGGCGCAACCGCCAGGCGCGGTAAGTGGCCAAATTCGATTGACTGAACAGGGTGAAACGATCTCCAGTAAATATACCAACAAAGAGCTTGGTCGAAGGAATCTCGAAATACTTGCTGCGGCAGCTTTCGAGGCGACCATGCTCCACGACAAAGACGCTCCGGCACCGCCAGACTACCTGGAAACAATGGACGCAATTTCGCGACACGCGTTCGACGCCTACCGAGGTCTCGTTGACACTCCCGGATTTGCCGAATACTTCCGCGAATCAACCGTAATCGATGAAATTTCGACGCTCAATATTGGATCACGCCCTGCGTCACGAAAGAAGAGTGGCCAAATTGAAGACCTACGCGCCATACCATGGGTTTTCAGTTGGTCACAGTCCCGCGTCATGCTGCCTGGTTGGTATGGTTTTGGATCTGCCGTAAACCAGTGGCTAGGCAGTGTTGGGCGCGAGAACGGCCTAGCCTTGCTACAAGACATGAATAAAAACTGGCCGTTCTTCCACGCGCTCTTGTCAAATATGGATATGGTCCTGGCCAAAACTAATATGGCAATCGCGTCCCGTTATGCAGCACTGGTCAATGACACTGATCTACGCAACTATGTGTTTGGGAAGATCAATGAAGAGCGGACGATTACAATTAGCACTTTATTCGAGATTACAGGAACTGACAGGCTTCTGGCGGAAAACCCATTACTTGCCAGGTCAATAGACAACCGTTTCCCTTATGTTGATCCACTCAACCACCTCCAAATTGAATTGCTGAAGGCTCATCGACAGAAGTCACAAAATCCCAAAACACTGCGGGGTCTTCAACTGACAATAAACGGCATAGCGGCCGGACTTCGAAACAGTGGCTAGCGGCCATTCGTCCGCGATCTCTTTTAGGGCTACAGGCGTCGCCGTCCACAGTTCGCTCGCGTCCGAGTGCCCGTTCAATTGGTACGTGTCATACGTGTTTCAAGAAACCTCTATCCGCATCGTGACTCGAGCCAACCAATTCTTGGGAATATCTTGAAGCGGCGATCGTATGACCTTGAAGCCAGCGTGTCGAAAGAGCGGCTCAGTGCCAGAGTATATAGTCTCATCGCGGGTGCGCTCATCGCCGGCACGCGGATAGGCTTCGATAGCAGAAGCTCCGTTTCGACTAGCATAGTCTACCGCGGCCCGAATGAGCGCAACCGCTATGCCCTGACCGCGGGCTTTCTTGGTGACAGTAACGCAAGGTACGATCCAGACATCTACGTCATCTACGCGTGGGGTTGCGCGGGATCTGTCTACTCTCTCGAATTCGGGACGCGGTCCGATCGCGACCCAACCGACGGGCTGCTTGTCTTCGTATGCCAAGAGCCCCGGCGCCAATCTGCGGCAAGCAAGTTTAGTCATCGCTGCACGTCGGCGGTCTTTCAGTGGACCGTTTCCTGGTAGCTCGCGCGTCTCAGCGTCGCCTAAACGCGGATGCATGCACCAGCAGCTGGCTCCCCAGCTCCCCTTCAGCGCTACGCCCATATCGTCCATGCGCGCGCCAGTCAACGGCAAGATGACGACATTCGTTTTCTCGGCTGACTTTGTTTGCGTCTCACACCCTGCTTGCCCCAAGTCTCTGACCTTTCATAGCTGCTACTGGCCACGACTGCAGGGCCGCAGGGCCCGCATCATACTCGAACGAATTAGCTGGAGGGCGGATGCCAGTCAAATAGTCAAACGATCAAAACGTCCACAGCTCTCGAGCTTCTTTTCGACGAAGTGGAGGCGGTCCTGCCCCCACATGATTTCGCCGTCTTCGAATACGTAACTTGGTGCACCAAAAACGCCACGGGCGACGGCATCTTTGACATTCTGCTCAAGTATCTCTTCACACGCCGAGCCCGTAGGACCGTTGGCCCGAATGTCATCTGCGTCAAGCTCCAGTCGTGCTGCAGCGGATTGTAGGACGGACCAGTCACCGATATCGAGGTCCTGCTCCCAGAGACTGCGGCCAATTTCCGCCGATAGCCCGACGGCATCGACGCCGACGTTTTGGGCTGCGATGACGAGATGCGATCCCATCGTCTCATCAGACGGAAAGTGTTTCGGTTGCAGGATCAAGGATGGATTCAGTTCATCCCGCCAACGCGCGAGTTCCATAAGTCTATAAGACTGGCGCTCCTTGGCGCGCTTGGCAAGCGGCAAACCGCCCGTGGCGGAAAAGACCGCCCCGAACCTGCAAGGCTTGGCCTCTAAGGCAACCTCGTACTGAGCAATTAAACCGCGCAATCGAGCACTGCCAAGATAAGTCCAAGGTGAATTTAATGAAAGATAGTATTCGATTTTCACGCAACCCTTCTCCCCGTAATTCCAAAGCCCGCTGCCAAAGCCCTTTCAGTACGTACTTAATTCACTCGAACGAGCCTGCGCTTCCGCCACAGTGGCCGGTGGCAGAGACTTGACAGCGCAGTTCTCTGGTCAACCGGCCAACACACTTCGACGCCTGTAGTGAGAATGGGCACTAGGGCGCACGCTCCATACCGCGGATAAACTGAATAATGCTGGAGAAATCCTTATCTCCGCCACCTATACTCATGTACAATCGGAAGAGGTGAGTTGCCTCCGCACCCATTGGTGTGGAAGCTCCCGTCGTCAATGCTGCGTTCTGGGACAATGTCAGATCTTTCTCCATTAACGCCGTTGCGAAACCTGGCTTGAAGTCATTGTTGGCTGGAGACTTTGGAACTGGGCCCGGAACCGGGCAATAGTTGGTCATTGCCCAACAACTCCCGGAGGAAGTTGACACGACTTCATGCAAAGCTTGGGGCGAGAGCCCAAGTTTCTCTGCAAGGCAGAATCCTTCGGCAACCCCAATCATCGATACAGCCATGATCATGTTGTTGCAGATTTTGGCAGCCTGTCCTGCTCCGGCTTCACCGCAATGGACGACCTTTTGTCCCATGCTCCCAAGAATAGCCTTGGCAGCGGAGAATGCCGTTTGCTTGCCGCCAACCATAAATGTAAGTGTTGCGGCTTCAGCTCCACCTACTCCTCCTGATACCGGCGCATCTAGAGATTGCAAACCCTTTTGACTTGCAATCTCATGCGCCTGACGCGCATCTGCCACATCGATGGTGGAACAATCTATGAGCAGCGTTCCCGTGGAGGCTGCCGCTACGAGCCCATCATTGTAGACCGAGAGAACATGCCTTCCAACAGGCAACATGGTTATCACCACGTCCGCGTCTTGAGTGGCAGAGGCCGCGGAAAGCGCCGCCACGGCGCCTCGTTCGACGGCCGCATCTAGTCGCGAGCCCTCGATATCGTAGGCCACGACCCTATGCCCATCTTTGATGAGATTTCCGGCCATGGGTAGCCCCATGTTGCCCAATCCAATGAACCCGACCGTGGCCATGCGTTTTCCTCCTGACTAGGTTTGCAAATCATTCGAAAACATTAGCGGGGGACAGTATTGGCGGGCAAGGCTAGCGCGAACGCCGCATGTGTACGATACTGTCTGAGCGCGGGCTCTGCTGCGCACAAAGAACGGACTTCGTCATGACCTACAAGCCCCTGGTTCTTGGAGAGAATTTACCGCCAATCCGGATCAATCTCTATTCCGACACTCAAACTCAGCCGACTGGCGCAATGAAGGACGCCATGATGACGGCCGTGGTTGGGGACGAGCAGAGCGGCACGGATCCGACGGTCGACGCCCTATGCGACCGCGTGGCCGATCTGCTTGGAAAGGAAGCCGCTGTTTTCCTACCATCAGGAACGATGTGTAACGTGGCAGCCATTCTGGTCCACACGCGTCCTGGACAAGAAGTGATCGCACACGAGACAAGCCACATCCTGATGAGCGAAGGCGGCGCACATGCCGCATTTTCTGGTGTACAAATCTGCCCTCTGCATGGTCGCCGAGGTCAATTTGTGCACGAAACACTGGAAAAAGCTCGCCGCCCCAAGGTCCGCCACGCACCAGAACAGGCGCTTTTAAGTGTCGAACAGACAGCAAATCTTGGTGGAGGAACAATTTGGCCGCTGGACCAGTTGAACGAAGTGCTTGAGATCGCTAAATCATGGGGATTGTCAACCCATATGGACGGTGCGCGCCTTATGAACGCCGTCATTGCAACTGGGGTCCCAGCTCACGTATTTGCAGAGCATTGTGACAGTGTCTGGATCGACTTCACCAAAGGACTGGGAGCTCCGCTGGGTGCGGTCCTGGCTGGAAGTGCCGGCTTCGTTGGCGAAGCCTGGCGTTGGAAACAGCGCCTAGGTGGAGCGATGCGCCAAGCCGGCATCTGTGCCGCCGCTTGTCTTTATGCGCTCGATTGCCATGTTGAGCGTCTCGCTGATGATCATCAGAATGCGAAACGATTGGCGGAAGGATTGTCGAGAATTCCGGGATTGGTGGTGGACCCGCCGGACACCAATCTTGTGTATTTCGACCCAAGGCTGGCAGGCGTTGAGACGACTGATCTTGTTCATCGTCTCCGACTTGATGGCGTTCATGTTTCGATGCTACAGGGCCGAATTAGGGCGTGCACACACCTTGATGTCACCCAGTCGATGGTCGATGAAGCCGTCGCGGCGGTTAAAGCGCAGATTTGATAGGTTTCCTAACGGCTATTGGAATCTGAAACGCGGATGTCAGGAGTGCTGCGAGACCTGCACCTCATGGATAGTGCAGCGAAAGTCATTTTCAGGAATGTTTTAGCGCGCATCAGTGAAAATATCGCCCAGAGTCGATTACAATTGTCTGACCAGTCGTAGTGTCTGACTGACAAAACGTAACGACTTGGTCAGCGCAGTCGTCTTTGTCCGCGGGCATCTTTAGGAGCGCAGCGTTTGCTGACGCCTGAATCATCTCCAACGGTAGATTCTCAGTGGCTCGTGTTCCTTCGAGTAGGCCGGGTGCAACGCAGTTGACTAAGGTATGCGGAGCGAGTGCAACTGCCATACACTTTGTCAGATGTATAAGTCCGGCCTTTGACACGGCATAGGCGATCGATGAACCGCCGGGATAGAGGCCCGCAATAGATGCGATATTTACAATCCGTCCGACGCCCTGTCGCGCCATGATCGGCGCAACTGACTTGCACATGAGCATCGGGCCGGTGAGATTTACATCGAGAATCTTTGACCAAACGTCATGAGTCAAAGCATCGATGTTCTTGTATGCGATCGCCTGGTTGTAAGCAGCGTCGTTTATCAAGATGTCGAGGTGACCGAACTCCGCTACGACGGAGTCCGACAGCGCATCGACGGATCGTGGATCTGTTACATCGCATTGAAATGCGGTAGCCCTCACGCGATCGACCTCCCGCAGATCATGCGCAACACTTTTGGCCGCATCCTCACTGCGGGCGTATACAATCGCGACGTTACAACCGGCTGCAGCAAGCGCTTTGCAAATCCGCCGCCCTAAGCCGCCACTACCACCAGTCACGACAGCGACTTTATTGGTAAGGTTCATACGAGCACTCCGCTACTGCGACCTACCGACATCAGTTGGTCAAAATCTATGATCGCCTGGCACACATCCGACACTCGGACTATTGACCAGTCCATTGCGGCCGACGTTTCGCCAAGAATGCTTCCAGGCCTTCGCGAAAATCGGTGCTGGTATAGACCTCGGCGACTACGTCGTCGTCCTGAACAGTAGGAAGTTGGTGTCGCATACGCCGCAGGATCTCTTTAATGGCCCGCATAGTGAGCGGGGCATGGTCTTTAAGGCGGCTCGCGAGTTCCCATGCTCGCGCACGAACAGCCGCGTTATCCTCGACGAGTTCATTGATCAAGCCCGACGCCAGCGCCTCGTCTGCCAGCATCAATCGGGACGTCAGGATTAGATCCATGACCTTCGCTTCCCCGAGCAAACGAACAAGTCGAGCAAGCGTCGCTGCAGACAGACAATTCCCAAGCGTGCGAGCAATTGGAAAACCGAACTTGATATCGCGCGAGGCAATCCTCAAGTCGCAGACAGCCGCGATGCCAGCCCCGCCGCCAGTACATGCGCCGGAAATCGCCGCAATGGTTGGCAACGGGCACCTTTCCATGCGCGCAAAGTTTTCGTCCCCCTTGCGCTCATACGCTATTCCCTGTTCTGGTGAACCAAAATCGCGAAACAGCGAAATGTCCGTTCCGGCAGCAAAGGCCTTGTCGCCTGCTCCCGTTACAATGATCGCCTTTACCGAACCATCAATCGGAGCACTCTCAAAAATATCGGCAATCTGATCATACATTTCGAAGGTAAGCGCATTGCGCGCGTGCGGACGGTTCAGCGTGATCAGGCCAATCCCATCGTTAATTTCGTAAACCAAATCCTGATTGTGCGTGTCCGTCATCGTATACTCCTGCCGAGCGGCTTGCCACCTTTCAGATGCGTTCCGTTAGTCACGCGTTTGCGGAGCTGTCTCTGCCAGATAATCCATCGCGGCCTGCGCACCGCCCTTCGTATATGGAACGCCAGCCAGGCTGAAGCCCATTTCTACTCCGGCGAGAGTTCCAAGCAATGTCAAATCATTGATATCGCCCAAGTGGCCGATGCGGAAAACCTTACCGGCGACCTTGCCGAGCCCGGTACCTAGCGACATGTCGAAATTTGCCAGGACGACATTGCGGAAGTCATCAGCATTGTGCCCCTCTGGCATCACTACACCAGTCAGAACAGGCGAATAGTACTTCGGCACGTTGCAAAGCACTTCAAGCCCCCATCCAGCCACCGCTCTACGCGTTGCTTCACCGTGCCGCCGGTGACGCGAAAAAACGGCATCGAGGCCTTCCTCGTGGAGCATCTTGATCGCTTCGTCGAGACCGTAAAGCAGATTGGTGGCTGGCGTGTACGGGAAGAACCCCTTGTCATTGTGAGGCAGCATTTCTTCCCATGACCAAAACAACTTAGGCAACTTTGCAGACTTCGCTTTTTCCCTGGCTTTATCCGAAACTGCATTAAAGGAGATTCCAGGCGGCAACATCAATCCCTTCTGACTGCCGGAAACCGTGACGTCGACACCCCACTCATCATGACGGTAGTCCACGGAAGCCAGACCGGAGATGGTATCGACCATAAGTAATGCCGGATGGTCGACGTCATCTATAGCTTTGCGAACTTCGTCAATACGTGACGTGGCCCCGGTCGATGTTTCATTGTGCACGACACAAACGGCTTTTATGGCGTGCTCCGGATCAGCACTGAGCCTTTCGGCGATCCGCCCCGCTTCCGCACCACTACGCCAATTGCTTTCAATGAACTCAGGCTCGAGACCAAGTTTCAGTGCCATGTTCTTCCACAGTGTCGCAAAATGTCCTGTTTCATACATGAGCACCTTTTCGCCCGGCGACATCGTATTAATCAGGGCGGCTTCCCAGGCACCTGTGCCTGATGCTGGAAATATGATGACTGGATCATTGGTCTTGAATATCGTCTTTATTCCTTCAAGAACCCGCCGACCGAGAGCTTGGAACTCGGGACCGCGATGATCGATAACCGGCATAGCCATCGCTTTGAGGATTCGATCCGGGACAGGTGACGGACCAGGAATCTGCAAGAAATGGCGGCCGGCGATCCGCGGCGCATTCGATCCTGCTGTGATTGATGCCGTCATAGTTGTCTCCCTATTGATCTTTTTTGCAGAGCGCGAATATCTTGCCTCGCAAATTTGGGGGTAAGTTCTTTGGGCGCCCACTTTCGGCGAATTCCGGGGGGCACCCCAGCCCCCATCAGCCCACCGACAGTCTATATCGTTGCTACTGTCGTTGCTTCAGCCAAGACCCGCGGAGCAGTAGCGGCAGCAACGACGATCGCGATTGACGTAGCCATAACATGTAACCAATACAAAACGGCAATCTTGAAAAGTCGCACTCAGGCAGGATTCTGCGACCGGAACGTTGCGAGAACACACGTAGACTAAGCGGTTCTTGCAGGACAAGATTCGTTTCTCCTTTGCGACGGTGCGGAACGTGGCCCTACGCGTTATCTCTGTGCTAGATGTCAGCTCATTTGGCTCATCGTGGCCGCTCTTGTTCTGACGGCTCTGGTTTTGGTGCATCCAGAGGACGAGCAGGATAACAAATACCCCTCCTCCAATGAGGATGGCCGGCCAGAGTACAAGATCATCGAACACGCCTGAAGTACCGAGAACGTCAAGAGCGAACCTATCAAAGTCAATACGGTGAAAGTGAGCACCATGAACACCGCGAAAGCAAACAACGTGAAAGTAAACAACGTGAAAATCAACACTCTGTCAGAGTATCTGCCTGCAAGGCCATTGAAGGCAGCGTAAGACCAGCAGGCATGACACCGAGTTGCCCGAGCACGTTCAGAACAAGAAAGACGTAGTAGAACATGCAGTTCCTCACCTCCCTTAGACTGCAGTGTAAGTCGAAGGCCGGCAATGATATGGGAAATCATACCCATGCGATCAGATTGGGGGCTTCGAATAGATGA
>JBPCWA010000154.1:0-3171 GCA_051009975.1 Hyphomicrobiaceae bacterium
GGTCTCACCAATGGTGTGCTCCCACCATATCTGCTACTTCTCGTCTCAGGCGGACACACTCAGATCATTCTAGTCGACGCAGTCGGACACTACCGACGCATTGGCACTACCATTGATGACGCACTTGGTGAAGCGTTCGACAAGACTGCCAAATTGCTTGGATTGGGATTTCCTGGCGGACCAGCCGTTGAGCGTCATGCTAGGCGGGGGGATACCAGTCGAATTCGGCTGCCTCGACCCATGATCGGGCGGCCACAAGCTCAGTTTTCGTTCGCCGGCCTCAAGACGGCGGTTCGACGTCAAGCGCAAAGACTGGCGCCGCTTTCGGAGATCGATATCGCAGACTTGTGCGCTGGATTTGAGGATGCGGTCTGTGCGTGCGTCGACGATCGTATTCGGCTAGCGTATTCGCGTTTGGACGAGAACGGCGCACGTGCGAGACCACCTTTGGTCGCGGCAGGAGGCGTCGCGTGTAATCTCCGTCTGCGTGCGGCTCTTCGGACAGTGAGCGCCGATCTTGGGGTGACGTTCCACGTCCCATCGCCGGATTTGTGCGCCGACAATGCCGCAATGGTTGCATGGGCAGGAGCACAGTCATTTCTTCGCGGTCGGATCGATCCATTGGACACTCTAGCGAGGGCGCGTTGGCCACTCGATTCGACATCCGATTCCGTTTATGGTTCCGGCCGTCTCGGCCCCAAAGTATAGCGTGGCTGCAATCACGTGCCGAGGCTGTTAGGTCTAGCTGGGCAATGCGGTTTCAATGGGTTGCAGCGTTTGGCTGTGCGCCCGATAATGAGTTGGCTTGTTCGAACCAGTTTGAGCTGTTGGTGCGTGTATTGGAGATCGGGCCATGCCGGCGAATTCGCGAGACGCTATTGGCATTGTTGGTGCAGGTGCGTGGGGAACAGCGTTGGCGCATTCTCTGTCGGTCGCCGGGCGTGCAGTCCGCCTTTGGGCCTACGAGGCAGAAACCGCGCGCGAGATTAATGAAAGTCACACCAACCGGAATTTTCTGTCAGGCGTTGTGCTCGATGCGGGTGTGGTTGCGACGGCGAGCTTTACTGATTTGGCGGAGTGTGGGCTCATTTTGCTGGTATCTCCGGCACAGCATGTGCGTCGCGTCGCTGTTCAGCTAAGACAGTGGGTTGGTCCAGAAGTTTCGTTGGTCATTTGCGCAAAGGGGCTGGAAGAAGCGACAGGCAAGCTTCTTTCAGATGTGCTGGCAGAAGAAATGCCAGGGACGAGCGTGGCGACGCTGTCGGGACCAAGTTTTGCAAGCGAGGTCGCGCGCGGTTTGCCGGCAGCACTTACGCTCGGGTGCGACAGCGAAGATCTGGCCGAACGGATATCAAATCTTTTGCACTCCCAAAATCTCCGTGTTTATTGGACCGATGATGTTGTCGGGGTCCAGCTGGGCGGTGCAATTAAGAATGTTCTGGCCATAGCGGCCGGGGTCATCGACGGCCGCCAAATGGGCGCCAGTGCGCACGCTGCGCTGGTGACGAGAGGCTTCGCGGAAATGCGACGGTTGGCTGAGGCCTTTGGTGCTCGGGGGGAAACCTTATTCGGACTGTCTGGCCTTGGTGATTTGTTGTTGACATGTAGCAGCCGGCAATCGCGTAACATGTCACTTGGACGCGCACTTGGCGTTGGCGAAAGTCTCAACGACATTCTCGCTCATCGCCGGTCCGTAGCGGAGGGGATCTATACGGCGCGAGCCGTTGTTGCTATCGCTGACCAATATTCAGTGGAAGTGCCGATTTCAAGGGCGGTTGCAGCTGTGGTCAACGGCGATATAAAAATTGATCGGGCGATCGATAGTCTCATGTCACGTCCCCTCAGATCCGAACTAGATCGTTAGACCGCGTCGGAGGTTCGGCCGAATGGCAAAAGGTTCAATTAAAACTGGTTCGCGAACGGCAAAGACCAGTAAGGCAAAATCGACCGCAAAGTCTCCAGTTCGAGGCTCACAAGGCAAAAATGCGGCCGCGACGGCAAAAACAAAGTCTGACAACGCGCCGACCAAAATTGGCGCACCGCCAAAACGTGTCGGAACAAAACCGCTTTATTGGTTGTTCAAGTCCGAGCCGGATAAATTTTCATGGCAGGATCTCAAGGCAAAGGGTCGGCACGGCGAGGAATGGGACGGGGTTCGAAACTATTTGGCCCGAAACAACATGCGTGAAATGCAGATTGGTGACCTGGGGTTCTTCTATCATTCCAACGCTGGCAAGGATATTGTTGGGATTTGTGAGGTTTGCGCAGTCGCCCATCAAGATTCAACAACGGAGGATGAGCGTTGGGAGTGCGTCGATGTACGAGCTCTCTGCGATATGCCTGACCCCGTCACATTGCTTGACGTGAAAGCCAATCCGAAGCTCGCACAGATGGCGCTTGTCACTGCGATGCGACTTTCGGTCCAACCCGTGACCGCTGCTGAATGGAGCGTTGTGTGCAAAATGGGCGGATTGGATCCGAAAGCGCTCAAGCAATGAATGCGGTGACCCCTGCCGGCCAGGATCCAAGCGGATTTGTCGTCGCAAATACGCGTGTTTTGGCCCCGCCTCTCGTACCAGAAGTTTTGCTGCATCTGGCAGAAGAATCGATCCCACTTTGGGAAAAGACTGAATCTCAGCTCGACGAGATGAACGTGCCGCCGCCTTTTTGGGCGTTTGCTTGGGCCGGCGGTCAGGCGCTGGCGCGCCATGTTCTAGATCATCGTTCGGTCATTGCCGGCAGTCGCGTTTTGGATCTTGGCGCTGGGTCTGGACTGTGCGGCATCGCCGCCAAATTAGCTGGCGCTAGCTCTGTTACGGCTGCTGATACCGATGCTTTGGCGGCTCATGCGATCGCGCTGAATGCTGAGGCCAACGGAGTTACAATTCAGATCATTTCGGATGATCTTCTCTCGGGCCCGCCGTTTGATGCAGATGTCGTTTTGATAGGCGATCTCTACTATGAGAAGGACTTGTCCGAGCGCGTCACGAGGTGGATATTGGACTCGGTTGCGCATGGGCAGTGTGTCTGGATCGGTGATCCACAACGCAGCTTCTTTCCAGTCAGCAAGTTCGAGAGATTGGCGGAATACTCCGTTCCTGTTACGCGGGCCTTGGAGGATTCGGAAATCAAACGCACTTCCGTCTGGCGCTGCCGGCTTTAGCAGCTTGG
>JBPCWA010000155.1:0-2980 GCA_051009975.1 Hyphomicrobiaceae bacterium
GTCGTATCCGTGCTGTGTCATGTTAGGTCATCTCGCCACTCTTGATGGCCATGCAAATCACTGTAATCGTCCGACCGAGGCGTTCACCGCCAGATAATCAAGAACATATTGACGTTAGGGCCAGGCTACAACTAGTGATGCCGATCGGCGTCAGATCTGGGAGTGTGAAGGATGGCGGATCAACAGCCAACCCGCGTCAATTCATGGAATGAATGGGATCCCTTGCGGCATGTGATCTTGGGAGTTGCCGACGGCTGCTGCATCCCACCGCCTGAACCAGCCTTAGACGCTAAAGTACCTGAAGACTCGGATATGCGTGGCAAGTGGGGGCCCCGTCCCGCAGAAACTGTTGAAAGGGCCAATGAGCAATTGGATGGATTTGCTCGTATCCTAGAGGCGCGTGGAATCCGAGTGGATCGGCCAACACCTATCGACTTCAATCGACCGATCTCTACCCCCGACTGGACGACACAGTCGATGTTTGGAACTATGCCACCGCGCGACGTCCTTTTGACAGTTGGAAATGAGATCCTCGAAGCGACCATGTCCTATAGGTGTCGCTGGTTCGAGTATCTCTGCTATCGACCGTTACTAACGCGCTACTACGATGAAGATCCGATGATGCGACACGAAGCGGCGCCAAAACCGCGATTGAGCGATGTGAGTTATCGGTTTGATTATTTGTCGGACAGTGTTGGCATCGAGCAACGCCTTAAGTGGACTGCCGAGAAATATTTCGTGACCACAGAGGAAGAGCCGTTGTTCGATGCGGCCGATGTTCTGAGGTTTGGTAAGGACTTGGTTGTGCAACACGGATTTACGACCAACAACAAGGGCATTGACTGGCTTCGGCGTCACTTTCCCGGGCATCGGGTCCATGCCGTTAATTTTCCTGGCGACCCCTATCCAATCCATATTGATGCTACTTTCACGCCCTTGCGACCGGGCCTGATCATCAACAATCCGGACCGTCCACTCCCTGAAAACCAACGTGATCTTTTTCGTCGAAACGATTGGGAGATTGTCGAAGCGGCACGGCCTGCGCACAATACTCCGCCTGCTTTATGTTATTCATCAGTTTGGTTATCTATGAACGTGCTGGTTTTGGATCCGAAAACCGTTTGCGTGGAAGCCAGCGAGTTCAATCAGATGGATCAACTCGATAAGTTGGGGTTTGAGGTTATCCCGGTTCCTTTTCGTGATGCTTACGCGTTCGGAGGGGCTCTTCATTGTGCGACCACAGACGTCTATCGCGAAGGTGATCTTGAGGACTATTTTCCGGAGCAGCCAAATTAGATCTGCTCGGAAACCCCTTGAATAGGACTGAACCGCCCATGCCGATTCTTCCGTGCGGCATTGCGTTAGCGGTCAAACAACGAGGAAACGATCGTCTGTGGCGATATCCGTGGCCCGATAGACTGGGACAGCTAGCACATACACAGAAGGCAGAGCAAATAGTGAGGCGAAATGCCGTTTGCCTCAATATGAAGCGGCTAAATGCCGGAAATTAGGGCGACTAGGTGCTTGTGTCGAGTGGTGCGTGCCCATACGATGCACCGAAAAGAACTGTCAAATGAGGCGGGTAAGGCGCTGCAAAAACGACATTGATTGGTTGCGCGAGCACAAGCGTCCGCCCAGTCGATGACGAAGGCGATGACAAGGGAGATTGCGATCACTGCTGCGACCGATATGCCGTTCGTAAGATTTGAGAACGTGCAGAAGAGCTATGATGGCGAGACGCTAGTGGTCAAGGACCTCAACCTGGACGTCAATAGGGGTGAATTCTTAACGATGCTAGGGCCGTCTGGGTCTGGCAAAACCACTTGTCTGATGATGTTGGCAGGTTTCGAGCCGGCGACCCATGGTGAAATTTACCTGAGCGGTGAGCCCATAAACAATGTACCACCCAATAAGCGCGGCATTGGCATGGTCTTTCAAAACTATGCGCTCTTCCCCCACATGAGCGTCGCCGAGAATTTGGCTTTCCCGCTCGAGGTGCGTTCCTTCAAAAGGTCCGAGATACGGGAGCGTGTCGAGCGGGCCCTCGATATGGTGGAACTATCTGGCTTCGAAGGGCGACGCCCAGCGCAACTCTCCGGCGGTCAACAACAGCGTGTGGCAGTGGCACGTGCCTTAGTGTTCGAGCCTGATCTTGTCCTGATGGACGAGCCGCTAGGAGCACTCGACAAACAACTGCGTGAACAGATGCAGTATGAGATAAAGCACATTCACGAGCGGCTCGGTGTTTCAGTGGTTTACGTTACCCACGATCAATCGGAAGCCCTCACGATGTCGGATCGCATTGCCGTGTTCAATGACGGTGTGATTCAACAACTTTCGAGCCCTGATGAGCTCTACGAGAGGCCACAAAATAGTTTCGTCGCTCAATTCATCGGCGAGAACAACAAGCTCAATGGCACGGTTCGCGAGGTGAACGGCTCGCTTTGTACTGTAAAGCTTGCGACCGGTGAGATCGTTCAAGCTGCGGCCATCAATGTTGCTAAGGTGGGTGAGAGAACAACGTTATCTCTGCGCCCAGAACGCGTAGAAATCGCACCCGACAGTGGCAGCATTCCCAATATTTTGGACGGCGAGGTTCACGAGTTGATTTATCTTGGCGATCATATTCGGGCCGTGCTTAGGGTGGCGGATGCGGGCGAGTTCATCGTCAAGGTGCCCAATAACGCCGGACACAAGCACGTTAGTGAGGGCCAGGCTGTGTCCGTGGGTTGGCATGCCGAGGACTGTCGCGCGCTTGATCTCATTGAAATCTAGCCGCGAAACAAAGGAATGCCTGTGACCCGTCCCACGATGCGGGAAACAGCATCTCAGATCCGGCGTAGGACCGGACTGACGAAACAGGGTGAAGTTGGGAATAAGTGGGAGAAAGTAAATGAAAGTTCGACGTTCGATAATTGCCGCCTCGCTTAGCTTGAGCGGTGCTTTGGCTCTGGTGGGACCAGCGGTGGCAGCTAAGGCC
>JBPCWA010000156.1:0-7387 GCA_051009975.1 Hyphomicrobiaceae bacterium
CATGTCATGAAGGGAAAGCTCTCCTTTGAAATCGCGCAGTGAACGATGACATTTACTGATCTAGATTGGGTATCTATTTCACTGCGAACGATGATTTACGTCGGGACCATAGCTGTCTCTGGCGGTGTGCTAGTGCGCGCGACCCTCGATATGGCGCCTGTTTCCAGGACAATAACTTGGCAGATCGGCATAGGGATCTTGGTTCTCGTTGTCTGCGAACCGCTCCGTTATATGTCATTCCAGCTCAGCATTGCGCAGGGCGACTGGGCGATGGCCTTTGATCCAGCAATGCGGTGGGTGGCCGTGGAGACCCCCGTTGGTCACGCCGCTGGCATGCGCCTGCTTGGAGCTGGTGTCGTAGCAATTGGCTTTATGTGGCGACCGCTCGCCGTCTTAGGCGCAGGACTGGTGATCGGATCTTATCTGCTTGAGGGTCATAGTGTTTCGAGCAATAGCCGAGCACTTGTAGCCATCCTGCTATTCGCCCATCTCGCCGTCGTTCATTGGTGGCTCGGTGCGCTCATGCCACTGCGAGCGGCGCTCATGAGCAATGATGATCATTGGATCGCGGGGGTAGTAGAGGATTTTGGTCGAAAAGCGTTAGTTGCGGTGATGCTTCTGACACTCGCTGGCGCAGCGATGTTGGCCATTCTTTCAGACTGGCAGCTGAGCCTCTTGAATGCGTACCAGCAGGCATTTGCAATCAAGCTGTCCGTGTTTGCAGCCATCCTCCTAATCGCAGCCATCAACAAAACCCGGTGGACGCCGCGCCTGACTAGCGAACCCAAGCGGGGGCAAGAAGGACTACGACAGTCGATTGCTCTCGAAGTTGTGGTTGCCCTTGCAATTTTAGTCGCGACAGCAGTTGCCACTTCTTTTCCTCCGCCCAATCACTGATGATTGCGGTGTGGACGACGCTGCCTTGTGTACCGAGGAACGCTGTAAGACCGCCATGATCGAATGGTTTGGCGAAGGCCACTCAAAACTGATCTCGCCGCGCGCGTGGTTGGAAAGTGCCGCACACTTGACGTCACACAAACAATCTTCGTAGGCAATATCGACGGTGCGCCGGTCAAAATTCAAACGCTGGACAAGTGAGTCATCAATCGTGGAGCTTACTCATGCTTCGCGAAGACCCTCGTTGTTCCTTGCGCATTAAAGGTCAATACGTCATAGGGTTCCTTCTCGCCGCTTGGGACCTCCATGCCTGGTGACCCGATGGGCATACCGGGGACAGAAATTCCGATAACCTTGGGTCTCTCACTTAAAAGGCGCAGAACATCTGCAATCGGGACATGCCCTTCGACAACGTAACCGCCAACTTTTGCCGTGTGGCACGACCTCAGCTTTTCCGGCACGGCGTGCAGTCTTTTGATCGCACTAAGGTTGTCTGTGTTATGGATCCGGACCTCAAAACCAGCTGCCTTCATTTTGTCGACCCACTTGGTGCAGCATCCGCAATAGGGACTCTTCCAGATCTCTACGCGAGACTGGACTTGCGCGATCGCAACAAGACTGGTGGCCAACATGATGCCGGTAGCGACAACGAGCGCGAGGGCTTGATGAAGAGGTGAGCTTGGCATGTCGGTGAGCTCCTAAGTCCATAGCATGATTATAGCATGATTATTGTCGGTGAGGGTCTGCGATCAACTATTACTGGCAACACTATCAATTCAGTCAGATGGCCGAATCCGTAAGCATCATCGGTGATACGAACCAATGCTCGACCATCCTGAACACATGTCGCGGTATTCCACCATCGGTTTACATTGCATATTGATTTGGATCATGGCGCAATTCTGCTCGAAACTATGCGCCCACATCTTTTGAACTGGTATCTCCAGATGGAGCCAGGACCGAGTTGTCAGCTCCGTCTAAAGACGAATCGACTTCAGCCGCAAAGCGTTGCTGATAACAGAAACCGATGACAGGCTCATTGCCGCAGCAGCAATCATCGGCGATAGCAGTACGCCAAACGCCGGATAGAGAATACCCGCTGCAACAGGCACACCCGCGGCATTGTATGCGAATGCAAAAAACAGGTTCTCCTTGATATTTCGCATGGTTGCCCGTGCCAGGCGTCGCGCACGGACGATGCCGTTGAGATCGCCCTTCACGAGCGTTAAGCCAGCACTTTCGATGGCAACATCTGCCCCTGTTCCCATTGCAATACCAACGTCGGCTTTTGCGAGAGCGGGCGCATCGTTGACGCCGTCGCCCGCCATTGCGACTGTTCGACCTGATTTTTGTAGCTCAGCAATGATACGCGTTTTGTCGGCAGGGAGGACATCAGCCCGGATCTCATATATGCCAAGCCTTTCAGCTACGGATCTGGCAGTCCGCTCATTGTCACCCGTCGCCATAATGATGCGCAGGCCCTCCTGATGCAATGCCTGCAGCGCAGCAGAGGTCGTTTCTTTTACCGGATCGGCGACCGAGACCAACCCAACAATCTCTCCGTCAATGACGACAAACATGACTGTTTCGCCGCGGTCGCGACGTTCGTTCGCGGTCTCTACCAACTCGCCTCGATCCAGGCCGAGTTCTCGGACGAATTTCTCATTGCCGAGCGCTATTGTTCGGCCGCCAACGCGACCCTTGACGCCTTTGCCGATGACAGCCTCAAAGTCCTCAGTTTTATCGATTTTGAGACCGCGCTCCCGGGCCCCGGTGACGATGGCCTCGGCGAGGGGGTGCTCGGAACCGCGCTCGAGGCCGGCGGTAAGTTTGAGAACTTCGTCCTCCTTCCATCCGTCTACGGGTAATACGGCAACTAGCTTCGGCTTACCAACAGTCAGGGTTCCCGTCTTGTCGACGATCAACGTATCCACGTTGGCAAAACGTTCCAGCGCTTCAGCATTCTTGATCAGGACGCCTGCTTGTGCACCACGCCCGGTGGCGACCATAATCGACATTGGTGTTGCCAAACCTAATGCGCAAGGGCAGGCGATGATCAATACGGAGACTGCCGCCACCAACGCGTAGGCCAAAGCTGGCTCCGGACCGAATAGAGACCAGACCAAAAAGGTCACTATCGCTACCACGATTACGGTTGGCACAAACCAGCTCGCAACAACGTCTACGAGTTTTTGGATCGGTGCCTGGGAGCGCTGCGCATTGGCCACCATCTCGACGATCTGAGCTAATGTCGTATCGCTTCCGATGCGGCTCGCCTCGATTATGAGCGCACCGTTTCCATTTAACGTTGCGCCAGTGACAGTATCGCCCTGCACTTTCTCAACCGGTACCGGTTCACCTGTCAACATCGACTCGTCAACGGATGAGTATCCTTCGAGGACCTTACCATCGATCGGGATCTTGTCGCCGGGGCGAACGCGAAGACGGTCCCCCAGGGCAATCTCGTCCACCGGAATTTCTTGCTCGTGGCCGTCGGCGCCGACTCGGATCGCGGTGTCTGGTGCCATATCAAGCAATGCCTTGATGGCACCGCTTGTGCGTTCGCGCGCGCGCAATTCTAAGATTTGACCGAACAGAACCAACACGATGATGACGGCTGCTGCCTCAAAATAAACACCAACGTGGCCGGCGGAGTCGCGGAATGCTGCCGGGAATGCGTCCGGTGCAACAGCTGCGACGACGCTAAAGCCGTATGCAGCACCAACGCCCAGCGCAATTAACGTCCACATGTTTGGGCTGCGATTGATGATTGAGGCCCAGCCGCGCTTGAAGAATGGCGCCGCCGACAACAGAACAACTGGTGTTGCCAGTGCGAATTCTGCCCAGACCGCATAACTGCCCAGCCACTCACGGATGGGCAGTCCAACCATGGGGCCCATAGCGATGATCAGGAGCGGGACAGTGAGTGCGAGGCCGACCCAAAACCGGAACGTAAAGTCGGCGAGCTCGGGACTAGGTCCCGCATCGGCGGGGGCTATGCCCATCGGCTCAAGTGCCATGCCGCACTTGGGACAGTCATCCGGGTGGTCACTAATAACCTCCGGATGCATCGGGCAAGTATATTGCGTACCTTCTGGCATTGGTTCGTGGGCGGGGCGCGGGCCGAGATAAGTTTCGGGCTGCGCACGAAATTTTTCTTGGCAGTGCTGCGAGCAGAAAAAAATGCGTTCGCCGGCATAGCTTTCGCCGGTATAGCGTTCGACATACTGAGCCGTAGCACGCGTGACGCCCATGCCGCAGACAGGGTCCTTCGCAGTCAGGTAGGTGTTTGGCGTTGCAACAAACTTGTCATGACAGCTACGCGAACAAAAACTGTAGTCGTGGCCGTTGTAGCGATACTGTGGTGGGTTTTGAGCCTGATCCACAATCATAGCGCAAACTGGATCGCGGGGAGTGGCGACCGCGCCCCTTTGATCTCGCGAGATCTCGCCTTGCAGATCAGCCTTCATGGCGTCCGTGTTCCTCACAAAACTGGGTTCTAACTGATTTCAGACTTGGAGCTTCCGGTTGCTGGAAGGTCAAGGGTTGGACACCCTAAATCTGCAGCGTGTCACGTGCCAGCCACGTCCCGTACGCCAGAGCCGACCTAGGCTTCAACCTCGAACCAAGTAGCCATGCCTCCTTCCTGGTGTTCCAGCATGTGACAGTGGAGCATCCACTTGCCAGGATTGTCGGCAACAAAGGCCATCGTAAAGTTCTCGCGTGGATTGAGTAGAATTGTGTCACGCCAAAACGGCTCCTCAAATCCTTTAGGCTCCCGTGTGATTTGTTTGAAGTGGTGGCCATGTAGGTGCATGGCGTGCGGCCAGCGTGTACGATTGACCATCTGAAGCTTCACGGTTCTGCCTTTGGGAACCTTGAACAGCGGCTCCTTGGGCATTCCTGCAGCGCCATTGAATGACCAAACAAGACCGTGCGTATCGATCAGCTCCCGCATATCAAGCCATTTGTTGCCCACCCAAGCCCCGGTCATGCCCCCCATTGCACCGCCATCCATCATCAGCTTCTCGGTATGCGCATTGGCAAGATCCAGGTTCGTATCAAGCGGATTCGCCGGCAGGGCATAGGGGGCATCAAGTACACCGGGGCGCGCGCGTTCAGTCGCGTGGTAGACAATTTCTCCGATGGTGTATTGGTTGTCGTACGTCAGCAGTTTAATCAGGCTCGTCGCGCCCGGCTCGCCCGTCATATCAATCACGACGTCACTGCGTTGGCCGGATGCGAGAACGACAAAACCGTTCTCTGCTTCAAACGGTTTCACAGGCTGGCCGTCAATGGCGATAATCCGCATCGCATGGTCATCGATCTTAACGCCGAAGATGTTGGCGTTTGAGACATTGCACAGCCGAAGACGCACGCGTTGACCGGCTTTCGCGTCGATTTTGTGGGAGGTAACGCCATTGAGCGTAAATGTATTGCCGTAACGGCCACCGTGCGCGCGCTCACCGATGGCGCCAAAACTTGCCGCATGAATTGTACCGTTTTCAGTCAAGCGCCAATCATCGACGACAAATACCAAGTCCTGATCGACCTCGGGCGGGTCGGGCTCCTCGACGATCAGAATTCCATGGAGACCGCGTGCGACTTGTTCGGAGGACAAGATGTGCGGATGGTACCAAAATGTTCCGGCGTCCGGACAAATGAATTGATAGTCGAAGTGCTCACCCGGTTGCACCGCTTCCTGCGTCATGCCAGGAACACCATCCATGGCATTCGCTATACGGATTCCATGCCAATGCAAGGACGTCGGTTGCTGCAACTGATTGACAAGGCGGACCTGCAGTTCCTCACCTTGGCGTACACGCAAGACTGGCCCTGGTGCCTGTCCGTTGTAGCCCCAAATAGGCGTAGGCGGTTCCTTATTCCCGCGCAAAGGAACCGCTCCGGCCCGGGCGGTAAGGATTGCCGCATCGTTTGCCCGAGCGGTGCCCGGGACGCCGGCTCTGAGCGTAGTCAATCCTAAAGAGGCAGCTAGTCCTTGAAGGACTGCGCGTCGCGGTATCTTGCGAATCATGCGGGCAGCATTCACTGGCGAAGTTCCAGGCTATTGGTCGACAAGTCATCCAAAATCGGGCAATCTGGACGATGATCGCCACGGCACGCCGTAACAAGCTTCCTGAGCGTCGCCTTCAGGCCTTCAAGTTCCGCAATCTTGTCTTCGATTTGCTGCAAATGTCGCTTGGCAATTGACTTGACATCGGAGCTCGCACGGTTGCGATCCGAATAGAGGGAGAGGAGTTGCCGACATTCGTCAATGGAGAAACCCAGGCTACGCGCGCGCTGCAAAAACTTGAGGTTGTGCAAATCTACTTCGCAATAATCGCGATAGCCATTCTCGCTTCGCGACGGCAATATGAGGCCGATGTCTTCATAGTACCGTATTGTCTTTGCTGACAGCCCGGATTGGGAAGAAACTTCTCCAATGTTCATCTCGTTATTCTCATTTCTGTCCTTCCACTCGAGAACTATTTACGCCTTCCAGTAAGGGGAAGGTCAAGAGACGTTCGAGCTATTCATGCTTCGCCGCCGTGGCTCAGAGTGATGACCATATCTTGTCATCATTGCTCTGAGCTCTTGTTCGGGTGTGCGTCACGGGACGTCATTTGTCCTTGACCTTCCTCTGAGTGGAAGCCCCATACGCTTGCAATTGACGTCTTGGCCTTGGGCAGCAGAGAAGTGACTTCCAGAACAACTATAACCATTCTTGGTGCAATCGCAGCAGTCATTGGCGCATCAGCGTTCATAGTGTTCGTTGGGCGGGGCGAGGGCGAGCGCGTGGGGGCTACGCTTCGACCGGATGACGTCGAGGTCGTGGCACGTGGCAGACAGGTTTACATCGACCAATGCGGGTCTTGTCACGGCAAGGACCTGGAGGGTGAGCCCAATTGGAAGCAACGGGACGACCAGGGTTATCTACCGGCGCCTCCTCACGACAGCAGCGGCCACACCTGGCATCACACTGATCAGCACCTCTTCGAACTCACAAAATACGGCCTCACTCGTTTGGCTGGTCCAGACTACAAAACACGCATGCCGGCATATGCCGGCGTCCTTTCTGATGAGGATATCATCGCCGCACTTTCCTTTATCAAGTCGCGTTGGCCCGCAAACATTCGCAAAAGACACGACCAATTGAATGCTGCTGGACAACAATAGGCAACGATAGGCAACGACCAGTTTGGGCATCTCTAGACTTGCTGGAGACCGGTATGTTTCTACGTCTGGCTTGTATCCTGTTGGCGGCCGCATTTGCCAGTCCAGCGGCTTCTCAAGGCTCGTTCTCCCGCGCACAGAATGAAGACCTAGGCAAGATTGTTCGGTCCTTCCTGCTCAACACCCGGAAGTCATATCCAAGGTTTCAGAAGAACTTGAGAGACGTCGCATCGCCACCGAGCAAGCGGCCGCCGAGAAGGCGATCATGAACAACAAGAAAGCTCTGGAACGGGCAAAAGGCGATCCTGTCTGAGAC
>JBPCWA010000157.1:0-2817 GCA_051009975.1 Hyphomicrobiaceae bacterium
ATATATTGGTCGAGCCCCTCTTGCAGGTCTTGGGCTAGCCCGTTGGCCGTAGCGTCGCCGTTGCGCAATCGGGCGATCCGCTCCTCGACCTCGACGACGATGTCTGACATCAGCACCTCCGTGGGGAGGCGTTGATCCTTGAGATACAGGCAGCCATCAACCACCTGGTCCCAGAACTTGCTGACCATAATGTTCTTCTTTTAGCACATCTCATCCAAATCGGTAGCTTCTAGGAGGTCGTGTCCAAGAACGGTGGCCGCCGGGCGCAACAAAGGGAGTTGGGGCAGCTCCGAGGTCGAGAAACTTCATGACGGCGGCATTTCCGATTTATCGTTTCAGGGTGTCACATTTTTGCCCTTAAGTATTGCCTACACAACTTGAATCGCAAAAACTCAGGGTGAATCGTCCGTAGAGCCAAATGGCGTGCTGAGGTTCTTTCTTCCAGCCTTTTCGTCAATCAAGTACCTGCCGGCGGCCGCCTTCCGCCCTTCAGCATACCCCTTGTGTCCAAGTTGGGTCATCACCGCTATGGTCCGTACCTGGCGCACCGTACCGGCTTAGTTGTTCTGCCATGCTATCGGGCATAGATCGCTGACCAGGGGCACCGGGTTTGACGCCCTGCTTCGCAACTTCCACACTGATGCAGGGATCATCGCCCCCCGGTACAACGCGATGCCTGGCGTCATCACCCAGCCACTGAACCGACACTGCCCGGCGGCCAAGGCTCGGCGGCAGATTGCCCGACCCCCCATGCACAGTCATTCCGTGAAAGATGACATTCGGAGACGATTACGAACTAGTCTTCTTATTGTGATCCAAGATCCACTGTTCGTAAACAAGCTGTACGCTGGGCCTGTTCATGACGGCATCGGCAATCCGCTTTACACTTGGAAATTCTTCGGTCGATGGCTGCCCACGTGACGGCCTCAGCCAGGTCGTCAGCATGAACAAATAGATGTCCGCGGCGCTAAAGCGGCCGCCGAGTGCCCATTTGTTGTCATGGATCTGATCGTCGATCACCTGCCACGTTTCGCGCAACCGTCGGATCCCGCGGCGCTGGGCGCTCGGTTCATCAGCAGGCGTGTCGGCGAAACGGTCTGGATAATAATCAAGCTGGAAGGCGTTCTGCACGGAGTTAGAGAAATAAACCAGCGTTTGAAGAAACAAGCCACGTTCAACCTCGTTAGCGGCAGGGGCCAGTTTGGATTCCGGATGGCGATCGCACAGGAACACCGTAATAGCAGCACACTCGTACATAGCGTTGTCATCCCAAATGAGAACCGGCACCCAGCCATTTGGGTTTAATGCCATTTGTTCCGGTGGACGGGGTTTGTTCATGTCAATTGTGGTTTGTATGAGTTCGTACTGCGCGCCGATCTCTTCTAGAAGCACCCTTATGCCCATGGAAGCGCTTCCCAAAGCGTAGTAAAGTTTGTAACTCACCGGTGTCTCCTTCAACGGCCGCCACCTACCAGTCAGTGACCTGCGTCAGTAGGTCCACGTCTCCGTGTAAGGCCTGAGCTCAATTTCATTGCTCCACGCGGATCGCGGTTGCAAATGGGCGTGCCAGTAAGATTCCGCGACATCCTCTGTATTGGCCAGCTTTTCCGGATCGAATTTATCTCCGTAGAGTACCCTCATGATGGGTACATCGAGATCGCAATCCAACCTGACGTGAACAAAATGCACGCCATCGCGGGAATAGGCCTTACAAAGACTCTGCGACAGTGCTCTCAATCCAAATTTACCGATCGCATAGAGCGGATGTGTGCTCGACCCGCGCAAAGCAGCTGTTGCACTGGAAAAGAAGACGCTGCCTCGTCCTCGCTTTCTCATCATCGGCAGGACCGATTTCGCCGCTGCAAATGCACCGATGACCTCCAGGCGGTAGATGTTCTCAAGTGCTTCGTAGGTCATATCCAACGGCTCGCAGCGCGTAAATTCGCCGCGAGCGTTGTAGATCAGAACATCAATTTTCCCCATGTCACTCATAGCGTCCGCGAGGGCCTGTTCGATCGTTTCGGGCTCGGTCGCGTCAGCACGAAATAACTGGACATTCGCCGCGGCACGGGCGCCGAAAGCCGCCTTGAGTGCGGATTCGCTGCCTGTTTTGGAGCGGGAAACCAATGCGATGTCCAACCCCTCGCTGGCAAACTTGGCTGCCAAAGCGCTGCCGAGTCCCTCGCCAGCACCAACAATTGCACAGACAGCTGCCATGATCTCCTCGCGGGTTCTGGGAAATTCTGTCAGGGGCCGTTCCAATCTATTCTTAGATGCTGAAACTGCTTACCGGGTGACGGCGCTACTGACGAGTCCTTTTGACCGTCCTTGCTTTATTGGCAGTAAGTTGTACGCGGGGCCGGTGTGGTCTGCACCCGACCGTTTTCGGCATCTACCAGATGCGCCTCAGAGTCCGCTTCGGGTCACAAACGAACTTTCGGCAGCTCTTGCTCAAGAGTCTGCTTTGTAGACTTTTGGTGTCCTCACCAACACACAGACCCGCCTGTCGTCAGAATGTCCGCTCTGTTACCAAGCACTAAATCGCTGACGCGATAGTTTTGGCACGGCGCGGGTTCAGGGCTCTGACGCGAGGGACTGATCCCGCCATGTCATTCGATTGATCCAACCCGAACACTGGGGGTCCCTGTAACCCAGTTCGGGATGGCCCCCATGACCACCACGACCCACACGACCCCGCTGCGTCAGCGCATGATCGAGGACATGAACGCACGCTGGTCGCCGAGGTCTATCACCTGAAGGAGCCGCAGAAGGTTCCGCTCGTCATGAGCCAGGACGAGGTCAAACGCCTGTTGGCGA
>JBPCWA010000158.1:0-7124 GCA_051009975.1 Hyphomicrobiaceae bacterium
GGCGAACCATGGGCGAAATCGTTGTTCGCGGAAACACAATCATGCGTGGTTACTTGAAAAATATTGCGGCGACGAATGGGGCGTTTGCCGGTGGCGCCTATCACTCGGGTGATCTCGCGGTCTGGCATCCTGACGGTTACATCGAGATCAAGGATCGTAGGAAGGATATCATCATATCTGGAGGCGAGAATATCTCGTCATTGGAGGTTGAAGAGGTTCTATATCGTCACCCGCAGATTATGGAAGCTGCGGTTGTCGCTCGGCCCAATGATAAATGGGGCGAGACACCGTGTGCCTTCGTTACGAAAACCGGCAACGGTGGGGATCTTTCGGTTGAAGAGGTCATAGCGTATTGCCGTGAACACATGGCTGGCTTCAAAATCCCAAAAACGGTAATCTTCGGGCCTTTGCCAAAGACCTCAACAGGAAAAATCCAAAAGTTCTTGCTGCGCGAGCGAGCGAAATCTGGCGATCTGTTATAGCCAATGTTAGTCCTCGGAAGATGTTTTCATAACGAATGGGTTACCGCCTCCAGCCGCATTTGAGATCCAAACGCTTTTTGTCTGCAAGTATTCGCCGATGGCGTCTTGCCCGTTTTCTCGACCAATTCCTGAGTTTTTGTAACCACCGAATGGCATAGTGAAGCTAACTGCTCGATAGGTATTGACCCAGACAGTCCCAGCGCGAATGCGAGCGGCCATTGTAGTGGCACGCTTTATCGACTGGGTCCAAACTCCTGACCCCAAACCATACATGACATCATTGGCCAGCCGTGTCGCTTCGTCTTCGTCGGCGAATTTAATGACCGACAGAACCGGACCAAAAACCTCCTCCTGAGCGATCCGCATTTTGTTGTCGACATCTGTGAAAATTGTCGGTTGGACGAAATATTTTCCGCCTCCCATTTCGGCGCCGGCGGGCCCACCACCCAGCACGCATTTTGCGCCTTCATTCTTGGCTATGTCGATATAGCCTAAGATTTTTTCGAACTGGGGAGGGGTGGTGACCGGTCCGACCTGCGTCTCAAAGCTCATCGGGTTCCCCAGTTTCGCAGTTCCGGCCACGCTCAATAGTCGATCAATGAATTCGTCATGAATAGTCTCCTGGACCAGCAAACGCGATCCGGCGATACATGTTTGTCCGGTGGCTGCAAAAATTCCAGAAACTGCACCACTGACGGCATCGTCAATGATGCAATCGTCGAATACGATATTCGGTGATTTGCCACCTAGCTCCAAGGAGACCTTCTTGAAAGTCTGTCCTGCGAGTGAGGCCACTCGCGATCCGGTTGCTGAACCGCCCGTAAATGCGATTTTGGCGACTTTGGGATGAGTGACGAGCGGCTCGCCGGCAGTTTGTCCGTAGCCTGTGACAACGTTGACAACACCCGGCGGAAGATCGGCTTCTTCTATCACAAGTTTCATGAACTCGAGGAGCGATGCGGATGTGTATTCCGAAGGCTTAATGACCGCGGTGCAACCGGCAGCTAGCGCCGGTGCCAGTTTCCAGCCGGTCAGCAACAGCGGCGAGTTCCACGGGATAATCATTCCGCAAACGCCAACCGGCTCCTTCAGGACGTAAGTGAAGTGGTCAGGCTTGTCGACCGGGACAACCGCACCCTGGATCTTGTCTGCCAATCCGCCATAGTAATAGTACCATTCTGGAAGATACTTCAGTTGGGCACTCATTTCCGAGATCAATTTGCCATTGTCGCGCACTTCTATCTCGGCCAAATGGTCAGCATGTTTTTCGATAAGTTCGGCAATCTTGCGCAGCATCCGCCCGCGCGCGGTCTGCGTCAATTTCGGCCAAGGCCCTTCGTCAAAGGCGCGGTAGGCAGCGGTGGCTGCACGGTCGACGTCAGTTGCGTCGCAGTCGGGGACCTCGGCCCAGGGTTGACCTGTATACGGATCCGACGTCAAGAGCCGCTTGCCAGAATTGGCATCAACCCACTGACCGTCGATATAGGTCAAGTAGGTCTTGAGGCCGGTGGGCGTGTCTTGCATGGTGGAGACTCCTGGGCTCATTGCGATCCGTGGGATCGTATGTGGCAATGACTGCGGAAGATGAAACGCGCTGACGAAGACAACGTCAAGCGATCTGTCGTTACCGTGTTGCCGCTCTATCGATAAGCGGAGAAATTACCACGAGAAACTGGCGATCTGTGATCGACTTCGCCTGGACGTTTTCACGAGTTACCTATCTGGTTCGCGGTGGACCGGATGGGTCGTGCCCAGCGATCTGGTCCAGATAGCGACAGCTCTGGAATGGCCCGCAAGGACAGAAGCGCATTCGAGAAGCACTCTCGAGAAGCACATGCGAAAAGCTCATCGGACAAGCATTTAGGAGAAGATCATGGGCAGACGCGTTCACACAATTCGCCGAGCAATCGCGTCGCTGAGAGGATGAGTTCGTCCAGTCGGCCTGTAAGCCGGGTTCTGTCTGACGTACGGCGCTTGCGCGCCTGCCGTCGCGGCGATCATTCATCTGGGATGTCCGTTGCCGAACATCTCGTGCAACCAACCCGGGCGGTGCGTCCGGAAACGGACTGCGATGCGGCTTTAGCCGCTCGCGACCGCCCCTATTCGGTTTTGCTCCCGGTGGGGTTTACCATGCCGCGGTCGTTGCCGACGCGCGCGGTGCGCTCTTGCCGCACCCTTTCACCCTTGCTGCCACGCCCTGAAGGGGCGTTTCGGCGGTTTTCTTTCTGTGGCACTTTCCCTGGGGTTGCCCCCGGCGGCCGTTAGCCGCCACCGTGTTTCCGTGGAGCCCGGACTTTCCTCCACCGAATCCACAAAACACAACGTCGTGAATTCAGGCGGCGATCGCCCGGCCGACTGGACCGTGTAGGTATTGTCGATGTCAACCTTTCGGTCAAGTCGATCAAGTCGGTCGATTCGGTCAAGTTCGAATACTTATTGAATTCAGGCGAAAGATGTTCCTTGCGAGACAGCCAAAACGAAAAGAATTCTAGATACTGCGCGAAATACGCAAAATTTCATCTGTTGCGGACGACCATTATGACAAAACATCGATCTTTCCTGCCGCAAACTGGTTATCAGGCATTTTTGGCGCACTCGGGTCTAGCTCGCGATTTGCGGATCGAGCGCTCTTCTGTAAGAGCGAGCACTATTTTCCATGATTCAGTGCTGCCGTCCATCCACAGTGCTCGCGCAAATGGTCTTGGTTTTGTCATCGAAACGCCGACCAAGTGCGCTGGACTGGATTGGTCCGCTAGGTCGGGCCTGAACGGCGAAGCGGAACTCGCTGCTTTCAATCGAAAGGTGAGCGAGGTTGCTGGCGTTTTGCGTGCTCAGTGTGAGACTGACCGAACACCTATAGTTGTAAGTGGGTCTGTCGGCCCGAGAACCGAGCTGCATGATCCCGCCAAAGCGATGTGCGTCGAGGAGGCGGCCGATTACCATAGATGGCAAATGTCTCATTTGGCGGAAGCCGGTGTCGATATGATCACAGCAGTTTCAATGACCAACATCGAAGAGGCAGTTGGGATCACGATAGCTGCGCGCCGACTAGGAATGCCGGTGGTCATTTCATTTGCCGTCGAGGCAGATGGTCGTTTGCCTACGGGCCAGCCTTTGGCCGAAGCGATTGCCGAGGTCGATTATACCTCAAACCGTTATCCAGCCTACTTCATGATAGATTGTGCAAAGCCGTCGTATTTCGCCAGCATCTTGCTGAATGGCAGCGACTGGGTCCTGCGGATCCGAGGACTTCGCGCTCACAGCCAAATAAGTCCGGATCAGAATGACGGTCCGGTTACGACACTGCAGCGTGATGCACCATTGGCGTTCGCCCAAGAGATGGCCGCCATTCAGCGAGCCTTGCCACATATAACTGTGCTTGGCGGTTGCTGCGATACCGAGGAAAGCAATTGTGCAGCCTTGGTAAATGCGAGCACTTGCGAGCAAGTGGCGGCTTGAGTCGCACTTTCATCGAGACGGGGTTCGCCTCTTAGGCTGACGAGCCTAACCTTGCCGGACCGAACACGCACGCGACAACACAAATTGTTGTTGAGCCGTGTTTGGCGTCCGCGAGCAGCTGGCGCCATTTTGCAGGTGTGGAAATTATTGCAATCAGGATGATCACCATGATTCGAGTTTTAGTTGCAGCGGCTCTGTCGGGATTGTTTGCTGGCTCCGCCTGGGCGGGCCAGCAGTATGTTGATAAGACCGGGTATGCAGCATCAGGTTACGATGTTGTTGCGTACCATGGTTTGAAACAGAGCAAAGTGGGCAACCCCCAGGCCAAAGCCGTTGCCGGCAAGAAAGATTTCACCGCTGAGTTCAACGGGACAAAGTGGGCGTTTGCATCACAGGCCAATCGCGACAAGTTTCGTGCCAATCCTGCAAAGTACGCACCGCAGTTTGATGGGCACTGTGCATATGGCGTGTCACTTGGAGGCAAGGTGCCAGGCAATCCGCATCTATGGCGCATCGTAGACGACAAGCTCTATCTCAATATTACAAAAACGGTAGTAGGATTCTGGGAAAAGGACATCTCGGGACACATCAATACTGGAAACAAGAAATGGAAGAAGCTTGAATCGAATTCCGCTTCGAAGCGGGACGTTCCTAGCTTTAAAACGGCAAACGCTCCGCAGTAGGAGATCGGGCCATTGGGTGTCGCGATACCTGCCAGGTCGATGCGGTAACCCCAGAGGCGGTTGGTAGATCTCTAGTCATCGCATCGACCGATTGTTGGCCGCTGAAAGGGACGCGGCCACGATCCATGGTGATGCATCGGCTTCAGGTGGATTGACGTCAGTTGCCACTATTTAGGCAGGTGTTCGATCAATAGGCTTAAGGTCGCGACCGTTTCGGCGTCGATTTGGCCGTCTACGAGTGCTGGTCGGAAATGTCGTTGGAACGCTGCAACTACTATCGTAGTCTCAGCATCCAACTGACCGGACTGTGGGCAATCGTAGCCGTAGCGTGCGAGTAGGCTTTGGACAGCGCGCACATCTTCCATGTCTCTTTCCGTGTTTCTAGATGGTGCTTCGTGTGACGCGTGGTCCACCCAATGCCCCACTCCGTCCTCTGCCAATCGACGCCACGGAAATTTTTCACCAGGATCCATTTTTCGGCGCGGTGCAATGTCAGAGTGAGCAAGGACGCCATGGGCCGGTATGACATGGCGGCTCATGATGTCTTGCGCCAACTTCGTAACGGCGTTGACTTGTGCAGCCGGGAAATCGGGGTAGCCCGCGTCGTGTCCGGGATTTTGGAGTTCGATGCCAATTGACACGGAGTTCAAATCCGTCTCGCAATGCCACTTGGAGACGCCCGCGTGCCAAGCGCGTGAGCGTTCAGGAACCATCTGTACGATCCGACCTGCTTCATCGATAACGTAGTGGCAAGAAACTTGGCAAATCGGGTCGGCAAGTACGTTGATAGAGCGCTCCGTGCTCTCGAGCCCCGTATAGTGCAAGATCAGAAGTTGCGGGACCTTGCCATTTCTGCGTGAATTGACATTCGGCGATGGGTGAACGGCGTCGACCAATCCACTGTCCGCCGAAAAAAGGTCCGGCGGAGGTACGATCACTGCCCACGCTCCCGCAATATTTCCTCGTATGCAGCGTTAATCGCAGCCAGTTTTCGGTTGGCCATGTCTACGAACTCCTCCGGGACGCCACGCGCTATTGCCGCATCAGGATGATGCTGCCGAACCAGGCGTCTATATTGGACCCGCAGATCTTCGTCGCTAATACTGCCCGTCACACCAAGTACAGTGTAGGCGTCTTCGGGATCGTAAACGAATAGCGCACGCACGGAACGAATTTGGGCCTCAGAGAAACCGAAGATCTCCCCGATACGTTGCAAATAGCGCTGCTCATCGTGATGCAAAATGCCATCTGAGGCGGCGATATGAAATAGACCCTCAAAGACGTCATGCTTGAGCGCTGTCTCGTCAGCCAGCAAATTTGCGATCTGTCGCGCGTAGCTCTCGAAGCCAGCCACGTCTTGTTTGGCCAGGTCGTAGACACGTTGCACATGCGCAGATTGGTTGGCCGGCGTTTGGAAGACCTGGTGAAATGTCTCGATCTCGACCCGCGAAACGAAACCGTCTGCTTTCGCGAGCTTGGCGCCAAGCGCTACAACAGCCACCGTAAAGGCAAGCGTACTCGTCTTGGTCGGGCACTCGGGACAAGGCCCAAACCCGAGACTGCACAGCAATCGGTCGAGTGCCGCGCGCAGCGAGCCTCCCCTGGATAAATTAATCGCATCTGGAAGTGAATTGAGCATGATTTATTGAGTTTACTGTATTTTTGGAAGGGTTTCAAACCCATCAGGGTCAAATTCACAACGAAATCGATGGGATTGCGGTTTACCAAATCGATAGTCGATATCGATCCTTTACAGGCGAACAGCGGCACTGAAATGGCGACAAGCCAATTTGCTGTTTCGACCAGCAGTACGTGAAGGACTTCTCTTCCAGCGGTTCACGGTCTAAACCTGTCGCCGGTTCATGAGTATTGTATTCGAGGAAAGTGGCTGGCGCGCTATGGGACGTTGGGATTTCTGGATTGATCGAGGCGGGACATTCACCGACGTGGTTGCGCGTGACCCGGACGGTCGCGTTCATGCAAGCAAGGTATTGTCCGACAACCCGGAGGCTTATAAAGATGCGGCGTTGGAGGGTATCCGTCGGTTTCTCGCGGTCCCATCCGATGCCAGAATCCCTGCAGAGCTCATCGCGACCGTAAAGATGGGCACCACTGTCGCAACGAACGCCCTGCTTGAACGCAAGGGCGACCCCACGCTCCTGCTCATTACAAGAGGCTTAAAGGATCAGCTGGAGATCGGCTATCAAGAGCGGCCGGACATCTTTGCCAAGCAAATTGTAAAACCGGAGATGCTCTACAGTTGCGTGGCTGAGGCCGAAGAACGCATTTTGGCTGACGGCACCGTTGAGACGCCGCTCAATATTGAATTGGTCCGTAGTGATTTGGAATTCGCCTTGGCCAAAGGCATTCGCTCGATAGCCATCGTTTTTATGCACGCATTTGGATTTCCTCAGCACGAGATCGCCGCAGCGGAACTGGCACGCGAGCTCGGTTTTGAGCAAGTCTCGGCAAGTCACGCGGTGTCTCCACTGATCAAAAT
>JBPCWA010000159.1:0-21305 GCA_051009975.1 Hyphomicrobiaceae bacterium
AATCCAGACTTCCTTGAGGTTCAGGGTTGCGCCGTCCGCCTTTCTGCCTGCTGCAACGATCACAAAGATCCGACGATCGGCCGCCGGGTCGCCAATGGGCACAATGAGGGCAGTCGGATTGCTCGTCGCATCTGAAACGTGCGCACTACCCGTATGAGTAAGCTCTATCACCACCGCATCTCTCGTTAAAAATAAGCAACCCGAATAGGGCGCCCTGCCGATCTTTGCGCCGTGTGTCGTCTGAGATCACGCAACAGCTCAACCTCGTCCAACTCACGTTCCAGCGTGCTTCTCACGTTGCGACCAAACTCGTGCTCAACCGCGTTCACGACAAGCGAAACAAGCGGTTCAAAAACCACGAGCGGAATGTCAACTGTTGCGGCCTCCGTGTTGTCCCAGAAGACAACCCTGCGTTCTCGCCACTCTTCCAATTTTTGCTCATAAACTGCGATGATGCGCGCCAGATCTTCCGCAGCCGGTTCGTCGGCGTTTGCGACAAGCCCCATCTCCCGCAAAACTGCCATGGCCAATTGGTGCTTGCTGCGCGCAGTCATGCGTAATCTGCCCGCACGGGCCCGTAGGCGGCCAACTCACTCGCCATCACGTTAAAATGTCCCTCGAGGGTAATCGTCGTGCCATCACCGCTCGTACGCCATCCGTAGGACCACCGTCCCGGCATCGCGGCATATATTCGGGCGCGATATCGCCCCACATTGGTTCGCACGACCCCCTGATCCACACCGAAGAGATACGTGGTCTCCACCCCATCCGGCGCCCGCACTACAATCTCCACCGTATAGGGATCCTCCAGTCGGCCCTCTGCGTCTGCAAAGAGCACTTTCAGATCCACAGTCGAACCGGCGTAAACGCGGCCTGCGCCGGTGCGGTTTTGGGCAATCAGTGTCGTAATCATGTTTTGCGAGCCGTTTGGTTTTGAGAGCGAGCCGCCGATACGCCGCGGCCCGCTCACCCTACCTAACTATCGGCGGACGCTGCCGCGTAGATCGTGAAGATCCCGACGTCCTTGCGTGTCCCGTCGCCGTTGTTCCAGGTCAGTTTTTCGATCCCGTGGGCAAGTTCCACGCCGGAGCCGTCAAAGAACCTGTAGTCATTCTCGTTCTTTGAGGTCGGCATCGGCGCCTGCTTATTGACGAACCCGATCGCTTGTGCGCCACAGAGGAAATTGACGCCTACGTCCGTGTTGCCTGTGCCCACATTTTTCAAATGGGTCTCTTGATTGATTTCGTCGGCCTCGAAACGCGGGCTCTGAAACTCCGGGATCTCGCGCGCAATCACGCCGTCGTAGATCAAGTCCCCATCTTGAAAGATTGGGTTGTTCTCAACATCGCGCGGGCGCGCCTCGCGATTGGCCTGCTGCATCGCGTCGCTGTTCTTGAGATCGCGGAAACACAGGGGATCGCAGAACAGCACGAAATACTCTCGCCCTTGCGTTCCTGTTCGATATGGCCGGATGCGCGGGCGGGCCACCTTGGCCAATCGCTTGGCCTTGCTGATCAGCGCTGGTGAGAGCTTGTCGCTACCCTTAGCGATGCTCTTAAGAGCGCTTGCATGATTACCTGAGGCCTTGGCGAGGCTCGACACATCGTTGCCAAACAGGATCCGGTCCTTGTTGGCTTCCATCCATGCGTTGCGCGCCTCGAGAGAAGCCGCAGAATAGGGTGCGCCATTGATCGCATGGAATTGCGCGATCAGATCGTACTTGATCAATTCAGCCGCCCAATCCCTGAGTAAAGGATAACGCACGCCGGCAATGTCAACCGCTGACTTGCCACGCTCCTTCTTTGAGATTTCGATGGCATTGCGATAGTAGTCCCACGCAATGTCCTGGTAATACTGATCGAGCTTTTCTTCCTTACCCGACAGGCGTTCGTTGCCTTTGACCCCGACCCCTTTGAGCGACTTGATCAGCGGTACTCTGATTGTATAACCGTTGGTCTGAAGGTCATTGACGACATGGATGATGCTGTTGGGTGAAACGCTCATGTAAGGCTCAAAGCCCGAATCTCGCACATACTCGCGGATAAACCGTTTTCGCCACTTGGTCAGCTCCAAGCCACTCAGCACGGTTGTCAGATTGTCATTGTCTGCCATGGGTTCGCTCTCTCGTGATCATTTTTAGGATTCAGCGAGGCGCAGCGCGTTGTCTCACATGCCTGTCGGGATGAAAGACATCGTCGATGCCCGCCTCGTCGGTGGGTTGTATGTCCGCTCTTTCGCCGGTCTGGGTTTGATCGGCCAACGTGGACGGGAAGTGTTGCTGGTTTTGACTCTGGGACGCGTGCTTGCCTGCATTAAGCTCTTCCACGACCTCTTGACGGACTTCGGCCTTTACCCGATCGCGATACCCCTCAGGGTCGTCGTCGCCGACCATCGCAATCGCCCTTTCGCCCTGATGCCATTTGAGGAGCGCGCCGTAGGGATGGGGATGATTGACGAACGCATGCTCCAAGCCGGCCCGCTTGGCGGCTTGCCACGCATCGTTGACACGATCACGGCCAACACTTTCACGCGCGCGTTCTTCTGACATGTAGAGGCGCGAGTCTTCCAATCGCATCGCAATCGGTGCAAGCATATGTCGTATGGCGGCTTCAGGATCGTCGAGGATGTCCGGCGCCTGTTGGTGTTCGTGGTGTTGGTCATTGCCACGCAAAGCGCGATGGAGATCGTCAAACTGGGCGCGCCAATGCTGGTCACGCGCGTCGCTTTGCTGCTCTAACGCGTCGATCCGCTCTTGGAACTTTCGCCGTTCCGTCAGCAGTTCTGACAACGGTACATGGCGATGGGCGTTGGGATCCGGTTGTCCTTCTGTTTGCGCTTCCGGTTGCACTTCCAATTGCACTTCGGGTTGCCCTGGCGCTTCACGCGACGACGAAGCATCCGCCTCCTTTGAGGCCGCCGGATCTTCTGCACTCCCCTGCGCATTGACCTCCGTTGGTTCGGTTGGACCGTGCTCACCGTCTGGTGGAACGCCGACGCCCTCCCCCTCAGGCTCGCGTTTGTCAAACAGGGCACTCATAAGCTCGTCGTCAGACAGGCTGGATTCCATGCTCTCGGTCATGGCCTCTCTCCGCAGTTTCGTTGCTGGTCACGGGAAACGTCTGATGTCGCTCAGACGATGCGAGGTCAGAGGATTGACGCACCTCTGTCGCGCGGCGCCGGTTCGGCCGGCGAGGCCACACACTTACGCATTAGGACGCATGGCACGGGTCTACGAAGGTGCTCAAAAACCCCCGAAGATGCTCAAGGTTTTGGGTGAGCACCTTCGGGAGTTTGATCGGTGCTCAGTGATCATGCTTGACGCCCCTGTACAGGCGACCCAAGCATGTGTGGATTCTGATGGAGACCAATCTGCGCCTTAGACGTCTCGTTAAGCGTCTTTTCCGTCGCTGCAATGGTCCCTGCAATCTCCGCCGGCAATCGGGCGTCGCTTGCCGCCATCTCGGAGACGATCTTTGCCACCTTGGCGTCGGACTCCCGCGCCTTGGCTTCCTCTGTTGCAATCTTGGCCTCGTTGCCGCGAATTGTCTGCTCTTGAAGAATGCCCTCGGTCGGATCTTCCGGTGGCCGTTGCTGCTGGTCCAGGAGTTCCAGAATGCGCTTTTTGTTGGTGACACCCGAAAGCTCGATCAAGACGCGCCCGATCGGGCTCATAGCGGCATCGCCCAACTGCGCTATCGTCTGGAAGAGTTCTTCCTGGACCGTGATCGTGTCCGGTCCTTCATCCAGAATGATGTCGACGTCGATCTCCCCCAGAACATTCCGTCCCGTCACCTGGCCGCTCATCGGATCGAGCCCATACATGTTGACCGCAACAAATTGGGGCGCCTGAGGATTGTCTGTCACACGGATCCAGCGCCGCTCGGTCCAAGCCTGCCTCATCCGGGCATGCATCGCTCGATAGCAGCGCAGCTTAAAACTGCGTTGGCTTTGAAAGACCGGCTGCAACTCGGTCATGCCAGAATCGCGTTGCGCCAGGAGCGCTCGACCCGATGCCGCTTCTGCGCCTGTACCGTTGCCGATCAAGCCCGGGTTGGGACCGAGGTTCTCAATCTCCTGTTTCGCTTCAATCAACATCTCCATGTTGCCGCGGACTTCTTTGGTCCGGTCCACGAGGCCGACGTCTTTGCCCCACTCTGCAGTCGGGTTCAAGCGGATCAGGCCGTCGGTCTTGGCCACTTCCTGGCGCAGATCGTCTTCATCGTCGATTGCACCTTCGATGAAGAATACCTGCCGATTGTTCACTTCGTGCAGAGCCTTGGATCGGCGATGGTTGATCTCGTCCTGAATGGACTTCATGTCCCGAACCAGACCGTAGCGCACTCCGGTTTCGTCCACATAAGGCGACAGCGCTCGATAAGGTTGATCAGACTCCGCATCGCTATCGAAATAGGGCGACACGCCGCCTTCGAGATGGAGGTCACCGCAAAATTTTGAATAGCGCCACTGACCGCGGGTTTTCCACCAGATCTCCACGATCCTGACGCGACGATGCTCGAAATCCGCCCACTGCTCTCCCCGACTTTCCTCGACGGCGAGTGTCGAGGTATCGGCGTCCTTCTCCAAGTACTGCTCAAACACTGCATCAGGCCAATTTTCCTGGGCCTCATCGAGGTCGAGCCAGAGGGATACACCTAGATACCGCGCGTCCGAAAAATCTCGCCGGGTCGAACGCGGATCGTAGAAAAACCGCTCACTTTCGATATGCTTGATCGCAACCTCTAACTGTTGGCGTCGCCGCTCAATACCGATCCACACAACACCGACACCCCGGCGCAGCGAGTCGCCGATTGCAGATGAGGCAAGATCAGACCAGTCATTATTGTCCGCCACGAACCGCAAACCGGCTGTCCAGGCATCAGCGCTTTCGGTATCGTTTGGCGTGCGCCCAAAAGCCTTGGGATCACGCCGAAGCCGCTGCTCGACGCCCGTCAAAAAATCGATCTTGCGCTTGATCCGGTTGTATGTGCTCGGCGGTTGCCCCCGTGCGGCCAGGATACGATTTTCTTCCGGCGTCCATTGCTTGGTGTGATAGTAGCGGTCGGCCAACTGCTGTTCGTTGATTTCGGCGCGCTTGTTGGCCGCATAGGCCCGAAACCAGCGACGCTTTTTCTCGAGATCGACCGTCGCGGAATGACCTGGCGCGATTCCATCGGACGACGATCGCTCCTCTAGCGCATGCGCCATGATTCTCCATCCGATCTCATCGCCTGTCCGTAATCCCGACGCTGCGACACTTTCTTATTCTTCGGTGCGCGCGCGCCCACCATGTCGTCCAACATGCGACCAACAAGCCCGAACGTGTCGACCTGGTCATCAAACCTGCCGGCATCAAACATAAGAAGCTCGCTCAGAAAATCCGCCTTCCATGCAGCGGTTGCGGGCAGATAGACCTTGCCCATGGACGCTCGGGCTTGGATCGCTCGTGCGCGCATGGGCTTGTCTCGATTGGCAAACGCAAACTGCTCGCGTCGGCAGAACGTCTTTAATTCTTGCATACGCTTGTTGATAAACGGTCCGATGGACGTGACGATCTGATCGCGATCTTCCGCCCACATCATCGGCCGCCAATCTTTGATGAGTTTGCAAAGGACGTCGACGCTGACATCAGTCAACTCCTGACCGCGCCAAATATCGAGAATGTAGATATTGTCGTCGGGATCGACCCCGACAACGATATGAACTGTAAAATCGCCGCCCTCCTTGGTGACGGCATAGTCCGAGGCGCCGTAGATCCGCAGATGTTTGGGTGCTGTATCATAGGTCTTGAACCAATCTCTCTTGAAGTAGGCTCCTTCGTCAGGTGCGGGGCGCTGCTGATAGAGCGCCGACCAATCGCGTTCGCCGATGGCGTTGCGAATCTGGTGGAGCCGTTCAAGCGGAAACTTCTCGGGCCAGAGTGCCTTGCCGTCCGCCGAAATAGCCGGCAGATCGAGCACCTCCCAGCGATCACCGCCACTTGCTTCGGCCGCCAACAGGCGTCCTGATAGATCATCCTCGTGCCAGCGGGTGTTGATCAAGACGATGGCGCCTTCAAAGGGCTTGGCGTCTCCGACAGCGATATCTCTCGTCAAATCACGCCACAGTGCGTCATCTTCGGTCACGTCGGCGACAATGTCGCTTTCGAGCCGTGTGTAAGCGGTGGAAGTGTACCAGCGCCATTTCTTCTCGCGGATCACCTCGCTGTCAGCCTCTTCACGATCCTTGAAGGGATCGTCAATGAGAAGAACGTGTGCACCACGACCAGTTGTGGCGGTGCCGACGCCGGCGGCGACATACATGCCGCCTTCCTCCGTGTGCCAACGGTTGGCCGCGGTCGAATCCTCCGCCAGCGTGGTTGCAAACAGGGCCTGGTACGGCCTTGATCGAACCATGTTGCGGACTTCCCTACCGAAGTCAGTGGCGAGGTCACTGTTGTAGCTCGCGGCAATGATATTGCGGTGCGGGTGTGCCCCGAGAAAGAATGCCGGGAACCGTTTCGAAGCCAGTTCCGATTTGCCGCTCCGAGGCGGCATGAAGATCATCAAGCGCTTGATGTCACCGCGGGCAACGGCTTCGAGTTTGGTTGCGATCAGATAGTGATGGGGGGCTGGCCTGTACTCAGGAAACGTATACCGCGTGAAGGCGATCAGACCCTCGCGGGCCTGGCGTCGCCGGATCAGCTCGCGGGCAGCCCACGCCGGCGATCTGGGCGAGTTCGGCATCATTGAGGTCTTGAACCTCACGTTTGTTATTGGCGCCCGGCGCGGTGGCTTGTTTGGATTTGCCGATCCCGCGGTCGAGGATTTCTTTGGCGGCGGCCAGCCTGATGCGATCGTCTTTGCTGTTCTGCATGAGATCTACGATGGCGCGAATGGCTGCTGGGATGTGTTTGGCAGCTCTCGCCTCGGCGTCCGGCGGATCCTTGGGACGGCCTGAGGGGTTCCCGGATTGCCCCGGTTTGAACGGGTGTGCTTTGGCGTTCGTACTCGCCTGCGTGGTGGCCATTATTTCGTGTTCATAGGGATCCAGAATCCGCATTTACGATAAAGCTACGGGTGCCAAGGACAGCCGTGGCTTGTTATTGGTCGTCTCACTTCACTTGATGCTTGCTTAAGATGACTGCGCACATAGCTTCGCCATCGTGGCGGGAACGCTGCCCTGGACAACGGCAATGGCTTACTGACAAGCGCGCTCGGTCGTCCAAACTCTTATGGTCGAATCAGATTTGTCTGATTTGCTTGCCACTGTCAATGGCTGACGCCCCATCCACGTTGTCCGCGATTGCCATACTTTTGCCACCCAACAGGCCAGGCTCGTCTTGCACGCACAACAAGTTCCCGTCGCGTCGCGCGACATGACGCGAAACGACACGTGTGAGCGCGTGCCCATACCTGTGCAAAAGCTGTGGGATTTGGTTTTGCCGCGATTAAATTGCGACAGCGCCACACGAATCAATTCAAAAGCATTTCGTCGGACCGCTGGAGAGAAGGTCACGGCGCGTTTCGAAACCGACTTTGCAGGTGACCGTAATCGTCATCTCATGCCGTCCTTGATTTTGACGGCTACGGTTCACCTGCAAAGGCGCATGGAAGGGGTAAGTGATGAAGCATTATGATGGTCGGCTCTCACCGAAGACACCACCGACAGCACACGTTTCAGCGGGCGCCCAGAAGGCACTGATGGACGAAATCGCGCGTAGTCTCGAAGCTCTGCTGCGCGAACAGCAGATGGCCCTGATCGAGTTGCGCCAGATCAAAGCCGCGGTGAAATCGAAACCGCAATAAAGACATTCCCCACGATACAATAGCGTGGCGGTCTGATAAACGCCCGCCACCCTCTCGAGGAATTCGACGTCACGTCACACACGACGGACCACATCAATTCGGAATCCGATCCGTTTGCCAGGCCGCTATGTTCTGGGCGGCCCGCTCCAAGCGCTCAGGCTCGCAGTGCACGAGCAAACAGCTCTCATGCTCGTCAAGCGCTTGAACGTATGACTGACGCTGCTCGTTGAGCTGGACGAATTCAATACGCTGTTGAACGTCAAGCTCACCCTCGAGCTTGTCGTTGATGTTGTAAGACACGTAGCGAACCTGCGTGCGCACATCCCACTGCGGCGGAAATGCCCGCGTCAGGCGATTATACTCGTAGCCAAAGAGCATCACAGACAGAACGAGAATTGAGCCTACAAAAACACACCAAGTTACCAGGATAAGACGCATCGTTGCAGCAACGATCGATGGCATCGTCGGCGCTCCCGTCTTCTAGAATCGTTTGAGAAATCTACATTCGACGCATAACTGATTAGGCCCTGCCTGTCTCGCATTCTGGCCGCTTCATGGCCACACTTAGGCCGCTTTTGACACAAGGTGTTGCTCAAACCGCACTTTGACACTCCGACCGAGCATTTCGAGAAGAACGGTCGCCGCGGCGTCCGACATCTCGACCACGGGGCCGGATCGAAGCGCGAAGGGACCGGACACGACTTCAACGGTGTCGCCAACCGCAAAGGGGGCGACCTGCCCCCAAGTGCGATGCCGAATAATCTCAACAAGGGCCGGACTCAACGGCCGCGCCACTCCGTCAAAAACGACAATGCCAGTGAGAGATTTGGCCGGATCTTGAAACCGGGCGCGGAGATCCGACCACGGCAGTGTCTGCGCACCGGCAATGACATAACCGGTCCAAAGAGGATAGGCGATGCGCTGAGACTTCAGCCGGCGCTTGTGCCTCCGACGCGCACGGCGGAATTTGATTCCCATAGGCAGTAAAGTCTTCAGTCCCAGAGCCTCGAGTTCGGACTGGGCCTTGAGCTCACGCGTCGATCGGCATCGAAAGACGTACCAGCAAAGTTGCGTACCGCTCACGATGATCTCCGGACCGGCTGCCATGATCGTTTGGTACGCTTGGCGTACTGCGCCGGACGAGAGCGCGGTGACCGGGTTGGGGACGGCAGCTTGAGTTTGCCAGCCTGGAGCTTTGCGCCCTTCGGCAAGTGAACCGGTCTCATCGTTTACCCTCCGGATTACCGTTCTCAGTCTTGGGTGGCATTGTCGTCACGATCGTATTGTGGGCTGCAAGATAGGTGGCTTCCTTCGTTTTGACGGTGTGGGCGCCGGCCCTGACCTTTGCCAAGACCGATGGCGTTGCGATCTTTCGGCGGATTTCCTCCATATCAATGCCGACGATCCATTCGAGATAGCGGTAGACGGCGTGCTCAGAGACGTGAACGGGCGGTGAGGCCTCAGGAGTTGTATGCCGCCCTGGGTGCGAGTGGGTCTTCTTTTTTGAGGCTGCAGCCGGCGCCTTGGAGACGTCCACAGAGGCCACTGCGCCAAACAGCTCCTCGCGTTCGTAGAGCCGGCAAGATTGGCCGGCAAAAACTATTCTGCGATAGAGGAGACTGTCCGGATCGCAGCAACGATAGATGAGGCGTCCTCCCGACTCGTCGACCGGACCGGCCGAGCGCCAAGCGCAGGTATGGCACGATGGTTTTGATTTTTTCGACTTGACCATCCCTCAGCGGCCCCTTCGAACGCACTCGAAACGCGCTTGATTGGGAACAAAGCGCATCGTCACCGTGCCCAGGTGAGGATCGAGACCGCCGCAACAAATTGTGAGACCAACCACCGGGCTGACCGAGCCCACAACGTCAGTATGGCTGGAAAACTTTGATTTGCTCATGATGTTCGCAGTGCCCCCCGTATGTCATAGGTTTGAACTTGCACTCTTTAACGCACTCAAGATCGTCGCGTTGATTTCGTTAGGCGGCAAACCTGCTGCGATGCCCGCCTCGAAAAAACGATCACGAATGGCCCCCGCCGCAACACCCTCATCTATCGATCGTCGCACAGCCCAGTAGAGCACGTTGTTGCGCTGTCCTTCTTTTTGGGAGGCGACGAACTCTGCAAGGCTCTCAAGCTTCTTTTTGGCTTGGTTGCCTCGGTCATGCGGCGCGAACTCCGAGAACTTAGGTCGACGTGGCGCAAGACAGGCCACAGCCCATTCCGGCAATCGCGGAAACTCTGGCGAAAGCGGCGGAATGCGCCACCGATACGCTTTGCCATCGACCACACTGGGTGCCGCCGCCACGTAGCCCCCTTCCCCCCGAAAATCGATGCCGTCGCCCATGCCGCGTCCATTGCGCGTCAGGCCCGCACCGTTGCGCAAGCCCTCTTCGTAGCAAAAGAACAGATGCACACCTCCCGTCGGTGTCATGGCTGTCGGGCACGGTGGGAGCCGTCGCCCCGCTGCAGCATGCTTCTCAAGTGCTTGGCGGCCGTCACGCCCGCATTTGGCATCGACGTCAACCACCATGACAGCGGAGCGGCGTCCACACGCGATTGCGATGTTGGCGTTGGGCCACCGATGGGCCCAGGCTGCAATGATCTCGGTGTCACCGCTTGCATGTTGTGGCCAGGCCTTGATCAGCGGGCGTTTGGTCTGCGGCACCAATGGAAAGACGCGCAGTCCGAGCGAAACGTAGGCCAAGGCAGCGCTTTGAAAATCTAAGGCCACACGACCCTCGCTTTCCGGGTTGCACCGGCGTCGTACTTGAGCGACATGGTCTCAGGATCGAACACACACGCCGTCGTGATTTCGCGTCCCATCGCTTCGTTGTCTTTGGTTTTGTCCGTCCGAATGATCATGTGGGCCTCAGCAGATGACCAGGTTGCAGCCTCGCGCAGGTTCTTGGTTTTGGCAATGCAGACGCCGCGCGTAGCCTTTGCCCCAAAGTTGCTACTGCCATAGGCGTTGGCGACCCGGAACGGCTTCACGCTCCCGTTCTCGTCGTAGGATTTGGCGCTGATATGGGTGACGACGCAAACGACAACATCCAACTCAAAAACAAGCGCCTGCAGCCGCTTCATCATCTCCTTGACGTAGTCCGTTTCTGATTGGTTTTTTGCCAATTCAAAGTCATGCTCGTTCCAGGGATCGAAGACGAAAAAGCGAACGTTGAACCGACGCACACGATCGCGAACAAGATCGATATACCAGGACATCAAGCGCTCTTCGCCAACGGTGCGCTCCGTCCAAAAGAGGCGACCACGCATATCGTCAAAAAGCCGCTCCGCATCGGCCTGGGTTTGAGTGGTGGAGACCGCCCAACGGTAGAGCTCCCTGTTGATGATATTTCGGCGATCCTCGAACGCGCAGAGCGAAACGGCCGCCTGCTGTGGTCTGCCGATCGTATGCGCCCAGTGAAAGGCGAGGAGACGCGTCAGCGAGGACTTGCCACACCCATAGCCGCCGCAGATGATCGTCAATTCTGAGGGCGTCCAGCGCCACTGTTCGTCGAGAAAATCTATGCCGGTGCTTTGGCCGATGGTCTCCGGCTTATCGGTCCAATTCTTGAGCGGCCGGTTCTCGTGCCAAAAACGGTCAACCGCACTGTCGTTGATCGCTTCGACCAGATTTGGGTTTTCCTTGAACCACTGCCGCAATCCGACGTCTTCCGGCAAGTCGAAGAACCGACCAACTGGCCCCAGATTCGCGGCCTCCAGGATCTCTCTCGCATTGCCGCGACCGACGACGATGGGATTGTCGATCACGTCTCCCAAAGCCACGGAAACTGACCGAATATCCGCATTCGGTGCCAGCTCCCGGGCCGTTACGGCGTCGGTTTCTTCAACGCAGAGGATCGTCGTGTTGTGTGCCGTATCTCGCATCACAGCACCGCCCGTTTTGTCGTTGCTTGGCGTGACGCGCGATCAGATGCGCGATCTGCCCGCAGGCGTGCGATCCGGCCCAACTCACCGAGCATGGCCCGCTGAAACTGAATTGGATCTTTGGTCACGATTTTTCCTGCCGCTTCGTGCAGCGCGTTCGTGAGCGATTGTTCGCTGCCAAACTCCGCGAAATAATGCTGGTGAGTTCCGTTCAACAGCAGTGGCGTGCCGTCCGCCTGGCGGACAACTGAGAGATGCTCACCGAGCCCGTCGGCACCCCCCTTCTGGTCGCCCTGCCCCTCACGCGTGTGTGCGCGCGAAAGAATATTTATTTTTTTATTATTATATTCTTTTACTTCTTCTTTTGTCTGTTGTTCAGCGTGTTGGCGGGCGTTTTGATTTTCAGGGGGGTGCGTGTTGGCGGCTATGCCATCTTCCTGACTTTCGCCTTGGTATTTCTCGTAATTACAGATGGTTAGAAGTGTCGGCCCTGTTTTCCCAAGCGTGTTAATTTTGATCATTTCTGCGCGGGCGAGAGTGTGAAGGAGCGTGCGCACCTGCTGGACGCTCAAGTTGTAATCTTCGGCCATGGACCGCAGGCTTTTGATCAGCTGTCCGCGCTTAACGGGGTAAGATTTTGTCCGCCATTCTTGGACCGTATCGGCCCATGCGGCATCGAGCAAAAGCTCAACAAAGAACAAGCGGGCAATGCTGTTTTTCTGAAGCACGGGCGTTTGCCTGATCTTGCGATGTAATTTGATGTATCCGGACATGAGAGATCCCGTTTGATTGCAGATGCTTAAGAAGAATTACGCTGGCTTCACACAGTCCGCGGCGCGGTTTCACCCCGCCAGTTTCAACGTTTCATGCCCCCTGTTTTGGAAAAGTGCCTGTAAAATCCAAAAGCGGTGCATAACCGGAAATCTTGCAGTTTGTTGCCATGTTTCCGCCACGCGCAGCCAACATGAATAACGGCATCGAGCCTTCGGGTTTGATCATTCAACTCCCTGATAAAACTCACCCCCGTGGTTCGCCCCGCGGGGGTCTTGTTTGAAAAACGCGAACGACTTCCAAAACGCGTAACGGCCACTTGACGAGAGTTTTTCCCGGATCCTGGGAATGTCTGTTTTTGGCCCTGACTTTGCCGGTATTGACCGGCATCAAGACCAGGCTCCCTGATGTTTGGGTGAGTGGACACGTTCAGCGTTTTTACAACAGAGACCGCTCCCGAGTTCGCGTTGGGAGCGGTTTGTTTTTTGGCCAAACACATTGCTAAATTTTGATCTGAGCGAGCGCAGCGCAATCGCCTGTCAATAACAGAAAATATCTGCTTTTTGGCCTTCAATTCGCCAGCTTGGAAAGGCATTCGACCTGGGCTCCCCGATGAATGGGGGAGTAAGTGATGTTTCAGCGTCACAAAAAAAGGCAGGCCGTTCTCGAGTAAGCGTAGAGAGCGGCCTTGATCTTTTTAAGCTTCCCCTCGTGCCGCCGCGATATGTCTGTCCAGGCGTCGCAAAGAGGCGTCCAGGCGACGTGTCGATGCGGCATGGGGGGTAGCGGCCGGAGCCGCCGTGGGCTCGTCCTGCCAGCCGTAGGGAACGTCAGTGGCAGTCAACATTTTTGCCTCCTCTGAAACTGCGATCTCTTTGGGAAGGGACTGGCCGGGGGGACTGACGCCAGCCAAGTTCAAAGCAACCACCAAGTTGCCCAAATGCGCGAACACGGACACCAGCACTGAAATCCCCGCCGCCACATAAATCAGCGTCCAATCGGTGACCGACTTGTCAAGATCAAGCCGTTGAGTGAGGAGACTGGCCAGCGCTTCCGCTTGGTGCTTTGCCACCGAGACGGCAGGGGGGTGCGAGGCGGCAGCCACCTCGGCGTCTGCCAGGGCGCGGCGCACCTGGCGACGCTCGGCAATCATCGCCAGCCGGTCAACCGCATTCGCCTGCGCTGCTTCAAGGTCTTTTAGCTCTTTGGTCTTGGCTTCACAGAGGGGGCCACAGCCTCCGCGTCTGGCTTCGTTATCGCGTATCAGGCGGGCGGTTTCGATGAGCTTGGCGTAGGCCTCTGGCGCCAGCCGCACGTCGGGGCCGATAGCAGGCTTGAGGGCGATTCGCCGGGTGAGCTCTGCGTCGCGTGCTCTTAGACGCTGAACCATGGCGCGGGCGTCAGCGCGCGAGCGATTGGCATGGTCGGCAGCGACGATGTCGGATTTGAAGATCGCGGCGGTCAGGCCGTAGTTTGAAAAGAAGTTGGCGACAAAGCCGCCAATGTAAATCGCAACGACCACTCCGCCGAGGAACGACAACGCAATGCTGCGGCGCCCAAACATGGCGGCTGCAACGACGGGCAGAAATGCCAGCATGGTCGAAAGACCCCCGAGGGCGCCAAAGTAAATCGGCTTCATCAGGGACGACGAGGCCACCATCCAACCGAAACTCGCGGTCATGGCGGCATCGATGGCGGTCAGTGCAAGACCGGCGCGAGCGATATTGGTTTGGGTTGCGCGCTGCATGGCGTCGCGCTCCTTGGCTTATTGAGAGACCAACCGGAACGCAAAACACACACAACGACCTCAAAGTGAGCCCGGAGCCGACGCGCTTGTCAGGCGGCGCAGCTCCCCTGCTCCGAGAGACCTTGATTGACCATCGCCGCATAGAGCGTGTCCCACTCCTCTTGTGTAAGCTGGAACACTTCTCGCCCGATCCGAACGCCCCGACGGTGCGTCTCGATCAACAATCGCAGATGCATCGCCGGAGGAATTCCGCGCTTGCGCCACCAGACGACGGCGTTCATGCTGGTTCCCGCCCAATTGGCCATCTGGACCGTGCCACCGAAGAATTCGATCACCTCGTCCGCCGTCAACAGAGTCTCTGACATGAGAATCCCTATCACAATTCTGGTGTATTTGATACACCAAAATTTAGTTTCCATTGCTCCCGATCACAGGTAAGTGCGCGCCATGAGTACGCTACTGCACAACCTCCAGACCGCCGCCGACCCCGAGCACATAGCGGAGCGACTTCGGATCGTGCGGCAGGTAGAAGGCCTCTCCCAAGCGGAGTTCGCCCAACGTGCCGACATTGCTCCAAACGCTTGGAATAATTACGAAAAAGCGCGCAAACGCATCAGTCTCGACGCCGCCATCAAGCTCTGCGCCGAATATGGTCTGACGCTGGACTATATCTATTTCGGGGACTCTGGAAACCTCACGTACAACCTCGTAAATGCGATTAAAGCGGTCGAGGATCGCCGCCGCCGGGGGTTAAGAGACTCATAAATCAGGATTTCTCTGCGGCGGCGGAATCTTAGACTCCGGACGAGTAAATATATTTTTTGTTGGTTTTATCCACAGCTTTCTGGCGTGTTCAGACAAGACCTCAGCGCTCAAACACCAAGATCAGCCCTGCTCCGATATGCGGCGGGTGCAACATCATAGAACACACTATTCCGTCGTCATTACCTACCGGCAGGAGGGCGCGCACGGTGTCGAGACATGCAGACGAACGGATTGTTAACACACAGCTTTTTTTGCATTTTTGGGGTAAGCCGGGCGCCATTCGGACCATCACGCAGTATCATAGTGAACCGTCCCACGCGCACGCGCGCGCATGATGGACCGCGCTCCCTTTTGCGTTGACACCCGGCGCACCATCCCCAACCAGGACGCCAAGCCGGCCGCTGACAGCCCCACATCGGGCATCCGCCAGCGACACTACTTTGTGAAAAAGTTTCTTTTGGTGTATTTTCTTATTGATTTGGGTGATTGATGGTGGTTCTATAACCGGGCGTCGCAACGCGCTGTGCACCACACAAACCGCGATGGACCGACCGGAACTGCCGCATGAGGAAACACCGCCGATGGCCCACCTGTCAGCCAAATCACTGCCTCCCAGATCCCTGCCTCCCAAATCACTGGCTACTAAATCGCTGACTCCCAAATCACTGACTGCCAAGTCACCGCCTGCCTCTGGTCCGGCGCCTGAAGACGTCGTTGCTGTCTTTCGCCGCTTAAAAGAACGCCTCGAGGCCTCCCGGCAGACGATCATTCCTCTGACGCCCACCCGTCTCACATCCGCTGCCCACCCGCATCTGCGTCTTGTCGTCGACAATGATCGCACTGCCGCCGCTGCCGCCACCTGACAAGCCTTTGGCGCTCGCGCACGTCGGGGGTGTGCCTTGAGCGCCAATCCAGACCGGACGGTGGGAGTTTGGGAAAGGCGACGCCCGCCCGCCGTCCGGTCACATTGCTGGAGAACCAACAATGTCCCTGTCCTTGATCGATCACTCCTTTTCGACCGCAGACACCGAACGGGAAGCCGATATCGCACTGGTGGTCGATTTTTTCGACCGCGACTACGAAGAGACCTGCGGCGAGATGGAGCTGGACGTCCGGCTTTATGTCTGTCTGGTCACGGGCACCCGCAGCTTCGAGGTTCTGCGCTACACCTACGACGGTGAGAGGCATGAAGCGACGCCTGGCGAACCGCTTGCAGAGGGCCAGCTGCCGCGCGCATTTCTCGATCTTCTGGTGCGCTCCCATCTCACCGATCGCCATTGGTCCGACTATCTCGAAGACTTACCTGGCTTTGCGGACCTTCCCCCGCCCCCCGTCCGCCTCAGTCCACTCTTCCTTTTCGGGACCGCCCGCAAACATACCGCAGACGGCCCCAGCGGCTAAGCGTCGATTGGCCTGAATTCGCGTCTGTGCACGTTGCAGTCCGCCGCGTTCTCATCAACCGATCTGCGTCCCCTGCGCCACAGACTGGTCGCCAACTTTTGGGGGACGCCTCAAGGGGAGTAATTTCATGCGCACACATGGCCCCGTCGTCGCCACCGTTCCCGTCCGTATCGCGAGCGCCATTGCTGCTGTCAAGGCCGGCATCTCGCGCGTCGCCCGCGATGGCCGCAACGACTTCGACAAATACGATTACGCCAGCACCGACGCAATCTACGACAACGTCCGCGCCGCCATGGCCGAGCACAATCTCGTCATCATCTGCCTCGAGGCCGAGCCCACCGAAATCAAGCCGGTCAAAACCACCGACAAGGTCGGCCGTGACGTCACGCGGCAGTGGGGCCGATTTCTGTTTCAGTTTGTCCTTGTTTGCGGCGAAGACACCTGGACCGACGCCCGAGCATCACGTTCCCTCTTTATCGAAATCTCCCGTCCGACTGCGTTTATGGCCGCCCAAAGCTATGCCGAGAAAAGCTTCCTGCGCTCGCTCTTCAAAATCCCGACTGGCGACAAGGACCTCGAGCAGATTGACGATGACAGATCAGCAAAACCGCGCTCACAGGCGAGCTTCAAAAAAGACGGCGCCGAATGGCAGCAGTTCGAACGCGACGTCGCCGACTGCGATGACCTCACCACCCTTATGAACCTTCAATCCGACGCCTTCCGCGTGTTTCCGAAACGCTGGCAAACCACCATTGCCGAGGTCGTCGACACCCGCAAAGTCAATCTCGTCAATGGGTTCATGTCGTGAGTTGCCCTCATTGCGCCAGGCGCTCAGATCCCCACCACCGCCGTTTTTTTAAGCTCATCGCGCTTGCCTATCACCACTGGCCGTCCGGTTACACGGCGTTTCAGCCGACCAGCCCGGAGCACCTCCGCGCTTGGCTCCTCGTCCAGTGCGGTTACCGCAAGGAGGCCGAAATCCAAATCAGCGCCACCATCGCCCCCAACACCGTACAACTCATTGAAGCGGTCATGCGAGCCGCCGGCAGCTACGTCTGGATTGAGACTCAAAGAGAACGAATAGTCGTCCTCAGTCCGAAGTCGATCGCCTACGACCAACTCGGCCGCAGACCATTCGGCGCCCTTGCTCAGTCCGTCGAAATCCTGATCTGCCATATCCTCAACATTGAGACCGGCGACACATTACTCGAATGGGATCGGAGGGCTGCTTGATCATGCGCACTGAGGAGAAGACACCGCGTCCACCAAGCGGGACAGCTGCTGTAAACGCTTTCGTTCACGAGCCGAGAAAACCGCTCACGCCGCAACAGCGGGCCCGGATATTTCAGGCGCATCAAGGGCGCTGTCACCGTTGCACCCGCAAAATCCGACCTGGCGAGACCTGGACCGTCGAGCATCTGACCGCGCTCGAATGCGGCGGTGGCAACGAAGACGACAACCTCGCCATCTCGTGTGCCTGGTGCAAACCTAAAAAAGACCGGGACGATCACGCCACGGCCGCCAAAGGCCGCCGGGTTGCAACCAAGCACGTGGTGCCCGCGGGCCAACCCCAGCGCCGCCAAGGTTTCCGCGGATGGCGGAAGTTCAATGGCGATCTCGTTGTCCTCAAATAAAACACTCTCGTTCCGCGTGCGATGTCCAATCAGCCACAGGAGCTTCCCATGCAACGCACGTTCCTCAGCAGAGACCAGGTCAAAGCCGCCTTTGCGGAACAGGGTTATGTCTTTTCTGTGCAGCGTATTGCCCAGGCCATGCGGGCCGGTCCACATAACGTCGTCAACAATCAACTGTTGGTGGCCGCCGACCGTCTCGATGATATCTTCGATAAGCTGTCAGCCCGAGCAGCGAAGCCCCGAAAGGCGCATTCATGTCGATCGACGTCAAGCCGCGCACGCGGGACGGCAAGACTATCTTCTACCTTAGCGGCACTTACCTAGGCGAACGCGTCCGCCTGTCGCTTGGCACGGCGGACCACGCCGAGGCCCGCCAACTCGCCGCGACGCTCCTGCCGAGGCTTCTCCAGCGGATTCAGGACGGTCAGTTGCACAGCGATACCTTCGCCGGGATCGCCCACGCCTACGTCGCCAGCGGCAAGAGTGACCGCTTCCTCGCGGCGCTCGTCGCCCACTTTGGCAAGCGCCAGCTGAACGACATCACGGACAATGATGTCATTGACTACGCCAACGATCGAGGCGCGGCGCGCGACTGGACCAACACGACCAAAAACCGCCACGTCATCAAGCCCTTCCAAGCTGTGGCAAACTTTGGCGCACGCATGAACCCACCAAAGTGCGGGGCGCGCCGGATCACACCCTTCGTCGAGACTCGGGTGCCGATCACGGTCGCGCCGGAAGCCTGGATCCTGGCGGCTGTGGCCGCCGCCTGGCGGGACGGACATGCGAAACTCGCCGCCATGATCATGTTCATGACCACGACCGGGGTTCGGGTCTCAGAAGCCTGCCGGCTTGAATGGCGCGACGTTGATCTCGAAGCGAGCGAAGCCCTGATCCTGAAGACCAAGAACACTCACCCGCGGCGGGTGCCCCTGGCCGCCAGCGTCGCGGAGATCTTAGCCCACTTAAGCCCGCCTCTCGGGGCCGGGCTGGTATTCGGCTACCGCAATCGCTCGGGCGTCGCCAATCGGCTAGCGGCCATCTGCAAGCGCCATGGCCTGGCCTATTACTCGAGCCACAAATGGGGCCGACACGCGTTTGCGGCGCGTTTATTTCGCATGAACAAATCTAGTCTAATGGTGAAAGACGCAGGCGGCTGGAGATCGATCGGTGTCGTCCTTGACACCTATGGCCATCTGGAGCGCGGTCATGTAGACTCAACGGTGCACGAGGGGGCTGCTGAGCTCGGTTCGGTACGACATTTGCTCGATAGTGAGCACTGATTACTTGGAACAAGACTAGAACGCTGGTGTCAGTTTTGGTGACAGCGAAAATTGCGCGTTCATAATTTGTGCTAGATTTGTTGGCTTTCTGTTTCTTTGTAGTTTGCCAATTCGGAGACAATGCTCAGCATTTCTCGCGGTAGTTGAATCCTTTGATATACAAGAGGAATTGGCGGAGACGGAGGGATTCGAACCCTCGATACGGTTCCCCGTATACTCCCTTAGCAGGGGAGCGCCTTCAGCCACTCGGCCACGTCTCCGTCCTTATTTCATGGACCTTTCCTCTTTTCTCGCCACTAAAACACGGCCTGTTTTTAGCACATTTTTGTAAGGTTTAGTGCGGTCGAGAGGTCGTCCAGAAAATTGTCGATGATCGCAGTCGCGGGCAGCAATTCACCGACGCGCCCCTTGATATAGCGGCTTGCTGGCGGGCGCAAGGATCTACTGTGTCCCATCGACGTTTTTATGCTTGGATCAGGCACGCCCCAAAGGGCCAGTATGCCGGTCATGTTGTGCTGGATTCTGTCGACGGCACATTCAGATGGAACCGATCTGCGTTTCGATTGCCTCTGGTTGTGTTCGATAGTTCACTAAGTTTGAGGGTTACCACGATCCAGGTAACGCGGGACTAGATCCTTGCTTATGCCGTCCTGAAGACCGTCCATAGTGGTATCAAGTTCGTCCGACCGACAATAGCCTCTCATACGAGATCTACCTAGGTTCGGAGTTATCATGACACGTTTTCTCCCGCAGTTGCGGGTAGAGTTCGGAAGTCCGCCCCAAAAGCCAATAGGCGATTAAGCCCAGAGCTTCATGCGTAGTGGCCCCCACGGTTTCTTCAACCGATTGCGGCGCATCACGTACCGGCCAGGGAGCAACAGGAAGTCCTGCCGCTTGAAAGACGCCAAGGGCACGCGGCATATGGATAGCCGAAGTGATAAGAAGCCAGCACGGGGACGTCTTTGGCTCGAAAAGCAACCGGCTGTAGAGAGCATTCTCAAAGGTGTCCGTGGCGCGTGCTTCGATGATCAAGTTGTCAAGGTTGTGTTTTGCCAATTCGATTTCTTCCTCGCCCGGACCAGTCAGAATGATTGGCACCTCCGGAAATCTCTGCGATAGCGACATCGCTGCACGAACTCGCGACGGTTGTCCACCTAGAACAATCATCCCGGAGATTGTACTATTTCTATGCAATGCGACGCGAGGAATACGCGTTTCCAAAGACGTGCTCAGGACCTTGATCGCTTCGGCGTGCAGGTATGAGACGAACATCCCAGCGAGCGGTATAGAAAGTAAAATCGTACCGATCAGCAGAATATTGACGTAGCGTATGTGTCGCCCGACAGATAATGAATCTGTTGCGAATAACATTCTGTGTATCCCCCGAAAGTAAGTCCCCGTTCTCCCCTGCTCCTATACTTGAGTTAGATTCTTGGTCTTTTCTGTCCGAAGTCGTGTTTGAATTGTGTCTCCTCGTAGGGATCAGTATTCTCTAATTTGAGATATGGTCGCCTTCCTCTATTCACCAGAAAGTTGCAGACCTGCCGGTGGCCGCGAGATAACACCAATTTTCAACGAAGAATGATACAGTCAGATGCATTGCGCGTTTTTCTGATCCCCGGGACTGCACGAGAGCATATCTCCACCTTGTAATTTTTGCTTTGTCAGAAACGTGGAACGAGCGGTTTCATATATCGCGTCCCGATACGCTGCGGTCGCCACTTCTAGCGCGCTGTGCCCTCTTGCCAATGCTGTCTTCCAGTCAGAGGTGACTCGCGAAACTTTACTCAAGTCGTAGAATATTATGACTGTTGCCTCACAACTTAGAGGTCAGTTACGTTTCGTTTTTTTTTAAGTCGCCGTCCTCTTCTAGTATTTGAGATCAGCTGATGTTTCGTGTCGTTTATTGTTTCATAGCGCGGCCGCGCTATGGGGGTGGGCAGACAAACCACAGACAGCACCGGCAAAGATATCTCTACATGCGCGATAAACGTTGGTAGCGCAACGGCTACTCGAAGGGTAAGCCCAATCG
>JBPCWA010000160.1:0-10870 GCA_051009975.1 Hyphomicrobiaceae bacterium
GTGAAGAGGAGACGCTTGTCTTTGATGAATGACTGCTGGATTTGCCGCGACCCCGACCCGTGCACAGTCCAGTCAACAGGCGATGGTGGGGATACTCAAGAGCAGTGCAGACAAGGACGCGGGCGGATGGAAGTCGGACAGATAGAGCCATAGGATCTGCCAGGCCATCTGAAAGATGCAGTGAGACAAAAGTGCTAAGAGCCCTATGAGCGCTCAGAAAGCTAAGAGAATTCAAAAAATACTGTTGAGTGCTAGGCAACTCGCGCGAGTACAAAACTAGCGACCGTTGTCTCCCTAACTTCATAGACGAGGATGATTATGAATCAGAATACGCGTCGGGTCGCTATCGTCGGTGGGGTAAGAATTCCGTTTTGTCGGTCCAACACCTTATACACAGATCTCTCAAACCAAGACATGATGACGTCAACGCTGCAAGGCTTGAGTGAAAAATATACCCTCGCAGGTTTGCATATTGATGAGGTTGTTGGCGGCGCGGTCGTGACTCACTCCAAAGATTGGAATCTCGCACGAGAAGCCGTTATCGGGACGGACCTTGCAAGGTCAACCCCCGGAATAACAATGATGCAAGCGTGCGGGACAAGCCTACAAGCGGCCATGGGAATAGCATCGAAGATTGCGGTAGGTGAGATTGAAAATGGGATAGCCGTCGGTTCTGATACGACATCCGATGCGCCCATCGTATTTAGTAAGAAGTTTGCTAAGCGACTGACAGAAATGTCTCGGCGCAAGGGGAACTGGGCCAAACTCGGAGCTTTGCGAGGCATGTCACCTCGTGAATTAGCACCGCAGCCACCTTCCGTAACGGAACCCCGAACAGGATTGTCCATGGGCGAACATTGCGAGTTAATGGCAAAGGATTGGAAGATCCCACGCGCGGAGCAAGACCAGCTTGCGATGGAGAGCCACCGCAAGGCTGCTGCCGCGTACAGCGAGGGATATATGGACGATCTATTGGTGCCTTGTGCCGGGGTGTATCGCGACAACAATATTCGCCAAGACATGGATATAGCCAAGCTTGAAACCCTACGTACAGCTTTTGACCGAAGTGGTCGCGGCACCCTCACTGCCGCCAATTCAACCCCTCTAACTGATGGCGCCGCTGCAGTTTTGTTGTCGTCCGAAGAATGGGCCAAGGCACGTGACTTGCCCATTCAGGCGTATCTCACAGCCTATCAAACATCTGCTAATAATTTTGTTGACGGGGACGGACTGCTAATGGCTCCGACGATTGCAGTCTCCAAGGTCATAGATCGAGCAGGTATTAAACTTCAGGATTTCGATTATTACGAGATCCACGAGGCCTTTGCCGCACAAGTTCTCGCAAATCTAAAGGCCTGGGAAGACCCTGAGTATTGCAAGTCTCGTCTTGGCAAGAACGCACCCCTGGGTTCCATCGAACGCCATAAATTAAATGTGAAGGGGTCCTCACTCGCAGTGGGGCATCCGTTCGCGGCAACGGGTGCGAGGATAGTCGCCAACCTGGCTAAACTCCTCAGTCAAAGCGGTCGCCGAGGACTGATATCAATATGCACAGCGGGCGGCATGGGTCTCGCGGCTATCTTGGAAGCTCCATAGTTTGCGCTCTGGCAGGCGATCTTCATAAGGTGGCGCACCTACCAAAGCAAAGCCGCGGACCCGCCAAAGCAAAGCCAATGAAAGCGACGCTTGTAAAAGTCACTAATGATCAAACCTACTCAGCATGAGCAACCCAGAACAAGCAGACCGGGGAGTTGTGACCTCGAATCGACAATCTTTGGTCGGGGGCTAGAATGGATTCTATCCTGGATTTTTTTGAAGATCTAAAGCCACTAGAAGTAGCTGTTGGACATACGGTTTTGATGGAAGGCACTGTTACGAACAGGCTTTGCGTTTTACTCGACGGCGTGCTTCAGGTTCATCGCAATGAGGTCACTGTCGCACTAATCTCCGAGCCTGGCGCCATACTCGGCGAAATGTCGATCTTGCTCGGTGAACCCCATACAGCAAGCGTGCGATCGATTGCCCCGTCGAGAGTCTATCTTGTCGACAATGCACGCGAATTTCTCGCGTCTCGACCGCAGCTGCTATTTCCAATAGCACGTCTATTGGCGCGACGTTTACAAAACTCCACTTCTTACCTCGTTGATCTTAAGAAGCAATTTCAGGACCAGACTGATCACATGTCGATGGTAGCCGATGTGCTTGCTTCGCTATCTTACCAGCAAGATAGCATCAGCCCTCCCAACGATGATGACAAAGTCAAGAATTGACGTTCCGCCCGGCTCGGTCGATCTCCAAGACCCAGTCTGGCGGGGGGGCATCCAGCGGACCCGACGCGGCCCCATTCTTGTTCAGCCGCACATGCTCAACCATCGGAATGGACATCCAATATACTTCAAGTGCACCCAGATCGATCAGCAAATGTGGAGGCGGCGGGCTCATTTGAAAACCCGCATTAAAGACCCAAGTCGAACCAATCTTATCTGCCCATGACCCTCCAGCGATGTATGGAGATTGATGCACGTGACCGGAGAATACGAAGTCCGGTTGATAATCAGCGATCCATCGTGATAATTCAGGCAACCCGAACGAGCGCTTCCCGCCCCAGCTGGTTGTTGAACCGAAGGGCGGTGCATGGTGAACCCATATCCACACGGCGGGCCTAGTCGCAGCGTCCCTTTCGAGTTGCATCGCGGTTCTAGCAATACCTTCGTTGCCGTCCGACCAGGCACACATACTGAAGAGTGAGTCGCCAATTCGGAAAGCATCCCCATCAGTGGGTATATCTAAATAGCGAGCGGTCGCAATCCAATGAGCGATGCGTTCTCCATTGTGGTCCCGACCGTCCAGATCGTGGTTGCCAGAACAGACAAGCAGCTTTGCCTTGCGACGGATTTTCTGGAAGTATTGCTGGACAACTGCCACCTGAGCTGGTCGCCGGACGGTTGAGGAGATCTCTAGGTGATCACCAGCAATAACCACCACGTCCACGTATGCAGCCGCCGCTACAACCCAATCGTACTTCTTAAAGTGATAATGGAGGTCCGCAACCAACAACAGTTTCACGGCATAGCCTTTCCCCGCGTCGCGCGCTTTACCACCGAGATTATTGTCGTCATCGCGTATAAACCACCAAGCTTATTCAACGTCATCGGCCAACGAAATTGGCTGGGAATGAAAGATTGCGGGAAATGCGACTTAGGTCTGGATGTCCAGCCGGAGCACTCGTTAAGAATCAGGGCTCTCTTCTTCTGCTTTCAATTCTTTTTTCGAAAGCTTACCAATCATTGTCTTCGGCAGTTCGTCGCGTAACTCGATCATGGTGGGCATTTCAATCTTGGAGAGTTTGGGCTCCAAGTGCGCTCTGAGCTCTGAGACGGTGGTTTTTGCACCCGCCCGTAACTTTACGAATGCCTTTGGTGCTTCGCCTCGGTATTTGTCCTTCACACCGATCACCGTCGTTTCTTCCACCATGGGATGGTCGTAGAGCGCATCTTCTATGCGGCGCGGATAGACGTTGTAGCCTGAAGAAATAATAAGATCTTTTATCCGATCGACGATAAAAAAGAAACCTTCACTGTCCATCACGGCAACATCACCTGTCCGAAAGAAGTCACCATGAAACGCAGCATCAGTTTCATCTGGCTGCTGCCAATAACCCTTCATAACCTGTGGGCCATTGATACAGAGTTCTCCTTTTTCTCCTGTCGGCACGATCTTGTTCGGATCGGACAAATCGCGGAGCTCCAATATAGTCTGTGGAAGTGGTTGGCCGATGCAGTTTTCCTTTATTGCTCCAAATAATGGATTTGCCGTCGCTACCGGAGATGTTTCGGACAATCCGTAGCCCTCAATCAACTTGCACCCAGTCAATTCTTCAAATCGACGTTTAACATCCAGCGGAAGAGCAGCCCCACCGGAGAAGCAGAACTGTAAGGATGACAGATCGAAAGACTTGAGCCGCGGATGATGAATAATGGCATTGAACAGAGTGGGAACACCCGGCATGATTGTTGGTTTCGTTTTTGAAACGAGTTTCAGTGCTGCATCCAAATTGAAACGGGGCATGATAATAATCGAGCCACCGACAGACAGCGCGAAATTCATCACAACTGTCATTGAAAAGACGTGGAAAAAAGGAAGGATGCCGAGAGCTCGATGTTCTGCTTGCGCCAGATCCCCAGCCCAATCAATAACCTGCTGGGTGTTGATGAACAAATTGGCATGAGTCAGCATCGCGCCCTTTGGCCGGCCCGTGGTGCCCCCTGTATATTGCAGAACAGCAATATCCTCATCAACGTCAATCACCGCCGGAACAAATGTATCACCATGAGACATCAGGTCGTCTTCAAAAATCAGACGGGAACGGACGGGAGAACCCTTCGTCTTTGCCATATCGCCACGCTTGGCGACTTGAAACAGCAGCGATTTAACAGTCGGCAAAAGTCTCGCAAATGAACAAACAACGGCTCGTTTTAGGACACCATCCTGGAGCAAGGCTTCAATCTTGTCGAACAACAGCTTGAGGTCGAGTGTCACCATCAACTCAGTTTGACTGTCGCTCACTTGAAAGCTGAGTTCCTCGTGAGAGTAGAGCGGGTTATAGTTAACAATCGTCGCTCCCAGTTTGAGTGCCGCAAAATAAAAGACTATAAAGGTAGGGGAATTTGGCAAAAACAGTCCGACCTTCGTCCCGCGACCCACACCATGCGCTTGGAGACCTGCCGCAGCACGGTTCACCATGTTGTGGAGTTCGCCATAACTGGTCGTTCGGCCGAGAAAATATGTACACGGTCGGTCGCGCCCAGCGTCTACCGCGTCATCGAGGAGGGCGAATAAGGGCCGACCATGGTAAGTTTTATGCCAATCGACACCTTCGGGATAATGCGCCGACCAGGGCCAGGAGGCCGCCGGCGGGTCTTGGTCGTTTTGGCGCTGCGACATAATTCTCAAACTCCGCCCAAAGACCGTTAAATTTTAACGTCAAGGCTTGTACTGACTTACACTGGCTAAGGACCCATCAATTTACCTTAGTCCCACTCGGCGCCAACAAGTGGAGATTCGCTGGCTCACCCCAAATAATCTAACATGACTAGTCACTTGCAGAAGAGGTTTTCGCTGTTAAGCACCAGATTTGATGACATGGCATCATGGGGTTTGGATAAATGGCATAATATTTGCCTATTTGATAGTCCGAGGCCGTTGGGCAGGCGACCTGGACGACTTGAGCGTTTCCGTTTATGTGACGATCGAGATTACAGCCGAAGGTACCTGCCGAGCACAGTTGAAGGATCGCGCTTTGAACCGGGCCGTTTGGACCGGCACCAATGGAGAGTGAGATGGACGACGTCGCGACGAAAATTATCGAAATCCTAAAAAAGCACATGAAAGAGCCGCGAGACGACATCGATACCTCAACGGCACTATCGGATTTGCAGATTGAATCACTCGATTTGGCAATGATAGTCTTCGATATCGAAGATTCATTTGGCATTGAGATTCCGTATAACGCCAATGAAGAAGCAGCTGAGGATTTCCAGACAGTAGGTTCTGTTGTTGAGCGCGTAAAAACGCTAATAGCAGAAGCTGGGAACGATACCGCAAGTGCGAGCGCGTAGAAGCGGCAAGCGAGCTGAACTTGCGTCTTTAAACGCGGCTATTAGTGCCGCTTTTTTGCAGGACGACAGCGGGATATGACAAACAAAAATGGTGCACGGCGTGTTGTCGTGACCGGCATTGGGGTCGTGACGTCAATCGGAACGACTGTCGACGATTTTTGGGCTGGCGTACGGGAAGGTCGTTGTGGCGTTGGGGAACTGACAGGATTTCCGCCCGATGATTTATACATATTGATTGCTGCACAGATAAAAGACTTTGAGCCAAAGCCGCGGCTCAAGCATTTTCAGAGGGATAGGATTGTCCTTCATGCTGACAGATACTCATGGTTCGCTGCAGCAGCAGCGGACGAAGCTGTTAGGATGTCGGGTCTGGAATTCCCAGTTTCTGATCCCTACCGTGCAGCCTGTATTATCGGATCGGGTGCAGGTGGCCTCGTGACATACGAGACGGCCTACCGCGATTTGTTTATACACAATAAGCGGGCGACGCACCCGCTGACGTTGTTGAGGATAATCGGGTCTTCGGCAGCGGCGCATGTCGGAATCGAGATGGGGATCAAGGGTCCAACATTCGCAACCTGCAGCGCGTGTTCCACAGCTACGCACGCGATTGGCATTGCGCGCGACTACATACGAAATGGGGTCGTCGATGTTGCCATAGCTGGTGCTTCAGAGTCCGTAATCAATTATGGGACGATGAAAGCCTGGCAGGCTCTTCGTGTTCTATCACCTGAAGGCTGCTACCCGTTCTCAAGCAACCGCAATGGCACCGTTCTAGGCGAGGGAGCCGGTATACTGCTTATCGAAGATCTCGAACACGCCAAACGACGTGGCGCGCCCATTTTGGCAGAACTGTCCGGTTACGGCATGACATCCGATTCAAAGGATATGGTCAATCCCGATGTCGAGGGTCCGCGTGAAGCCATGCGGCTTGCGTTGGAAGATGCCGAAATTTCGGGTGATATGATCGACTACCTCAACGCGCACGGTACAGCGACAACTATTAACGATAAAAACGAAACCAACGCTATCAAGGAAGTGTTCGGCAAGCACGCCTACAACATGGCCATATCCTCGACAAAATCGATGCACGGTCACCCGCTTGGGGCCGGTGGGGGTATCGAGGCAGTCGCTTGTATTAAAGCGATGCATGATAACTTCGCGCCACCCACCATCAATTTGACCGAACCAGATCCAGACTGCGACCTTGATTATGTGCCCAACGAGGGAAGGCCGACAGAAATCAACTATACCATGTCGAACTCTTTTGCTTTCGGTGGCCTCAATGCCGTCTTAGTCTTTGGACCGGCGCCAGCATAGCCAGCAGGCACGCCCATCATTGACAACTGAGCATGGATTTAGTGGTTGCAGGCGAGGTTTGCGGGATTTGCGGGATTTACAGCATCCGGCGGCCGGCAAGGAGGACAGGACATGTCGCGTACTGCCGTTGTCGATCTGGGCCGCGCACAACTGCTCGTATCCCTGCACCAAACTCCAACCGCTGATGCGATTTGGGACGCTCTGCCTTTCGAGGGTGACGCCCAAGTTTGGGGTGATGAAGTCTATTTTTCGGTTCCGATTATCTGCAGTCGTGAGCCGGATGCACGATCTGTAGTGGAACCGGGAGAAATCGCTTATTGGCCGGACGGAACTTCTATTGCAATAGGATTTGGACCCACTCCAATATCGCAGGGAAACGAAATACGACTGGCCAGTCCCTGCAATATCTGGGGCAACGCTGACTTGGACGCAACAGCCCTGAAATCGGTCAGACCAGGCACGCGTATAAAAGTAGTCCGATCGAATTAACCCGACCACCGTCTTCTAGGTTGACATATGCAATCTAGACTCCAGAAGATCCGCGAGTTCCTCTAAAGCATTGGCCTTACGGGGAACAACGGACTCAAATGCAGTTATCAACGATTCCGGTCTGAGCCGCGATATTTTGGCCGTAGCACACCATCGATTTTGAGTGAGCCAACGACGATACTCCTGTTCGTTGCGGCTTATTTTGAATTTTAGGGGTTCCGCAGCAACTAAAGGGCGGCGGGCCCACACTGCTTCGGATACCATACTACTTGAATCGGATGTGCACACGACCCCGTCCACTTTGGCGAATAGATCGCTGAGTGGGGGGGAAGACGGCGAACCACTTGAAATGAACTGCACTATGGCTCCATCCGCGTCGCTCGCTTTCGCTCTAAACATATCAGAAGCCACATGTGGGGTGCGCCGCGAGTCGCTAACATGCCAACGAATTCCATTCGTGCGGTAGCTGTTTTCAACCAGATCAACAAGCGACTTCCACTCACTCTCAGAAAAACGCGTATTCCGGGTCGGTCCGCCAAGCAACAGCCCGAGAACCCGTGGCGGGCCACCACCGGATAAGTCGGGTAGCTTGTCGGGGTCCAGCGCAGATGGCTTCAGAAACTGAACCATGTTTGGCGCCGTAACTGAACGCTTATAGGAGGTCATGACGAGCGCAAAATCAGCCGCTCGATATTGTCGCAAAGAGCCGTAAAAGATGTTCTTGGCAGATTTCAACTTAGCTGAACACACATTAGCCGCAAGCGTTTCCGCTCCCGCTGAAATGATAACGTCCGCGTCAGGCAAATCTTGCTCGTCAAGGCCGTAGATAATCGATAAGATTCTCTCCGGAGTGAAGGGCGAGCGCGTCGCCAGTGCTGCCATTGGACCCGGCCATCCGCCACGACTAACCTCAATGCGATTGACTTCGGTGGATCTCCGACGTGCGAAGGCCGCTGCAATACCCTCGGAAAGATTGGTGTGGCCTGGGCGACGGTCACTGATCAACAAGACTTTAGTTGGTGACATTGTGGTCACTCACATTGCCAGAGTCCGTGGGCGGATGTTGACCTACCGGATACCATCCAAAACACTTAGGTCCGAAGGATCGTCACGTGGTCGATAAGGTGGTGTCGGCTGCTGGTCCAAGCTTGCGGATACCTAAGGCCGAATACCCTTGTCCGTATTTCAGCCACCCATACAGGATGTTTGTTGGGCCGACAACCACCGGTGATTGTTGCAGCAGAAACGCTTGCACAAAATAATCTAGAGCCGCAACAGTTTGTCGTGCATCACTCAACACCAACTTGCGCCTAACAGCTGATGCGCGCTCTCCCGATGGTAGGCCCGGAGGGACTTGAACCCCCAACCAGGCGGTTATGAGCCGCCGGCTCTAACCAATTGAGCTACGGGCCTTCAGGAAAATCGATCTGCGAACAAGTATAGCAGTATTTGGACCTGATGTGGAATGGCAAATTCGGGAACAGCGCATCAGGCAATGCGTCATGCAGGAGTACCAGGTTCGAGAGAGAAATCCTGCTACTGGCAATCTAATGAACGACTATCTTTCCGGCAGGCAATCAGAATTCCCCTGTTCAGCAGCGTGGAAACTGATCGTCAATCCGGTCAAAAACCTACGAAAGGGCCCGGATCCAAAATTGCATAGCCTTGCGGGTTTCAATTGATTGACCGATCTCTCTCCAGTCGTAGTATCCAACCAGTCCTTGGATCTTTCGATATCCCCTGCCGCTCCAAAACGGATCGAGCGGCCGATACCCGCTTGGTCGGCGTGGATCGTCATCGGCCCGGACAACCGCGCAGAATGTGATATGCTTAAACACGGACTGACCGTTCTCATTGAGCGATGAAGCGTACGACTCCCGGGCATCAAAGAAGGCATGCCCAATCCCTTTCCCTCTATACGTTTTAAGCAGTACTGACTCGCCACAATAAAAATAATGCTCAGGATCTCGTCCGTTCTCACAGAATAACGCGCCGAAAGCATCCGTATGCTCCGCAAGCGGGGCTGCCGTCGCCGCGCCAACGATCTTTTCGTCCGCGGGGTCGATTGCAACAACAATGATCGATCGCTCAGATCTTATGAATGTCTCCAAATAACTGGCCTCATAGCCAAGATCTCCGTCGTAAAGATAAGGCCACTCTCTGAATACGGTCATGCGCAGTCGGGCGAGATCAGCTATGGCATCTGAAAGTCGAGACGAACTCAGAGTTTCGACCCGAATATTCATAAGTCCACTCCGGTTCAGCTCATCATCCGCAAGGTTTGCACTGACTGATTTCTATCTATTCACGACTATCGCATTCAAGATCAATTGGACCAGCGCGAGAAGTTGCCGCGGCGGCGCAACTTACGATTGGAGGCCACCGAAAAGGGACGCAACCGTCGCACACAGGGCCTCCGTAACCTAAATCCTTTATCCAGCGACAGTCTCTCTCCTCGATGGCAACCTTTCTCCTCGATGGCAACTCTCATCGCACGTAGTTCAATCTGGCCGATCTGGGCAGGCGTCCGCCATTGCTCATCGTTCATTCTCACTCGATTGATAGCTTGCAAAACCTCATCACGCGCCGTTGACTGACCCTTCGGTGCAGTGTGACAGTTAGCCAGCACGACAGCTGTGCAACACGCAGGTTTCAATAGAACTCGTCACAGCGTTGTCCCTTCGCCGTCCATTCGTCAAACGAAAGTAAAATCCCTGATCAGTCTGTGCTAAATGCACGACGGTGTGAGTTCTCCGATACTGGGATTTCCAAATGCCAATCGAAAATCTCTTTGTGACAAAGATTTACCGCGCGCCACTGGGAGGTCGAGGTTGGCGCGATCTCAACGCTCAACTCAAACGAGCAGCTCTCTCGATGGCAAGTGACGATGTTGCCGGCCAGCAATGGTCACGGGAGAATGGATACTGCGGCTATACGTCGTATGGTTCGCCAGTCGAACTCGCATGGCACATGCCAGAGTTCGAGGTTTTGCATCAACGACTGAACGCACACATTAAGACCTTCTGCAGCGACCTCGACTATGATCTAGCAGGTCGTCCTCTCATGCTGGACGGAATGTGGGTCAATATCCTGAGGCAAGGAGGAGCACACGCGGCTCACATTCATCCGCACGCGGTTATTAGTGGAACGTACTACGTCGACGTGCCCCAGGGTGGCGACGCAATCCGTTTTGAAGATCCACGATTAGCAATGATGATGGCCGCACCACTGCGACGACCACGCGCTTCCAAAGAAAATAAGTCGTTTATAACTATTGCACCCAAGGCGGGAATGCTTCTGCTCTGGGAAAGTTGGCTACGTCACGACGTGCCAACAAACGCTTCCGACCACGAAAGGATAAGCATCAGCTTCAACTATGCCCAGAATACATAGTGTTCGTTGAATGTTCGCAATGATGCGACAGTCCTCCAAACGCATTCTTG
>JBPCWA010000161.1:0-10545 GCA_051009975.1 Hyphomicrobiaceae bacterium
GCGGATGCTGCGCAAGGGGACGTTTGCGATATCGCGAACGACAACGATCCCGGTCAGGTTGTACTATCAGGCTCGAAGGCGGCGATTGATCGCGTTCTGGCCACCGCCAAGAGCTATGGTGTTCGACGCGCTTTGCCACTTCCGGTTAGTGCACCGTTTCATTGCTCACTCATGCGGCCTGCCGCCAATTCCATGGCCGAAGTTTTGGCCTCTGCCACAGTGCTCAGTCCTTCCGTACCGCTGGTCGCTAATGTTTCGGCGTCCCCTATTGTAGATCCAAATGAGATCCGCCGTAGCCTCGTCGAGCAGGTTACCGGTACTGTAAGGTGGCGGGAGTCCGTTCTGGCGATGGTCAATGCGGGCGTGACGCATTTCTTCGAAATTGGCGCTGGAAAAGTATTGGCTGGATTGGTTGGCCGCATAGAAAGGGCGTCACATGCGTCGTCCATTGGTGCGCCGGAAGCACTGGAACTTTTGGCAGGAGAGCTAGATCTTGCTCGGTGAGGCACTGTGCGCAGTAGTTGCGGGCCGGACATTGCGTAGCAAACGTGGGAAGGACAGTAAATGTTTGATCTGACAGGTAAGAATGCGTTAGTGACCGGCGCCACGGGAGGCATTGGAGAGGCGGTTGCACGTATTCTCCACGAACGTGGGGCAGTTGTTGCGATTTCCGGCCGACGTGAAGAGGTCTTGCGGTCTCTAGCTGAGGACCTCGGTGATCGTGTTCATATTCTCCCCTGTGACCTTGCTGATAGGGATCAAGTTGGTTCATTGGTGGATAGAGCGATTTCTGTCATGGGGGGGCTCGACATTCTTGTCAACAATGCTGGTCTGACCAAAGACAACCTATTTATGGTGATGAAGGATGAGCAGTGGGATGATGTCATTGCTGTCAATCTTACATCTACGTTCATGCTTATGCGTGCAGCGGCCAGAGCTATGATGCGGGCGAAGACCGGCTTTGGCCGCATAGTCAACATTTCATCGGTAAGCGGAATCATTGGCAATCCTGGTCAAGGCAACTATGCGGCCTCGAAAGCCGGGATGATTGGAATGACGAAATCCCTTGCGCGAGAGGCCGCATCTCGCGGAATAACAGCCAACTGTATTGCGCCTGGTTTCATACAGACACCGATGACTGATGTTCTGAATGAAAAGCAGGTGGAAAGTATCATGGGGGCGATACCGGCCAATTGCTTTGGAAGTCCACAAGATGTTGCGGCTGCGGTTCTTTATCTGGCGAGCGCTGAAGCACGATATGTTACGGGCCAAACTCTCCATGTGAATGGCGGCATGGTGATGATTTAGATGAGATGAACTCAGGACGAACTAAGAGACGAACTAAGAGACGAACTAAGAGTGGTGCGGTACCCAGACGATGAAGAGTGTTAAAGCAGCATTGTCCGGAGTTGCTATCACTGCGCTCAGCCCTAGCAAACGGTAATGAAGTGTGCTAACTGGCGCCGGATTGTAACGCGCATCCCCTGTGGAAACGTCCATCTGGATGGCGATTCGACGTCGCGTTACCGAGTGTTTTAAGCCAAATGAGTGTAGTTGTGATGGAGCACCGCGCACGCTTTCGTGGCTAACGAAATCGGGTTGGGATCAATTAAAGACAGCAAGTCGAAGGGACGGGAATATGAGCGATGTCGCAGACCGCGTAAAAAAGATTGTCGTCGAACATCTCGGTGTTGAAGCCGACAAAGTGAGCGAAAACGCGTCCTTCATCGATGATCTAGGTGCGGATAGCCTGGATACGGTCGAGTTGGTTATGGCCTTCGAGGAGGAGTTTGGGTGCGAAATTCCAGACGATGCAGCAGAGCACATTCTGACAGTTGGTGATGCTGTGAAATTCTTGGAGAAGAACGCAGCAGGGACTTGATGCTGAAGCACCTGCCGATAGTTTGTCGCCAAGATACGCATGTCGGATCGGCTAACGCGACGGTGGGCAGGTGATCTAGTGACCATTCATGTGGGAAGCGTATGCGACGCGTCGTTATAACAGGCTTAGGTTTGGTGACGCCGGTGGGCTGCGGGGTAGAAACCGCGTGGTCATCGCTGCTCGAGGGACGCAATGGCGCTCGTCGAGTCGAAGAGTTTGAAGTTTCCGACATAGCGTCACAAATTGCCGCATTCGTGCCCCGCGGGGACGGTGGCGGGGACGGAACCTTCAATCCGTCGGACACTATGGAGCCGAAGGAGCAGCGCAAAGTCGATGATTTCATAATTTATGCAATGGCTGCGGCAGACCAAGCACTGGACGATGCAGGCGCGGCTTTGATTGAGACGGAAGAGGATCGAGAGCGTGCTGGCGTTCTGATTGGCTCTGGTATTGGAGGTCTCGAGGGCATTGCTGAGACTTCTCTTTTGCTTGACCGCAAAGGGCCGCGGCGCGTTAGTCCATTCTTCATTCCAGGGCGACTTATCAATCTTGCGTCTGGGTACGTTTCCATTAAGCACCGCCTCAAGGGACCAAACCACTCGGTCGTGACTGCGTGCTCAACGGGAGCGCACGCTATAGGAGATGCCGCCCGTTTGGTCGCCTACGGAGACGCCGACGTTATGGTTGCAGGCGGCTCTGAAAGTCCGATCTGCCGGATAGCGTTGGCCGGGTTCGCAGCCTGTCGCGCGTTGTCCACTGGATACAACGATGCGCCGACCCGGGCGTCTCGACCCTACGACGAGGGTCGAGACGGATTCGTCATCGGTGAAGGAGCAGGTGTTGTCGTTCTGGAGGAGTATGAACGCGCGCTCGCGCGCTCAGCAACGATCTATGCCGAGGTCATCGGTTACGGACTATCAGGGGATGCCTATCACATTACGGCGCCTGCCGAGGACGGCGATGGTGCGTTTCGCTGCATGAAGGCGGCTCTCAAGCGCGCTGGAGTTACTCCTGCGGATATCGACTACATCAATGCACACGGCACGTCGACGCCAATGGGAGATGAGATCGAATTGGGGGCGGTCGAGCGTTTGTTCGGGGATAGAGCGAACGCCATTGCTATGTCATCGACAAAATCGGCTATTGGACATTTGCTTGGGGCTGCCGGGGCAGTGGAGGCAATCTTTTCAGTGCTCGCGATTCGGGACAATATCGCTCCACCTACGCTAAATCTCGATCATCCGTCTGTCGAAACAGCAATAGATCTTGTTCCCCACGTGGCAAGAAAGATGCGAATTGACACCGTGCTGTCAAATTCGTTCGGGTTTGGTGGGACAAATGCTTCTTTAATCTTGCGCCGTGTGACTTAAATCTTGCGCCGTGTGACTTAGACTGGGTCTCTGCAGGGATCAAGGCCTCAAAAAATGCGCCGTCATGGTCATGGCGCTTCTTTCGCCACAATTTGAATAGCGTGCTGCGTTACACTAAGCCGAGGAGAGTAGCGCAGGCACTCAACGCTTTTGCTGCGCCTCCCTAAGGTTGGTCGAATGTTGAGAGGCATGAAGTGTGACTCGTCAAAAAGGCCGTATGAGGGAGATGCACGCAGGGGCACCAATTCTTCCGCGTAGCCCTTCCGAGGTCATTGAGCCCACGCGCGCGCCAACCCGTCGTGGCAAGCGCCGTCGTCGTGAGAGCCAACCTATGGGCGCGACTATGCGATGGTTGAACGGTGTCTTTACCCTTGTGTTGCTAGCGATGCTTGGCGGTGCCGGAGTTATCGTTTGGTTTGACTATGAGATTGATCGGCCGGGTCCATTGGCGAAGACTCAATTGGTTCGCATCGCGCCAGGCAGCGGTGAGCGTGCCATAGCTCTGTTGTTGGAGCAGAAGGGAATTGTGTCCAGTCGGCACGTTTTCTATGCCTATCATTTGACCTACAACCTTTTGCATCGGTTTCAGGGAAGGAAGTCTGAAACCCTGAAAGCCGGCGATTATCGTATCGACTCGGCAGCGACCGTGCGTAAAATTGCTGGCATCATTCGCAAAGGTAAGGCTGATTTGCTGTCAGTTTCCATCCCCGAAGGGCTGACAAGCTATCAGATCGTTGAACGATTAAGGGCGAATGATGAACTTGACGGCGAGTTATCTGAGATTCCGGCCGAAGGATTTCTCTTGCCTGATACTTACTTGGTCCCGCGCGGAACGAAACGTCGTGACGTGTTGAATCTCATGGCAGATGCTCAGCGGAATTTTTTGCGGAAAGTATGGGAGAAGCGTGACGCAAGTATACCGTTGCGCAATGTTAGTGAGGCATTGATCTTGGCCTCCATTATCGAGAAAGAAACCGGACCGAGAGATGATCCTAAGCGCATTTCTGGAGTTTTCGTCAATCGCCTCAGAAAGGGCATGCGTCTCCAGTCAGACCCGACCATCCTTTACGGGAAATTTGGTACCAAAGTGCGCTGGGGAAGTACGATTTATCGTTCGGATATTCGGCGTGCCACATCGCACAACACTTACCAGATTGATGGATTGCCCCCTACTCCGATATGCAATCCGGGACGTGCATCTATCGAAGCGGCTGTTCGCCCTGCTTCAACCAAGGACCTATTTTTTGTCGCAGATGGGAAGGGCGGGCATGTCTTCTCGGAAACGGTCGAGCAGCATAATCGAGCCGTAGCGCAATGGCGAAAGATTGAGCGAAGAATTCGCGAGGCGCAACGACAGAAAGAGCTCACGCGTCGGGCCAAAACAGCCAGTCGTTCGGCTCAAAATGCGCAATTGAGCACTCAAACCGCAGCGAAGGTGGTGCGCCGGGACACTGAACCACTGGGTGCGTCTTCGGAAATGCCAGCCGTATCGGAGAGGAGTGATGGCATTCCGCTGCCGGAGCGGCGACCCAGTCGGTAGAGTCGGAGACTTGGAACTGCTCGCATTGATACTAACCTACAGTGATACTAACTCACGGCGATACTAGTTCATCGTGCCACTAGCTCATCTCGAAACCAGCGCATGACGTGTTCCGAATAGTGATCTCTCCTTGGTATTTGAAGTCATCGCAATCTGAAGGATTGGATGCTAAGCTATACTAGAATGCAACTGCGATAGGCAGGGCATGTTTGGGATTGGAAGCATTTGGACGATGGTCGTCATTGCGTGTCGCCATGATGGCCATCAAAGCATTGATTATGCAACTAAAAAGCATGACAGGATTTGCGCGGCGTGATGGCAACTTCGGTGACACGACGTGGTATTGGGAGCTGCGCGGTGTAAATGCTCGAGGGTTCGATTTGCGCTTGCGTTTGCCGTCTCCGCACGAAGTTCTCGAGCGATCAGTACGTGAAGCCATATCATCGCGCGTTGTGCGGGGTAACATTACGGCGTCTCTAACCTATCGGAAGTCGATCCAGCAGGCAGCGGTGACACTCAATGAAGGCGTGCTTGACCAGGTGCTTTCAGCTGCGACGCGAATACGTGAACGAACGGGTGATCAAAGCGCGCTCGCAGTTGGAGCTATTTTGGGCGTTAAAGGTGTTCTAGAACTTTCAGAAAAAGAGGAAACGTCAGCGGATCTGGGTCTGCTACGTGAAGCCATCCTTGCGGACCTGATGGCTGCAGTAAGTGATTTTGATGAAGCACGAAGGGCCGAAGGAAGGCATCTGGGGGAAGCCGTCATGGCCCAGGTGTTGGAAATGGAACAGCTTGTTGGTCAGGTTGAAACGGTTCCTGCACGAACTGCGCATGTCATCTTTGAACGATTGTGCGAGCAAGTTGATCGATTGAGTGAGGGGCGTCACGCACTTGACAGTGACCGGTTGCATCAGGAAACAGCACTACTTGCGACTAAGGCAGATATTACGGAAGAACTTGACCGTATTCGCGCCCATATCTTTTCAGCGCGTCATCTGTTGGAAAGCAATGGTCCCGTCGGACGGAAACTGGAGTTCTTAGCTCAGGAATTTCATCGAGAAGCAAATACGTTGTGTTCCAAGTCCAACCACATCGACGTTACAAGGTGCGGGTTGGCGCTGAAAGCGGTGATTGATCAAATGCGCGAACAGGTGCAGAACATTGAGTAGACACGACAGTGAGGGGCGGCAGTCGATTGCTAGGCGAGGCTTGATACTCATTTTATCGTCACCCTCCGGCGCTGGAAAGACTACGTTAGCTCGCCGCCTGTTGATGTCCGATCCGAAGGTTCGCCTCTCGGTTTCCTTAACTACCCGTCCACCGCGCCCTGGTGAGGTGAATGGAGAGGATTATCGATTTGTTGATATACAAGAATTCAATCGCCGGCGAGACCAAGGCGAGTTGTTAGAGTGGGCGGAGGTTTTTGGACATTCCTATGGGACGCCTGCAGCGCCAGTCGAGTCAATGATGGCCGATGGATTCGATGTCATGTTCGACATCGATTGGCAAGGAGCTCAGCAAATCGCCGAAAAGGTTGGGGCGGATTTGGTTCGTGTATTTATATTGCCACCTACCGGGCGGGTGCTTGAGAAGCGCCTCCAAACGCGAGCTCAGGATAGTCAAATTGTCGTCTCCCAGAGAATGGCGCGGGCCGCAGATGAGATTAGTCATTGGGGTGAATATGATTATGTCATAATAAATGATGACTTAGATCATAGTGAGGATGCACTGCATGCAATTCTCATGGCCGAGCGTCATCGCAGAGAACGTTTGATCGGGTTACCAGCTTTTGTGCGTAATCTTCAAGACACGTTGGAATGATGTTGCTTCTTCTCATGAGCGAGTCGCGAAAACGCTCTAGCCAAATGGGCGTACTGTGAAACAGTAACCTCTTCTGCGCGAGCGGTGCCATAAAGGCCTGCCTCTTTGATCAACACTTCCGGTTGGGAAGTGAGTTGGCGAAGACTGACACGCAACATTTTTCTTCTTTGGCCGAATGCGGCCGCAGTAACGCGTTGCAAAGCCGACGGGTCGCAAGCCGGAGTTCTCTCTGGTCTGGGTTCAAAGACAACGACGGCGGAGGATATCTTGGGATGCGGGAAAAATACTTCGGGTGGTAGATTGAGCTTAATCTGCGTCTTACATGACCATTGACAGAGAACTGATAGACGACCATAGGTTCGTGTGCCCGGGTACGCAACAATACGCTCTGCAACTTCGCGTTGAAACATGAGGGCCATGCAGGCATACCACGGCGGCCAAGCTGACACATTGAGCCACAGAGTCAGCAATTTGGTCGCTATGCCATAAGGTAGATTGGCAATGATTACTGCAGTCGGGTCGGTTTGATTTACTAAATTGATTTCCTTCAAACTGGTCTGATCTGAGATGCTTGGAGCTGTCTGCCAGTCGTAAATCAATGCGTCACCATGAAAGATGTCGAGTCGACCCGGCCAGCGTTTTGCGATTTGGTCTAGGGCTGGAAGACAGCGATGGTCACGTTCTATCGTCCAGACATGACGGGCGCCCTTCAACAATAGGGCTCTGGTCAAGCCGCCCGGTCCGGGACCGATCTCTACGACACGTCGGTTAGCAATATCGCCACATAGCCCCGCTATGCGTTGTGTCAGATTGAGATCGAGAATGAAGTTTTGACCAAGCGCCTTATCAGCCCGCAACTCCAGTTGGCTAATAACGTCGCTTAATCGCGGCAGCCCATCTTGGGCAAGTTCCTGCAATTGAAATCCTCGATCCGCATAATTGATTTCATGTCACTTCCGCATATCTGCCGGTGTGATTTCTATTTGGAAATTCCACAAGCCTGCACTTTATGAAGCGTGTTTTCATTTGTATTCGATATGTGCGTCGCGTCGCAAATCTGCAAGGTGACGGCGTGCCATAGAGGAGAACTCTCGGCGTTGGAATTCAGAACGCGTTCTTGCTCTGGCTTGAGCAGTTCCTGTATTCGCTGTCCGCCCGCAAACCGCATATAGCACGACGCCTTGGCTAGTTGCGACTGGCGGTGCCATTTCGCCATCTAGGGCTTGGATTATAAGACTACGTGTTGGTTCTGAAATAGTGCTTGCTTTGACAGTCCCAAGATCTTTGAAACGGGCACTCGGCACTTGTTTAGCTAAGACGCGTGTCGTCTTGCAGCCCTTGAATTGGGATAGCAGTGTATTGGCATCATGAAGACGCCGAGCCAAAGCCGTTTGACCGGATCCTTCGGACAATTCCAAGGTAATTGTTTGTAGCTTCAACCCAACCTGAGCGACGTTTTGGCTTCTGGTCACCTGCTGGTCCACGTCTTTCAGATTGATAGCTATCGTTCGACCAAACTTTTTCCGCACAACCCCCTGCCAGGAAATTTGCGCCTTGATTCGTTCTTTGAACGTTTGCGGGTAAACACCAGTGCTAGTGACGGATCTTAGGAGTGCTTTGACGGTGGTTTTACTTCGCTTTGCCATTTGCTCCAAAGCGGCATTCACCTGAGCAGGGGTGGCGACTGAATTATTTTCCTTGGCAGCCTGGAGTTTCAATCTCTCTTCGATCAGCTCCTTTTTTGCACGCGACCTGACTTTGGCTAACGAACTGCGTTGTGCAGCCCGAATAGCACGCTGCTGCAATGAGCGACCGTAGGCGGCTTTACGCTGATTGAAAATTTGAATGATCTGATCTCGGGTTTTCCCGGGATTTGATGATATTGTTTCTTGTAGGATTGCTCGGACGCGATTGTTCGTGGCTTTGCTATTGATGAGCCTTTCAAACTCCATCTTTGCTTTTGAAGAGACGTTGGAGTTTGCGGCAATAAGCTTCGCTCGTTGATCAATCTCGTGATGCGTGATTGGCTCGTCGTTGACTAACACCGCAACGGAGTGTTTGCGTCTACGGTTAGCAGTGGCGGGCGTACTCCGTCTACGACGGGTAGTCGTTTGCTGTTTCGATGGATTTGCTTGCTTTTTCAATGTCTGAGGAGCGGCGGGCCGACGTATCGTTCTCTCGGTCGTTGGGGAGACGGGGACGTCGCTTGCAGGTGGAACCGAAACGATTAACCCTGGAATCGCGCTGTCCTGTGCCTCTGCCGGTTGATGCGGGTGCAGCGCGAGTGCCGAAAGCCAAGCACCGGCCAATACTTTGATCAATGATAAGTTGCTCGAGTGATCCTGGGCTTGCGCAGGAAACTTCATTGTTTGCCTCTGTGTCGTCCAAATGTCTGAGACGGATTATTACTGATTCTTAGGCATGAGTGTGTGGCCCACATGAGTCTCTGCAAACTTCAGGGGAAAGCGGTAAGAAATTTGGCGATTGGCACCATAGCCACGCGCCTTGGCGCGTCCAAAACACCAAGAAAAGACAAAGTCTTAGTCTGAGCTAATAGACTTAGAAGTTGACCTGGTTCTCTCCAAACAGATGATCTAACGCGTCCGACCGATAACTAAATTCTCCAATATGCTTAAGCTCAAACCGGAGTAAAATAGTTTGGTCGCGTGTGATGTCTCTATTGGGATCTTCTATGTTAGATTGCGTGTACGTCGTGGTCAGCACGAAACAGTCGTCAGCATATCTGACCGAGACTGAATTCTGTCGCCCTTCTCTCTTATCAATATCGAAGCGGGTGGCTCCTATGATGCGCCAGCGCTCGGAGAGCTGCAAACTTACGGTGCCTATCAAGTCTTGTTGATCTAACAACTCGTTCGCTAAGCGCGCTTTGTAGGCATCTGACAACTCTGTTAAGCAATCAGTATCGTTGCACTGTTCTTCTGCTAAGTCATAGCGGCCACCCACAGGATCAAATGCAGCGAAGGTATAGATGGCCTGGGCGTTTAGCGGACCGTAACGGAAATCTGCGGCTACATCTGCGCGCTGGAGCTGTAGATCATTGTGATCAAAGCGGCCCTGCCCGATAAAAGTGAAGATGTCCGATGGTGCAACGTAGGCTCCCAAGACATAGTCAGAGGAGTTGTTCTGCAATCCATTGTTCGGTGCAAGAATGCTGCTCGCTGTCTTTGGATCAATGGATGGTTCGACGCCTGTATAGCCGTTATAAATGTTATCTCCCGACAAATGGAAGCTTTGTCCGGCTAATATGCGTGCGTGGCCGCCCGTATAGGCCTGAAATGTGTACTGAACCCCCACGTTGGCTCGCGTACCAGTCTCCACACGATCTAAACCGGAAGTCTTATTGAATTCGAATAGGTTTGTATCGTCGAAAACGATGCTACGCGCGTCCTCGTTGGGTAAATCGCGTTGGTCGACTTTAGCTGTACGCGCAATGATCTGGCCAATAGGTTCGATGATATGTGAGCCTCGCGAACCGTTTGCGAGCCATGGATATGATGCAAGGACGCCGGCGGTTGCGATACCGCGTGTAACGGTGCTTTCGTCGATCAAATGATTCTTTAGAGGATCGACAGCGTTGTCGAATGTTAGAGCGTCACCCCGCAAATTGGCAAAAGGAGTGTAGCTAATTCCGATACCATCCGTAAACTTTCGTCGCCAATTGATGTCAGCCACAATCCGTTGTGTTTTCGTGGTCTTATCAATTGTATCGTACTTATAATCGGTGAAACTTTGATCGCGAGAAAAGCTTAAGGCGTTGAGATTCCAGCCTAATTCTCCGCCCAGCACAGGCATTCCGACGATGTAGTTCCAATCGATGATTGGATGAACCCGGCTTTCCGCCACATCACTATCGGTAAACAAAAGACCACCGAATTGGTAACTTTGCATACGAAAGTGATTACGGTCGCTCA
>JBPCWA010000162.1:0-3460 GCA_051009975.1 Hyphomicrobiaceae bacterium
CGTCCGGACCGACCCGGTGGTGAACGTCCCGGTCGGCCCGGTGGCGAACGTCCGGACCGACCCGGTGGTGAACGTCCCGGTCGTCCCGGCGGCGAACGTCCGGACCGGCCCGGCGGTGAACGTCCCAATCGGCCAGGTGGGGATCGATCTAGCCGACCGGCCAGGGATCGAACGAAACAGACGCGGAATTCCAATCGACCCAGGCGAACAGCGCAACCGAAGAGTCAGCCCCGGCGTCAGTCTCAGCCCCGGCGTCAGTCTCAGCATAGAACCGCAACGAGAAGGCGCGCGCAAAGCAGATCTCCTTCAGCCAGAAGGACGGCCTATCGCGGTGTTGGGAACGGTCGCAATGTGCGTCGGCATAGCTCACGCGGGCGCAGTAGTCGGCAAGTTCGGTCGCGAGGGGGCGGCGGTCGCCGTGGAGGGGGGCGTCGCGGAGGAGGTCGCAGGAGATAGGTTGTGCCATCTCCTCGGATGACAAGTCGCTTGTTTTCGCACGTGCCAAAAAAAGCGAAAAGGAACGGAGTAACCGAATGCGACCCTTTTGCTCAATGCTTCAGTCATATGCTGTCCTTTGCGCGATTGCCGCGATACTAGGGAGTATTGGTGCGGCGTCAGTCCGGGCGAAGTCCGGCGATCCGCAACATTTCAAAACACCGGAGGCTGCGGTCGAGGCATTGTATGAAGCCGCTCAATCCGGTGATCCGAAGAAAGTGCTTATGGTATTGGGAGCCGACGCGCGCGACCTTGTTTCGTCTGGCGATGATGTACAAGACAAGGCGGCTCGCGAGAGGTTCGTTGACGCCTTCAAAGAGTACCACGAAACCAACAAGGTGAACGAAAACGAAGTTGAACTCATAATCGGCAAGGACGGATTTCCCTTTCCTTTTCCAATCCTGCGTTCGGGTGCCGAGTGGGCGTTCGATGTTGAGCGCGCAAGAGACGAAATCCTCAATCGGCGGATTGGCGAAAATGAGCTCAGTACGATCCAGGTTTTACTCGCCATTGTAGATGCGCAACGCGAGTATGCGGAGACCGATTGGGACAATGATGGTCTGCACGTTTATGCGTCAAAATTTCGAAGTTCGCCTGGTATGAGAGACGGGCTCTTCTGGCCTTCAGCGGATGGTCAGCCAGAGAGCCCTCTCGGTCCTTTAGTGGCGGAAGCAGCGCGCGAGGGCTATGTGGCGAAGGCTGATGCTGGGACGAGCGACACTTCAGTTTCTCGCGCCTACCACGGCTATCGCTTCAAACTAGTCACAGAGCAAGGGGGCAGCGCGCCAGGAGGAGCTTACACCTACCTCGTGGGTGATAGGCTGCTGGGTGGATTTGGAGTCGTTGCATTTCCTGCAAATTATGGCGCATCGGGTATCATGACCTTTAAGGTCAGCGCAGATGGTACAGTGTATGAGTCCGACCTTGGTCCAGATACGATGTCGAAGGCGCAGGCAATTACCTCGTTCGACCCCAGCGACAGCTGGCGCAAGACCAAAATTGAATAGAGCGGATTGACAGAGGTTGGCGAGTGGGGTCGTTCACGCGGGCGAAATCCGATTGTCAAATGAGGCCCTCAAGTGCGCATTAGATTGCGACGGAAACCGTCGTACGGTGCTCTATCTCCGGAGCAGTCCAGTCTACGGCTAGTCCGAGACCGGGCGATTGCGTCAAGTGATATGCACCATCTTTGAATAAGTGAGTGCGGGAAACGAGGCCGTCGTAAAGCGGAGATTCGCGGAATTGTCGCTCTAGCGAATGAAGTTGTGGTAGTGCGGCTGCGACGTGCGTGCTGTGCATGTCCATAACCGGTCCACATGGATTGTGAAGGCTGACCGCTTGGCCGAACGCCTCTGCGAGATAGCCTATCCTTATGACTTCGGTTGGGCCGCCTGCCAGGACGACATCTGGCATGATCACATCATAGCAACGTTGTCTAATAAAGGGCTCGAAAGCCGCAAGGTCAGTCAACTTTTCCGCGCCGGCAAAAGTCAAATTATACGCATTGGCCTGGCGTTTGAGATTGACGATATCGGGTATTGACTGAGTGTTTTCCAAAATTGGCTCTTCGAGCCACGTTACTCCTAAATCTGCCAGCTCGACAATGAGATCGACCGCTTCAGCGGCCAAAAAGCGAGAATGGCAGTCAATCTGAATTTTGAGGCGCCCAGCCAGTTGGTCGTTGACCCGTGCTACTCGCTCGAGGCCGACTTCCACAAGGCTACGTCGGTCGGCGCCAGTGGGTTGATCCGGCGTGACGCCATCGAATGGCGCCAACTTGATGGCGTTATATCCTTCATTTGCCGCAATTTCGGCGCGCTGGGCGAAGTGATCTGGTTTCCGAGATGTCGTGCCGCGATTGATGTTGGCATAGCATTGCACATCGTCTCGTTCTCGACCACCGAGAAGCGTATAGATTGGTCGGTTCAGGCGCTGACCTTCTCGATCCAGCCATGCCTGCTCCAGCGCGCTGGAGATGGCTCTTCCAACGACGTTCGGTAGTCGGTGTCGGATTGCGCGAAATTTGGCACCATGATCGAAATCGCAATTTCTTATGGCATCGATAGCAAGAGGGAGTGCGTCGATGATTTGCCGATCCTGGTTTCGAACAGTTGCTTCTCCCACCCCTTCACAGCCGTCATCGCCGGACAATCTGAACCACATCCAAACTGTCTCTTCGGATACCTCGACTGTATAAACTTTCAAAGAGCTCTTCATTTTTGCAGCTGTTAGTATTGACTATCAATCTTTCCAATTCAGTCATCCGGGGCCGGTAAGATGGCCAGAATGCGACACTGCGGAAAGCCTGGAAGGATAGGAAGCGGAAAAACGATCGTGGCGGAAGCCTCGTCATTGAGGAGCCATCCATTCGGATCTTCTCGACTGTCCGGTGCGTCACTGTCATTGAGCTTTGCAACCGATGTGCGATTATAGGTTAGTTCTGGAAGGCAGCAACAATTCTTGTCTGGTTTCGATATCGGAGGTACAGTCTTAGCTGTCTTTGACGTTGCTATCCGTCAGAGCGATGCTATTCGTGGACATCGTCGGTCTTAGCAGAACGCAATTCACGCTTGGTCAAGTGAGGCACTACCGGCGATCTGGCGGGTAGAGATGAGGTCTTCGTCATTCCGACGCCGTTGAGCCGATGCTTCGAATGAGATCTTATAATGCAAAGAACCGGTATCCTAACGGCCTTGCGTCTCAATTCTAAGGACAATGTTGCGACCGCGCTTCGCGATCTTGCCGCAGGCAGTCAACCTGTATTGGATGATGGAGATTGTCCGGAGCTGCTTGAGCAGATTGGGCGTGGGCACAAATTCGCGCTCGACAGCATTGCCCGTGGCGATAAGGTTATCAAGTATGGGCAGGTCATTGGGTTGGCAACCGTAGATGTTGAGGCTGGCGCTCATGTCCACCGACACAATCTCGAGGGTCTTGCTGGTCAGCCCGAGCGACGTGAGAGACC
>JBPCWA010000163.1:0-3233 GCA_051009975.1 Hyphomicrobiaceae bacterium
TGTTCGACGAAGACCTCAAGGAGATCCATGCGTCAAGGGTAAAAGATGATTGTTGGAACACAGCAAAATCAGCGATCGTCGGGCGTTGCTTCGTTCAGATTTTGGTTGTTTTGTTTGATAAGCTGCAATGTCCGACGTTCGAAGTGACAGCTGGATGAAAGGGAGCACAAAACTTGCTGGAGATCGTCGACGATGGCATATGGCTTGCTGAAGGTGAGTGTGTCGACTTTTATGGGTTTCCCTACCCGACGCGAAGTGTCATCATTCGGCTCGAGAATGGGGCACTGTGGGTCTGGTCACCGATTCGATTGAGCACACCGCTCCGAGCGGCGGTGGAGCGACTAGGCAGACCAGAATTCTTAATTAGCCCGAATAAGATTCATCATTTGTTTCTCAGCGAATGGGCTGCTGCCTATCCCAGCGCAACACTTTGGGGGCCGCGTTCGACGATCAAGAAGCGGGTGGATCTCAGGTTCCAATCGCCTCTTGAGAACGAGGCGCCCGAGGAATGGAAAAGGGAATTGGATCAAGTCTGGATTGCAGGTTCATTTCTTATGGACGAGATTGTTTTTTTCCATCGTGCGTCTCGCACGGCCATTCTTGCGGATCTATCAGAGAATTTTAGCGCAACGTTCTTGACGACCCATTGGCAGCCCTGGCAGCGACGTATCGCAAAGATTTGGGGCATCGTGGAGGGACGCGGTTACGCACCGTTGGAGTGGCGACTTACTTTCTTTGACCGGCGAGCGACGCGGCAAGCAAGGGATGCTGTTTTGTCGTGGAAACCTCAAAAGGTCATCATGGCGCATGGGGAATGGCAGCGTCATGATGGGCGCGCCTTTCTAGAAAGGTCTCTGTCCTGGATCTAACTCTTGATCGTCAACCAACGCCTCAGTGGTATAGTGTTTGTGACGGGAGTTCCCCAAACATTGCCTTGTAGCGTGAGGCAAAACGTCCAAACTCGAACACATTGAATTCGATCAGCACGTTGCTGACACTGCTGCTGTCAGGGCAAGCTCTCTTGAGCGCGCGATGTACCTCTTGAAGCTGTCGGAGTTGAAAATAGCGTTTCGGACCAACACCATACCAGTCGTAAAATGCTTGTCGCAATGTGCGCTGAGAGATGTTCATTCGTTCCGCAATTTTAGCAAGGTGCAATGGGCTTGCTCTATGTTCGTGCAGCAGAACCCGAATATCTCGAACAATATCTTCTCTCGTATAGGCGGGACGGCCTCTTTGAGGCCCATTGCTCCTGCGCTTGCTGCTCTGTTCAATAAGGAGCTGTGTGGCGACGTCGGCAGCACGTTCTGCGATCGTTTGTGATAGTGGCGACAGATTGTCGACTTTCGTAGCAGCCGCCGCTGCTCGAACACATTTGGCGATGTACCAAATGCGGTCTGCCAGTTCGGGGATTGGGACGCCATTAAATTGGTTCGCGTTGCAATTGATGGAATTTTCGATGAAAAGCCCGCACCAGTCGTGCTCAGCTTTCGTGGCAAAACAAAATTCTTGCTTTGGCTTCAGAATCACTGGTTGATTTGACGTTGCGGGATTGCCATTGGCCAAGTACTCGACCGACTTCGTCATGGGGAGGTAAATGATACTTTGGTTTGCCGGTGCGCTTCCTTCTGCGATGTTTCCGCTGCCTAGTCGTCCAACCTGGATTCGGCATCCACGGAATGCGAGCTCATCAATGCTCCATCTCATTTGATTGGGATTTTGAATGATCATATTGGCGTCTGCGGCGGCGACTGATGCGGCAAACTCATCAAAATCGTCAAAGTTATGGGCGGCGAGCTTCGTCGGTATCCCTTTAAAATCGTGCTTGGTTCCGGTGGTTGATGCGCATCGGTCTTGCGCTGGGGGATAATTACGGTTCATTTCCATTCGGGTCGTTATTTCGCTCGCGTGAGTTTCCGATCAGGCTGCCGGACAGCATATCTGGACGTCGTGACGCACGGGAACCGAGAGGGCCGACTCAGCTCGCATTGCGGCGATCGCGATCCATCTTCAGATTGCTGCTGCTGGACCCATACCTAACCCAATTCCTACTTCTACTTCTATTTCTTTCTATCATCCCTATTCTTAATATAAATCTTAATCGTCATCCTAATCCTCGAGATAGACCCGGACTTCCCATTTACCGAGGCGCGAGTGTTCTGGTCGCTCTCACGGACCCCTCTGAGGCAGACTCCCCCTGTTCTCCGGACTATCAGCGGCGTAGACATGCGTACCTGGAACCTCATCAACGTCCACAAGAATAAATTGGGGGCGGAGCGCGAAAGTGTTCGCTCTGCAACCTTCTCGTCTTGCGCCTACATCTTTTGCTGCGGGTCAAAGTTCATCGCGCCTCTCGCAGAAAAAGCCTATCCGAGATCAAGAATTTCAATTGATGGGATTGTCGGCAGATGGCGGGCAATCTCAAACCAATTGTCGCCTTCGTCGATCAATGCAGCGGACTTCTGGCAGCACCGTGACATCTCACAGTGCTGTGAGGACAAAAAGGGGGTGTTGGCATATTTAAGTCCCAAATATACAGCGCAATTCGTGAGGCCGTCAGTCTACTTGGGGCGAAAAGGCGTAAAGTCTGCGATGCGGTGTTGGCAAAGAATATGAGTATAGTTGAGCGACAAAGCATTGAATTATTGTGATATGGTGGGCGTTGCGCCAGCGGGCGCGGTATTGTCAGACCTACTTTAATCGATCCTTTCAACGCCTTGTGAAAGGGGCGGCGCAAATGCCAGAGAGAGCCAAAATCCGTAGATTGGCGGCGGTCGTTTCGGCAGACGTGGCGGGATACTCCCGGCTCATGCGTGACGACGAAGACGGCACACTCGCGGCGCTCAAAAGATATCGACGCGCATTAATTGATCCGAAGATCGGAGAACATCACGGAAGAATCGTGAAGACGACCGGCGACGGTATTCTCATCGAATTCCCGAGCGTGGTAAATGCCCTGCACTGCTGTCTTGACGTGCAACAGGGGATGCTTGAGGAGAACAAAAGCGTGCCCCCGGAACGGCGAATTCGGCTTCGCATTGGTATAAACTAGGGAGACATTATAATTGATGGCGACGACATCTTCGGAGACGGAGTGATTATCGCGGCTCGACTTGAAGCCATGGCCGCTCCCGGCGGGATTTGCGTCTCCCGCGCCGTTATCGAGCAGGTCAAGCAGAAAGTGCACTTGGAAACGGAGGATTTAGGAAAAAGGGCACTCAAAAACATTGATG
>JBPCWA010000164.1:0-21925 GCA_051009975.1 Hyphomicrobiaceae bacterium
TCGATCGCACATCTCTTCCGTTGGCGTGCCGACGGCAACGGTTCGAGTAATATCTGTCGTGCCGTCCTGGTACTGCGCACCAGAGTCAACCAGATAAAGCTCGCCGGGATTAAGAACACGGTTGGTATTTGTTGTTACACGGTAGTGGACGATCGCCCCATTGGGCCCGCTGCCCGATATCGTATCGAAGCTTATTTCGCGGAGCTGGTTTGTGTCGCGTCTAAACTGCTCTAGCTGACGCGCAGCTGTAATTTCGTCGACTTCACCGGTCGGGCTCTGACGATCGAGCCACGCCAGAAACCGGCAAACGGCGACTGCATCGCGTTTGTGTGCGGCTCGCGCGCCTCGCAATTCGGTGGCGTTCTTTGTCGCTCGAGGCAAAGCGCACGGGTCAGGGCCCGAGGCAAGGTAATGAGACGGCCCCAAGCGCCGGGCAATAGCAACAGGGCAGGTTGATGTGTCAATTCTTACTGTCTTTTGGGCTTGTTTTAGTGCTTGCAATCGATCGGCGAAGCTCTTCGAAGTTCGCAAAGGTGTCCGCCGGACTGCTGACTCGGGAATAGTCGCTGCATATATTTTGGCAACTGGGGCAAGATGCGAGCGAACTTCGCTGTTCAGCTTCTCGGTTTCTATGAAGAGTTCGACTTTGCCGCGCGCCGGTAGAATGGCGTAAGATAGAACGATGGGATTGTGCGCGACGTCGCTACCTCTAATATTCAGTAGCCAGCAAATAGATTCTGGCGCCGTCAGTATTGTCGCATCCTCGTGTGCGTCCACAAGTGCCCTTTGGAGCCGTGCAACCTTGTCTCGCGATGACTCACCGGATTTGGCCAGCGGCTGAACAACCACCGGACCGAGCGGCTCGGTCGGCCTGTCCGACCACACGCGGTCAACAAGATTGCGCGAATGCGACTTCAGGCGGACGCCGAATGGCGATAGCTTGCGTTTCAGCCGATCTATTTCGTCGACGGAATGGAGCCAGGGATCGAAGCCTATCGTTAACGACGTGTCCTTAAACCATTCTGCGATCCATGCCTCAATTGTTTTGATTGGGCTTTCAAATACTTCAATATGACCTGCTGGAACTTGCGCTCGAGCTTGGACCGTGTAGCGACCGTCGACGAACAGGGCTGCGTTCTTCTTCGTGACGATGGCAAGGCCCGCGGATCCTGTGAAACCGGTCAGCCACGCCAACCGCTCGGCAGACGTTGGGACATACTCACCGCGGTGCTCATCGCCTCGCGGAACTAAGTAGGCATCAATGCGCGCTTTAGTCAGCTCACGGCGCAGCTTGGCCAGACGTTCAGGAATTTTGGCCGCCGGAGGCCTTGCTTTATAGGATTGAAACATCGGGTAATCTCTTGCAGAAGGCACAGTTGTCGACTGAGGCACGTGCCAAGCGTGCCCGACTTTGGCATTATTGCAACAAGATTCCGCCAAAAGGAAACCTGGGCTGCGACCAATCCACTCTGTATGCGGATAGCGCAATGCTGCGTTGCACCAACACCGCTACTGCGGCGCAGCAACTGCTGCTATATAGCAGGGAGAGTCGGATCAATCCGACCACCATGAGCAAAAGAGTGGAGATGATCATGAGCACGCAATTCACGGCTCTGACGGGCCACGTGCACGATGACAGTTTTGTCGAGACGGGCAAAACTGGTTTTTGGGGCCGCCTGTTCGAGCAGCTTGCTTCAGCACGAGAGCGCGAAGCACGTCAGCGAGTGTCGCAACACCTACAGTCATATTCGAGAGATCAACTACAGGCAATCGGGTTTGTGGACGCTGAGATCCGATCACTGCGTACCACCGGGATCTTACCCAAGGCCGATGCCAAGTAGAGAGAGCTGCTGCGTTTGCTTTGCGGCATTGGCCACGCATTGAGGTGCGGATGAGGTGGTTCGTGGGCGGCTGGAGCTCTTCTGGGGGATCCGGCCGCGACCGCGGTTCGAACTCGAATCAACAGTCTGGTCTCAGCTCAGACTCCCCGTCGAAGGCCTACTGTCAGGACCTGAGCGGCCGCGATACGGCCGAATTTTGGTTGATATTGTCAACGCTTGGCCATTCTCATCACTAGTGTCGACCAGCCCTCATCGCGTTCGTGGCGGAGCATTACGAAGCCATGTGCAATGTAGTGAGCGGATACCTCCGCGGCTTGCTCAACGAGGATACCAGACAGGACCAGAATTCCACTATTGCGTACAGCCATTGCAATGGACTTGGCCAAGGCGATCAATGGTCCCGCCAATATGTTTGCAACAACCAGATCAAAGGGTTTGAGCGCATACAGATTTGGGTGATCGAGGCCTGAAGCAACGAAGATTTGTAAACGTTGCCCGGTTGACTGTGGACCAACCTTATTGGCGGCCGCATTGGCTATGGCTACTTCAACGGCGCATATATCCACGTCGGTTGCAGCGATGTGGCACTTGGGCAATGCGCGCGCGAGCGCTATGGCCAATATGCCCGAGCCTGTCCCCAAATCGAGGATCTTGCAGTGCTTGCCATGCTGTGCAAACCTATCGATAGCGCGCAGGCAACCAGATGTTGTGGCATGATGCGCGGTTCCAAACGCCTCTCCAGCATCGATTAATATGCTGTTGCGACCTGCTGCAACATTTCCTTTGTCATGGCTACCATACACCGTGAAACGGCCGGCACGAACCGGCGGCAGGGCCGCCTGAGAGAGTGCGACCCAGTTTTCATTTGGTACCGTCATGACATCGACCGGTGGAATCATGGTCTCTGTAAGTTGGGAGAGTTCCTCTTGGAACCGCACAGCGTCGGGCTGGTGCGCATAGTAAGCCTCGACGCGCCACAACTTGTCTTCTTCGAAGGATGAACAAGCTTCGGGTGTCGGTAGAATAACCTCGGCCAGCGCAGCTTCGGCGAGACGCGCAGTTGCGCGGTCGAGCAGATCCAATGTGATCTTGTATAGCATCAAATCGGGTTAGGTATCGATGTGCACGGGCTGCGACCGCGCCTCCGGTCCGTGCAAGGCGCCTCCCGCGAAACCATCGAACTCGGTTCCCTCAAGGACGTAGGTGTCTGATAGATCATCGAGAAAAGTGTCCCACTTCCGGTCTATGTGCTCGGCAGCAGCCACCGGTGAAAGCGCCCGTAGGGTTCCGTTCAGGTTCTCCGTTACTATGCCATCAGCCATAAGTCGCTGGAGTGCGTCGTCAAGGTCGAAGTCGACATGTACCCCAAAGGCTGAGCTCAGATACTCTTCAACGGCTTGGTCAACTGCCTTGAGCTCTTCATGCCGCACGGTTTCTTTGGCTAGAACGCTGTAAAGAAGCATTTCCTCCTTTACGTCCTCTTCTGCAGCACGATCGGCCAATGTAATCATAACCCCTCGGTTGTCAGCAAGAGCGTGGAAGTAAAGGTTCTGAGCCATGACCACCATGTAGCGTTGACGGGTATTAAAGAAGCCCATGATTTGTCGAAATAATACGCCGCCGATAGCGAACAGTGCTGTCGCTAGCGCTATAGGATTGAGGGCTGCAGCACCGGTCGCAAGTATTTTCGTCAACGTACCGAAGAGGCCCATACCGACGGCGCCGCCACTTGTGACACCCAGTTTGATCTTATCGAATAGTCGAAACTTGACACGCGTGTTCGGAAAAATCATTTCCACATCAGCGCGCGGCAAATTCTTGAATAGTTTCATGTAGATCCGGTCGCGACTTACGCCCTGAGGCAAGTGCTTGCCGCGCGCTCTGATGGCTCTTTCTGCTTGCTTGCGAGAAATCTTGCGAGTTCTGAGATAGTCATCTATTCGTTGCTCTTCAGGTTTGAGCTTGAATAAGATAAACAGGCGCTGAAATATGGGGACGTCAAATTCTTCCTTGCGAAAGAATTTGCGGATGCTGCGGCGCTGGTCCTTTTTTGTTGACGCCCCCCGATAATAAATCTCAAGAATTTCGAATGCTTCGAGGTCGACGTGAAAGTCTAATCCATAGTGACTGTCGGCAGTGAGAATCAGTTCGACTTCCGAACGATCTATTCGGGTGTAGTTTGCCTGGGCCAATAAGTGTTGCATGCCTTCGACCACGCGTGCCTTCAATGTGGCCAGCTCTTGATCCGTATATTGCCGGGTCATGAGTAGGTCGCTATCAGGATTGAACGGCTCGTAGGCGTGGTCGAGCCGCATCGCTTCGCTGTTGTATTGCTGCTGGCGCCAGTGGCGCAAATAGCGGAAAAACCGTCGCGCGCTTTGGGCATCGCCGGTTGGCCAAATGTCGCTTCGCGTGAGACGGTCCATGAGCGCAAATGACGTGAGCGGAATGAATGTCTCGCGCCGCAAGGTGGTCTCCGAGGGTATCGGCGAAGCGTCAGGCTCCTCAACTTCAAGCTCGATTGCTTCTGGGAGCGGTGCGTGCGTTTCGGAAAGCTGCGAGCTGGGTTGTTGTTGTTGTTGTTGTGATGGGTGAGACGGAGGTTGCGCAGCATGCACAGCACTACGGGCCGCCTGGACTGCACTGGCAAGGCGGTCATCGCGATCCACTACGCTGTCCTTGTGGCCTGAGAACGTCGTATCTGTGGTCATCGCACCGCTCTCTCCCCTAAATGACAGACGTGAGTTTGCTCATATGCAAAATCGTGTGCTGCAAAGCACTGACAAGACAAAATCGCAGGCTGATTTCAGTAATCGCTCGTTAATCTCTCGTCTATCGCCCCCAATCGCCCGTAATCGCCCGTAATCGCCAAGTACTGGAACCGCTATCACTCAGTGTTCGCCGAAATTCCGTTCCGACCTTCGATCTTGATAATCACTCAAATTCCGCGTGCCAAATTACAGCCCGTACCCCAATTTACAACGCAAATCCCGCCAGAATTTGGCGATTACAATAGAAATTGCATTGTAGCGGTCGCGTCGGGAGAATCGCTCAAAAGTCATGGTGCCGAGCCCGGTTGTTCGCGAGGATTTTATTGCGAACTGCCTGGGATCCAGTCAAGCAGTGGGTCCAGAAAGTCTGCCTCATGGGGCTGTATTTCCGGTTCATTAGGTCCGGTTCATTAGGTCCGGTTCAAAGGAATGAGTATCTCATGCCATCGGGAGTGCTACGAGCCTCGGCCTTCGGCCGCGACTATGGATCGGAGGAAAATACTTTGTCTTGCCGGCGTTCTACTCTTGCTGGCCTGTTGCTTGACATAGAATGTCTACGTTCATTAATCCCATTTCACCGGTCACTTCAGGCGGACGATTGTCGCGCACTGAAGCTGCGAAATCCTCCAACTCGGCTCTGTAACAATCGGCGTACCCATATTTGCGTTCGGTCCCGTTGACCGACATCGCGCCCTCGCCTGTCGTGCCAACTGTGCCCTCTCCCACGGCATATCCCATGCTACCGTACAGCTCGAAGCGAGATGGCGCCGCGAACTGGACCGAAGAACAGATATCTGCGGTCGCGCCATTCTCAAAGCGCAAGGCTAGAAGCGCGGTTTCATCGTTCGGGCCGCCCCACACGGAGCGTGATATCACGCTTTTGACATCCACTACCGGCCCACATTCCGCAGACATAAACCAAAGAACTTGGTCCAGGCAGTGTGTTCCGACGCCTGCCAGACTCCACCATTTTCCAACATCAGTCGCCGCCCGCCAATTTGAAGCGTCATGTGCTTGCGAACTCCACTGTACCCGCATATGCCTTATTACACCGAACTCACCTCGCCTCACATCTTCGAACAATGGGCGGTGAGCACCGTGCCAGCGTAAGTGGTAGGCGACGCCAAGCTTGACCCCATTTTGATGGCAAGCAGAAACCATCGCCCTTGCTTCGGCACCCGAGGTGGCCATGGGCTTTTCCACGAGGACGTGCTTGCCGGCCTCCGCGGCCGCTATAGTTTGTTGCGCGTGTAGTTTATCAGGAGTCGCGATCAGGACGGCATCCAATGCTTTATCCGCCAATAGGGATCGCAGGTCGTCGTGTGCCGGCTGATTTGCTATGGCAGCATAGTTTTCCGCGACAGACCGAGCGCGTCCAATGTCCCGGCTGAGAACGCTGTACAGCTCAACACCGTCAGCCGCCACTATGGCCGGTAGCAGTTTGGTTTCGGCAATTCTGCCGGAGCCAACCATCGCGATTTTCAATGACATGGCATTTATCTCTCTTTGTCTCGCAAGAATCAGGCTCGCGGTCATTTCGCCGCCCCCCCGCAAGACACCTCCCTAGTTGTCTCCCTAAATGCTTCTTGCCTGGATGTCTCCCCTAGATCACCCCGTCGGTGCGCATTTGATCAATCTCTGCGGCTGAATACCGAGCTTCGGTCAAAATCTCGAAGGCCTGTTCGCCCAGCTTTGCAGGAGCTCGATCGATGCTGCCACTACCATGCTGAAGTTTGAAACCAGAACCGATCAATGTCATGGGGCCGTAGGGACCGTCAATTTTCTGGAGGACGTCCCGGTGCTCCAACTGCGGGTGTTCAACGGCATCAGCGAGAGTATTGATGCGCGAGGCAGGTGCTCCGGCTTCTGCCAAGCGCGCTTCCCAAGTCTCAGCATCTGCCTGCGCAAACTCTGTCTCGATCACTTCGCGGAGCGCTGGTTCATTTTTGATACGCGACGGCCAGTCGGCGAAACGCGGATCGCTCAAAATCTCTTCGCGCCCGATGCACTTTAGCAACTTCTTAAATTGATCCTCATTGTTTACGGCCAAGAGGATGTGACCATTCTTCACGGCAAAGAGATTGGCAGTGGGGATACGGCTGACGGCCTGATTTCCAAAACGGCCCTGTTTGACACCAGCAAGCGTATATTCACAGAGCGTCGGAGACAGAAATGTCAATGTTGCGTCGAGCATAGAAACGTCGATCAACTGACCTTGACCAGTTTGAGTTCGCTGATGAATGGCGCTGGCGATCGCGAAAGCAGAAGTCATACCACTCAAAGCATCGCAGACGGCGAATCCAGCTCGGGTTGGTTCGCTATCTTCGTGACCGGTGATCGACATGATACCAGAGGTCGCCTGAATGCGGCCGTCGTACGAGGGCGTGTTCCGATATGGACCCTCTTGGCCAAAACCAGAAATAGCACAATAAATGAGTCGAGGATTAATTGCAGAGAGGGTCTCGTATCCGATTCCGAGCCGCTCCATAACGCCAGGTCGAAAATTCTCCGCCACAACATCTGAATCTGCGGCTAGGCGCTTCACGATCTCAATCGCTTTTGGATCTTTGAGGTCTAGGGCAATGTTGCGCTTGTTGGCGTTTACCGCGCACCACGTAGGGGCCATTGCGCGTTCCGCCCACACTTCTGACCCGGGCGAAAAACGCATCGGCTCACCACCCTTGCGTTCCACTTTGATTACGTCAGCGCCGAGTAGCGCCAGTTGAAACGTGCCGAAGGGGCCGGCAAACACCTGCGTGAAATCCAGAATACGGATACCGTCAAAAGGCTTCTGCATGATATTTACTCGGCAGGGGCGATCTTACCGCTGTCTTCGGCGAGACGCCCTTTGGCAATCTGCTTTTGTCGATCGAACTCCCGGCGCCGGCGATCGAGTTCACCCGCAGAAATGCGTTCGACATTCAAGTAGTCGAGTTTCCAGTCCGGGTTATTGCTCCATCGGATTTTTGATTGGAGCGTTGTTCGCGGCCCGCTCGCCATCTCGAGAAGATTCAGAGCCATGGATAGCGTTTCTTTTTGCGATTGTTGATCGTGCGGTTTGCCCGCTGGGTTGCCGAGCGGAAAGTCGCTGAATAAGAATCGGGGCACCCCACAGTGCTCCACGATGTCCTTCGCGCAACCCATGACTACGGTGGGAATGCCGTGGGTCTCCAGATGGCGCGCAGTCAAGCTGATCGTTTGATGGCACACTGGACAGTTGGCCAGCAAGATTGCCGCGTCGGCACCATCCTCCTGAACGCGAGATAGGATGTCCGGGCAATCTATATTCAGCGTCGCTCTGTGACTACGATTTGTAGGGGTGCCATGCAGTCGTGGCGATACTTTATTGATGCGCCCGTTATTCGCAAGCGACCGGAGCTGGTCGAGCGGCAGCCAAGAATTCATATCGGTCGCCGTCGTATGCTTCCGGTCAATACCAACATGAGATATTCGCAAGTCGGGTGTTGTCTCGGTTGGAAGTGAGTAGACGTTGTAGAACTTCGCAGCGGAATTGTAAGGAGCACCTGGTCCCTGATCCCCCTTGTCTGGTTGGTAGGGGGCAGCCGTCGTCACTATTGCAACGGTGCACTCGGACGCCGGTCTTTCTAGGCGCTTGAATGGAACATCGACAAATTGTGCCCATCGGTATGGTTGCTCATAGCCAAGAGCTTGATAGTACTTTCTGGTGCGATCCATGTATGGCACCGGTATGTCATGCGGCGCGGCAAAACCAAGATCTGAATCGAGATTGGCGGGTAAAGTATCATTAGCAAGCTTCGTCATGGCTAGTAACATAGCTCCGTAATGTGGCTTGATGTCTATCACCGCATGGGCGTCTGGAGGGTGAACGGATAATGCTCATGACGGCGGTACTGTTTGGGTTCGGGCGAGGATCAAGCCTTTCTATGGTATGAAACAATGTCTGGCAGCTCAAATGCGGTCACCGCAGGCGGACGTTCGTCGAATTTTTCGATTTCGACCAGCGCGGTGTGCGCGATCGGACCTTGACCGAGCCGGGATGTTCCTTTGTCGAGCGTCAGAACATTCGGGTTTCCGTGCTTTTCCCGGCGACTCTCGCCCACGGTCGAAGCTGGATCGAACCAGGCGCCCGTCGGGAGTAGTGCAACACCTTCTCTGAGCTCATTAGAGATCGCCGCTGAGGCCAGTGTCTCACCTCGATCATTGTAGATCCGCACGACATCACCCTCACAGATTCCGCGTTTGCTCGCCTCTGATTGCGAAAGCCGGACTACTTCGCGGCCACTGACCTTTGCAGCTCGACTTATGCCGGCGAAATCCAATTGTGAGTGCAGCCGTGTAACTGGCTGGTTGGAGACGAGATGAAGAGGCCACTTCTGAGCGGTCGCACCGCCCAGCCACTCCGCCGGCTCGAGCCACACGGGATGACCCGGGCAATCTTCATAGCCGAAACCTGCGATTTGCTCCGAGTATATTTCCAGTCTCCCGGAAGGTGTTGTGAGTGCATATTGCTCCGGGTTAGCGCGGAAGTCCTCATAAATGTTGTGGCAAGTGGCTGGATATTCAGTTTCGATGAAGCCACAGTCCCAGAAGGTGTCAAAATCTGGAAAGTTGGTGTCCGAATTACTCGCTTTCTCGCAGGCGGAGTCGTAGAGCGCTCTAAGCCAACCCATTTCGTCACGCCCTAAGGTGAAGCTCTTGTCACAACCCATGCGCAAGGCCAACGCGCGAAATATGTCGTAGTCATTGCGAGCCTCCCCCTGAGGTCGCACCGCTTGCTTCATCGCGATCACATAACGATCGCGAGAGCTTGCCCCGATGTCATTTCTCTCAAGTGTGGTCGTTGCGGGAAGAACAATGTCTGCCAGTTTTGCCGTCGGCGTCCAGTACTGCTCATTGACAACCACGGTATCTGGCCGTCTCCATCCTTCAAGTAAGCGATTGAGGTCCTGGTGGTGGTGGAATGGATTGCCGCCGCACCAGTAGATGATCTTGGTCTGCGGATACCGCCGACGTTGTCCATCGAAGTCGTATTCTGAGCCAGGCTTCAGCAAAAGATCCGCGATTCGCGCAACGGGGATGAAACTGTCCGTCGGGTTGTCGCCGGTCCCATGGGAAATGGGCAGCGGCAAGCCTACCGGATTGCCCTGTCCATGCATGCTGCCATAACCGAAACCGAAACCGCCTCCGGGTAGACCAATCTGACCCAAAATCGCAGCCAGCGTCATCGTCATCCAAAACGTCTGTTCGCCATGGTCGCCGCGTTGTAAGGAATAACTGGTCGCAATCATGGTGCGACTGGCAGCCATTGCGCGAGATAGCGCGATAATTCGCTTCGGGTCTAGTCCGCAGATTTCGCCGGCCCAACTCGCGGATTTAGGTTGTCCATCTGTCTCACCGAGCAGATATCTGCTGAAATTATCGAAGCCAACGGTATGAGTGGCGAGAAACTCGCAATTGTGCAGATCTTCGGTTACCAGCGTATGCGCTAGCCCCAGCATAAGGGCTACGTCCGTGTTAGGACGCAGCGCCCACCAATCGGGACGAAGATATGTCGGTGTGTCGTTGCGTAACGGAGTAATGCTGACGATCTGGATGCCCTTATCAGCCATCGCTCGCAACCAGGTTTCTGTTGTATGGCTTCCCATACCACCCGGTTCGACTTGTGCATTGCGCGCGCCAACTCCGCCAAAGGCGACGAAGAGTTCTGTCGCATCGACTATGGAGTCCCAGGTCGTGAGACAGCGCAAAGGTCTATGATCTCCGACGATATACGGAAGGATTGCCAAGCCAGCGGCAAGCGAGTAGCTGTGCTTCTGTCCTGTGTAACCTCCGATGCAATTCATGAAACGCTGTAGTTGCGTTTTCGCATGGTGGAAACGCCCGGCGCTCGACCAGCCGTAAGAACCTGCAAATATAGCTTCGTTGCCGTGTGAATTCCTAACGCGCCCAAGTTCCTTTGCCACCAGGTCGAGCGCATCGTCCCAATCGAACTCAATGAATCGATCTGCACCGCGGTTCTGATCTCGATGCTCCAACCAACCTTCTCGTATGCTGGGGCGTACCACACGGATGGGGTGATGAACGGCTTCAGGGATCGACTTCAAGATGGGTGACGGCTTAGCGTCGTGCATGAACGGCCGCACATCAGTTACCATTCCGTCCTCAATGACGGCTTCGAACGCTCCCCAGTGCGAGGAATGTAGCGCGGCCATGACGTGCTCTCCAATTCAAAGTTGGCTATCGCCAGAGCGACCTGTGTCCGGCCATCGTCAAATGTCAGCAGTCTGGTGTCGACAAATCTCACACTGCGGCATTCGTGGGCAACCACCGACGCTCAGCTTCGCGACCATCATCGTAGGCCGCCTCGAAAATCGGAGCGGCGAGTATGGCTTGGACATGGAGCTGCGAGTTGCCCATGTTGCGAAAACCGTGCCTTTGACCCGCGGGTACGACAATTGACTGTCCAGGCAAAAGGATTTGCTCCGCGTCAGCTAACCAGACATGCGCCTCGCCCACAAATATTGTCAAGATCTCCTCTACCGCATGTAGGTGTGTCGGGGCACCGAATCCGGGCTCGCACCACTGTTCAAACACACAAATTTGCTGGCTGCCTGTTTGACTCGAAATGCGCATGCGCGTTTCAACGCCCGCTCGCCATGTTTCGCGATTCTGACAATTATGATCAATGGTCTGCATGACGCCCTTTCCAATTTGGCTCACAAATAAACCGCAACGAGATCCGCCCAAAGTAGCGAAAGCTGCAATTTTCAGCGCGGGCGAACTATTTCCGACAGTGTTGGTCCGATCTCGCCTCGAACGACAAGATCGGCATAATTATCAAGCGGTGTCTCTTCGCGATTGAGAATAGCAAGAGTCGCACCATTTTCTTTGGCGACCAAAGGGAAAGAGGCAGCGGGTTGGACAACTAGTGAAGAGCCAAGGACGATGAACAAATCACATGCTAGTGTTTCGGCCTGTGCACGCTGCATCGGCTCATGCGGCATCGACTGGCCAAATGATATAGTAGCCGTCTTGACCAGGCCGCAGCAGGTGCGACACACAGGAATTTCGCCCCGACCCAAGAAGGACTGCTTGATCGCGTCCAATTCATGACGCTCGTCGCAGTCGAGGCAAGTAGCGTACGTGGTATTTCCGTGTAGTTCGATGATCTTTTCCGGAGGTATTCCGGATTCCTGATGCAGATTGTCAACGTTCTGTGTGATTACGGCGGAAACGATGCTTTGGCGTACCAGTTCGGCGACCGCGAGATGACCGCCGTTGGGTTTTGCGGTGCCAAACTCGGTGTCCATCGCGAATCGCCGACGCCAGGCTTCGCGTCGCATTTCCTCGCTTGAGACAAAGTCCTTAAAGTCAATGGGCGCCATCCGAGTCCAGATGCCGCCGGGGCTTCGAAAGTCGGGTATCCCCGATTCCGTAGAAATACCCGCCCCTGTGAAAACGACGGCGCTGTTAGCACGTTCTATAAGCCGCAGCAGTTTCGCTGATTGTAATAGAGGGTTCTCTGGGTCAATCATCAATTCGCGTGTTGATAGCCGCTCAGCTGCGAACGGCAGTTTAACATGGAGTGGCGACCGGGAGAGGCAGCGCCACGTGTGTGCAATATATGTTCGCAGAGTGGTGTTGCAGTCAATGTTGCGGCCGTGCTTTAACGTCGGCAAGCCGGCGAATCGCTCGTCCGATAGCCACTTGTAGGGGCGGTGTAGCTTGCGGAATTGGAAATAGTGATGAATGCTTTATTCCGTTTTGGCTGTCGGATGGGACAAGTGAACTTGCTCGTCATTTCGTTCCTGGCGAGCGCTGCTATAGCGGATCCGGCCAAAAACCTGGCTCGACTTGCGGAGCGCAACATCGACGTTCAGAGGCAATTGATTGCGGTAGGGACGCTCGCCTCATCGCGTGCCTCCGTTCCTCTGATTCAACTTCAAGATGCAGCACAGCTGTTTGTTGAAACTTACGTTAGCGAATTGGAGCCCACGGATAGCCAAGTTTTGAAGCAATTGGCGCAAGTCGCCAACAAGTTCGTTGGAACTGTCGGGCTCCGCAATAGTGAGCATTCCAACGGGTTAAATATTCGCATTCCGCTCGCGCTATTGCCGCACAAACGCGAGATTAGCCCCGGTGTTGAGATTCTGCGAACGAGCGGAGACCCCGTTGAGGCAATGACTCTGCTTACGTTTGTTTATCCGGTTGTTGCTCAGACCCCACGAACGCTTTTGCGTGAAATTTTCTACAAGAACGAGAACCTTGCGATCGCGTATATGACAAGCTCGGATAAGTATTTTGTATTGGAAGGAACAAAGCGCGCCGAAGATGGATCCATCGACCATCACTTCTCGCGTCGTGCTTACCAAGTTGGTTCTCGCACGACGGCGATCTACTCTAAGTATGACCACCTGGCTCCGGAGGGTTTCGCGCCACCTGACTTTGTCGCACCCTTTGTGGAGCGACAATTGCCGCCAAGCGACATTCTTGGGCTCACAGACGGCGAAGAGCGCCTTTCTCGGTTCTTGGCTTGGACGGAGGTGAATTATGCGGCGTTCCTGCAACGACGACACCCTCCGTCTTCGATAACCGATGTTCGGGCCTATTCTTCGCAGAAAGCAGAGCGGTTGGAGGCTTGGCGCCAAGATAAACGCGACGCGATGAAACGGGACCTATTCGCGATTGCGGTTTTGGACAGTGAAAAGGACCGACTAGCCGCCTGGAATGCCTTACGTGTCAATTTGGCTTGGCGCACCGTCACTGAGGCAGCTCTCAACATTGCGTTGATTGATTTTGAGACGCGTCACGCCTGGAAACAAATTGAGATAACAGGGTGTCACGCCTCATTCGCAAACAATGACGCAAATAGAGACTATCAGGAGGTGCGCGTCGTGTATGCTACCAATCGCAAGCGTGGCATCGCACGAGAGCGGAAAGTGCGGAATGATCCGAGCGTCAATGTCGCGGATCTCTTCGTAAACGCGACTGATCCAGACGACGACTTGCACTACGGGTGCGTCTTCATGACGGTGCCAAAAGATGGGGCGACAGCGCAAAAGCGGCAAACTCGTTGGGAGGCCGACTGGCTCGGCAGAAGCGAGCCACGAGAGACGGATCTCAAGAAATTTTATTCTCTCAGACGAAACATCTATTTAGGCAGCAGCGGCGAAAACGATCGAGGCGAAAGAGTCACATTGGTGGATCGTGAGAGGGTCATGGCGCGTCGTGAAGACATCGCCCTTGTCTATATCCATGGCTACAACACGTCATTTGATGAGGCGCTACTGCATGTCGCGCAGTTAGCTGCTACGAGCCGCTATCCCGGACGAGTTTTCCTCTTTAGCTGGCCTTCGGCGCGCTCGACGCCTCTTTATGTCGCTGACATGGACGCAAGTGAAAAATCGGATCCCTATCTAGCTGCATTTCTGCGCTCGGTTCTGCGGGACAGTGAGATCAGGATGCTAGATGTCGTAACTCACAGTATGGGCGGACAAATTTTTCTGCGCGCATTCTCGAGGATCCGATCGAGCTTTGATCAAATTAAGCCGGTGCGACTGGGACGCGTAGTATTCGCGGCTCCAGACGTTGCTGTATCTGTTTTTGATGAGAAAATTAAGGACGTTTTGCCGTTTCTGATGCGGGGAGCGCAGTCGGGCGTTGTCGTGTACACATCTGAACTGGACCGCGTCTTGCGATTGTCGTCATACCTTCGCGGCGGTCGCCCGCGATTGGGGTACATGTCGTCACAAAGCAAGAGGCGCCGCGATCAGGTGACCATGATAGATGCGACCCGAGCAGCTTGGTGGTGCAACACGAACTCCTATTCTATGCTCGGACATAGCTATATTTTCGATAACGATCGGCTCATGCGCCATGTCGCTTCTTTGTTGAGGTTGCCGCGCGTGGAGATTGCCCCATTCATGACCGATCGAAAGTGTTGGTACAACGAACCCTAAGTATGCGAAGTGAGGAAAGGATCGAGGACCATGACAGATCGCCCCTATCGCGGCGTTTGGCCTGTTGCGCCGACACCCTTTACTAACTCTGGAGCGCTGGATCTGGGCGGTATGCGACGCGTTCTCGATTGTATGATCGATCAGGGCGTAGATGGCATCTGTATACTCGCTAATTATTCTGAGCAATTTGTGCTGTCGGATGAAGAACGCGAAACGCTCATGCGACTTTGTCTGCTGCACGTTGCCGGTCGGGTACCTGTCATAGTCACGTGTTCACATTTTTCTACTAAGATTGTCGTCGATCGATGCATTCGCGCAAAGGACAATGGCGCCGCGATGATCATGTTAATGCCGCCGTATCACGGGACGGCTTTGAGGGGATCGCCGGCAGGGACAATGGAGCAGTTTAAGCGTGCTTCAGACGTTGGTCTACCGATCATGGTTCAGGACGCTCCACTCTCGGGTGTCGATCTTTCGGTCGACTTTCTGGCTCGGATGGCCCGTGACATCGAAAATGTTTCTTACTTTAAGATCGAAACGACCCAGGCGGCTTCAAAGTTGCGCGGACTGATCTCGGCTGGTGGAGAAGCTGTAAAGGGACCGTTCGATGGTGAAGAAGGTATCACCTTGCTCGCCGATCTAGATGCTGGTGCCACTGGCACAATGACCAGCGCCCTTCTCTCAGAGCATGTGAAGCCGGTCGTCGCAGCTCATCGTGCAGGTCACCGGCAGGAGGCGGAACGACGATATAATCGTATCTTACCACTGATCAACTATGAAAACCGCCAATGTGGGTTACGGGCCTGTAAGGCTGTAATGAAGGCTGGAGGGGTGATTGGTTCTGACTATGTTCGTCATCCTTTGGCACCGCTGGACGATCCCATACGAGATGATCTTCTGCGCCTTGCGCGCGAATACGACTTAGTTGCAATGAGATGGGGCAAATGATGAGGTCTCTACTTGATGCCTAACCGGCAAGCTCGCGACTACGCCGCGAAGCCGCGGTAACGGCACGTGACATCAGCTGCTGCATGCCGTCAGTGCCCATTAAGACCTGCAGTGCCGCATGAGTGGTCCCATTCGGCGAGGTCACATTTTCTCTGAGTGTTTCTGGAGAGATCCCCGATTTGCGCATGAGTTCTCCGGAACCTGCGACAGTCGATTCTGCCAATTGAGCCGCAAGTGCTGGGTCCAATCCAGCCTCAACACCGGCTGCGGCAAGGCACTCCGCGAGCAGGAAGACGTACGCAGGTCCAGATCCCGAAACAGCCGTCGCCACATCGATCAGCCCTTCGTCATCCACCCAACCAACCTCGCCGATAGCGGAGAGCAGGGCGTCGCATATGGCGCGTTGGCGGCCCGTCACAGCGTCATTTGCGACGCACACAGTTATGCCACGGCCAATGGCTGCAGGCGTATTTGGAATTGTCCGCACTATGGCTCGATCCGGCGACAAGTGTTCGGCAAAGCTTTGGATGGTTCGGCCGGCTGCGATCGAAAGGACAAGCGAGTCGGCTCCGACGATCTTCGCGAGAGGAGGAAACACAGTGTCCATAATTTGAGGCTTTACTGCCATTAACAAAACGGCCGGAGGTTCAGCCAGCACAGACGTGACGTCGGAGTGGGAATTGATGCCATTTTCAGAGAGCAATTCTGCGATTTCAGCTGCTGGGGCGGGGTCTTGAACTAGGATGCGAGACGGGGAGAGGCCTTCTGCCAGCCACCCGGTGAGCATCGCTCCACCCATTTTTCCTGCGCCAACAAGTACGAGTGGCCCGTCCCACAGTGTATCCATCGCTCTCGTCCTCTTGCTCTAGTACTTGCGTTGTCAATGGCCTTCGTTAAGCGACAAAATTGTCGCCCAACGCGCTGTTGCCGTGCACGATTTACGACGTCATTTCTTGTTGACGAGGGCGTCACGGATCTCCTTGAGATAGACTTCCGAGGCTGGCGGGGGAGGGGGCCCGGGCGGCGGTGCGGATTTTTCCTCCTCCAGTTGCTTGCGCAAGGTATTGATCGCCTTGACTAAGAAGAATACAGCTGCGGCGACAATGAAGAAGCTAATGACGTTGTTAATAAATGTCCCAACGTTCATCGTCACCGCATCTTTTGCGTTTTCTGCTTCTCGTAGGACGATCTTAATATTTGAGAAGTCGACCCCGCCAAGCAGCAAACCAATGGGTGGCATCAGTACGTCATTGACCAAGGACTTCACAATCGTTCCGAAAGCACCACCAATGATGATACCGACCGCCATATCGACGACGTTGCCTTTGATAGCAAATTCCCTAAATTCCTGCAGAATACCCATTCGTTTGCCTCCTCAGCTATTTCTTGGCGGATCAGCCGCAATTCTCGCGGCTTGCTCGCGCCTCAAAACGAACGCCAGTCGAGATTTGGCTTTGGCACTTTTGTGCTAAAAACCTATGACTATCACCTACCTAACATATTGCCCTGGAATCGCGGCCGCGACGAGCAACGAATCTGGAGCAGGCTCAAACGTGCGACTAATCAGTGAGCGCAAGGAAATCTATGCTGTACACCGTCAAATCGGTCAACAAACTAAATGAATCGGCCAGTGGAATTTGTGACATCCCGAGTGATCCAAATTGCCCCATGACACGTTCGCAGAGAGACATCCCAGAGGAGTGGGTTCATGCTGCGTGCGATTGCAGAGCCAATTGGAACGTTAAGACGACCACCACCGGTCAACGGGTTTGCCATGGGTGATTTACTCCAGAGGATCGCAGTTGATCGGGATGCTCATGCATTCCAAGAACTTTTTGAGCAATTTGCACCCCGGGTGAAAGCCGTGCTGATGCGTCAGGGAGCAGATCCAGCGACCGCGGAAGAATTGGCTCAAGAGACGATGCTTACGGTCTGGCGTAAGGCCAGTTACTACGTTGAGGGTCGCGGGAATGTTGCAACGTGGGTGTTTACGATAGCGCGTAACTTGCGCATCGACAGGATCCGTCGCCAAAAGTCGTGGGCTGAGGTGGACGAGGATCTGACTACCCATGTCGCCGAGGATATGCCCCCTGACGAGCAGGTGATGCAACAACAGACTCAGGACCTTGTCGGCAGCGCTCTCAAGACGCTTCCGCAGGACCAACTCGAGGTAATTCGGCTCTCCTACATGGAAGGTCTCTCGCAGAGTGAGATTGCCTCAAAGCTTTCATTACCATTGGGCACCGTGAAATCGCGCATGCGTCTGGCTTATCAGCGATTGCGCGGTGCATTCGAGGACGCACGATGACGATCAAACACCATCTCGATGATGCGACACTCATGAGCCTGTCGGCCGGTACTTTGGGTGAAGCTTTGACCATCGTAGCCGCGACTCACGTCATGGCCTGTCGGCGCTGTCGCGAACGTGTCCAGCTGCTTGACATGATCGGCGGCGAACTTGTCAAGGATTTTGATGAAGAGCCCGTCTCAATGGTGAGCTCAGACGGCGGTTTATCCCGTTCCTCAGATCAGCTCTCGCGGGCGGGCTCGGACCGGAACGAGACGGGTCTTCCACGGCCACTTGACCGGATCGTCGGTCGCTCGCTCGCTAGCATTCCTTGGAAATGGCTTGGGCCCGGGGTTGCGACACATGTTCTACGACTATCGGACGGTGCGCCGGGTGATTTACGGCTTTTGCGCGTCGCTCCTGGCAAAAAATTGCCAGAGCACGGTCACGGGGGCATAGAGCTGACGCACATTATCAGTGGTGCTTACCGTGATGAGTTTGGCCTGTTTAGGGCCGGCGACATCGCCGATGTCGACGAGGAAGTAGAGCATCAACCCATAGTTGAGCCTGGTGAATACTGCATTTGCGTCGTCGCGAGCGAGGCTCGGGCGCGTTTCAAAAGCCCTCTGAGCCGCCTGGTGCAACCACTGATTGGTATGTAGTGGCGATCCAGGCTCTTGGTGACTTGGGTGAGTGTGATCTACGCATTGTCGGTGCGTGCGAGTTGGACCGGCCGAAAAGATTTTCGGTGGACTTCAGTTGGGCCAAAGCGGTCAAGTGCGGAGAGGTGCGATTTAGTTGCGTAACCTTTGTGGACTTCAAAGCCATAGTTCGGGTAATCGTGAGCCAATCGAACCATTATCCTATCGCGCGTGACCTTAGCTACGATGGACGCTGCTGAAATCGTCAGTGATTTGCTGTCGCCTTTTATGACGCAGCGCGTGGGGCAGTTGAATTCCGGGCATCTGTTTCCATCTACCAAGACCAGTGCGGGACTCTCGCCGAGCGCGTTCACTGCCTGTCGCATGGCCCACATCGTCGCGTTCAAAATGTTATCTCGGTCGATCCGTTCTACGTCAGCCATGCCGATGCCAACGCAACAGACTTTGCGGATGCTATCGAAAAGTGATTCCCGTGTCGTTTCATTCAAAACTTTTGAATCGTTGAGGTCACTGAGCGGTGCCGGCAGGCCGCTATTGAGAACGTGACGCGGGAAGATCACGGCTGCCGCAATAACTGGTCCCGCTAGAGGACCCCGGCCCGCTTCGTCGACTCCAGCGATCGGTTGCCCAATCTGAGCCACTTCACGGTGTTCGATAGTGAACGAGGGTTTCGGTTTTTCTTTCGCGCCCATGAGTGGGAGTTTAGCGCGGCGGAAATCCGTCTTCTACGATGCGGTACGTCTCTCAACACGTTTGTTCAGAACAAACTGAGTTGGTCAGTAGCTCGTTCGGGTTTGCGAAAGAGATCAGTGCGCAGGGAGTAGCTTTTCTGATTGAGCTGCAAGCGTTGCAGTGCCTTTTTGAACCGAAGGGCTATCATGTCGGCGAACGGCCCTTGTCCCCGCTGTCGAAGGCCGAACTCGGCGCTGTAATCTTTTCCACCTTGGGTACTCTGAAGTAATTTGATGATGCGGCTAGATCGGTTAGGAAATTCCGTAGTCAGCCATTCGCGAAAGAGCTCCTTCAGCTCTAACGGGAGCCTCAAGAGCACGTAGGCGGCACTCGTTGCGCCACTTTCGGCGGAAGCGGCAAGTATTTTTTCAATTTCATGGTCATTGAGGCCAGGAATAATAGGGGCAACCATAACGGTAGTAGGTATACCGGCCTCCGAAAGAGCGCGAATTGCTGCGAGCCGTCGATCTGGAGTTGGGGCGCGTGGCTCCATCATGCGCGCCAAAGCTCGGTCTAATGTTGTAATAGACAAAGCAACTTTTACTAATCGTCGGTTGGCAAGGTGTGAGAGGATATCGATATCACGTACGATCAAGGATGACTTCGTAACAATGCCAACGGGATGGTTATACTTGTCCATTACTTCGAGGATCTGACGAGCGATGCGATATTTCCGCTCGATTGGCTGATAGGCGTCGGTGACAGCTCCAAGTGCGATTGTCTTCGGCACATAGTTGGATCGCGAGAGTGCGGCTTCCAAGAGTTCGGCGGCATTTGTTTTGGCATACAAATGCGTTTCGAAATCCAAGCCGGGAGAGTGTCCAAGATATGCGTGTCCGGGGCGCGCGTAGCAGTAGCTACACCCATGTTCACATCCTCTGTAGGGATTGATCGACTGATCAAATGAGATGTCCGGGCTGTTGTTAGTCGCTATGATCGAACTTGCTGTTTCTACCTTGACGGTAGTTTTAAATGCCTCCAGCGTTGCAAGTGATTGCCAGCCATCATCGAACGAAAAGCGTTGGAGACGGTCATAACGTCCGCTGGCATTGCTCCGCGCGCCACGTCCCCGACGACGATCTTTGGCAACGATGGTCCCCAATTCTTCAACCATCTGCATCAGTTTCCCTTGTTGTCCCGGCATCCGGTTGTTGTTTCACGTGACATCAATGTCTTCTAGAGTGACTTCTGTGTTCGTTGTGTCATCTGTGTCTTTTCTGTCTTTTCTGTCTTTTCTGTCTTCGCTGTTGTCTGCATCTGCGGCACTTCCATAATCCACAGCACTTCTGTGCTCATGGCACCTTCTGCATCCTCAGCATTCCGGCACGCAAAATACAATTGGGGACGCAGATCGGAGGTCCGCGCATTTGGATGTGCGTTAAAAAATCGTCATGCTTTGTCAACCGCAACCGCAACCGCCCACCTCAGCTCTCCACCGCCTGCCTTACGATCAAGGGGCGTTAGCATTGGACGTGATGCCGAGGAGGGACCGTGCGCTACAACGTCTAGAGTTATCTGCATTGCTAACAGTGTAGACAGTGTAGCTGCGCACATGGAACATTACAAGAACATTTGCCGCCTTCATGTTTCTGGGCGAAATGAGTATGGTGCGCTGGTTTTCCATAGACTACCGGATTGAAGATTGAATGATCTCAGTCGTTATTCCAACTCTCAATGCCGCGAGTGAACTGACCGCTACCCTGGTCGCGCTGGTCCCAGGAGTCGTGTGCGGTGTCATCCGCGAAGTCATCATTGTCGATGGCGGATCTACGGATCGAACACTGGACATTGCGGAGAGCTCTGGCGCACGAATTATCCGTGCCGAGTGCGGTCGCGGCAAGCAACTGGCGGCTGGCGCGGAGCAAGCGCGCGGTGAGTGGTTGCTTTTCCTCCATGCCGACACTGCGCTTGGAACCGGCTGGGAGGACGAAGCTCGCATTTTCATGAAGCGTGTAGAGACCGGTGAGCGTCCTCAAGCCGCTGCAGCATTTAGATTTGCTCTAGACGATCTAGGGTTCCTGCCACGGTTGATCGAATTTGGTGTCGCTTGGCGTTGCGCCGTGTTTCGCATGCCATACGGCGACCAGGCTCTCTTAATTCCGCGACCACTCTACCGCCAGGCAGGTGGATACAAACCGCTTCCGTTGATGGAGGATATCGACCTTAATCGACGAATCGGGCGTCGACGCATCGCTATTCTGAGAACTGGTGCCTTGACCAGTGCGGTTCGCTACAAGCGAGATGGCTACGCAAATCGCGTCTTGCGCAATTGGATGTGCCTGATGCTCTACTATTGTCGCGTTCCGACCAGTCGTATCGCGGAAATCTATTTCTGAAATTGTGTGCAGTCTGCCGCGTACTCCGGAGGGTCGCAAAACCATGAGGCGAGACCAGCAAACGCTCATCATCATGGTCAAACGCCCTCGGACTGGACGCGTTAAGACGAGACTCGCACGCGACATAGGAGACGTTTCGGCGACGTGGTTCTATCGCCACACGTCCAAGGCGGTTGTCTCGCGGTTGAGTCGTGAGCGATTGTGGCAAACGATTTTGGCAGTCGCCCCAGACGCGAGTGTTTGCGATCCAATCTGGCCCAGAGGGGTCACGTGCGTTCCGCAGGGTCACGGTGATCTCGGCGAGCGTATGTTACGTGTCATAAATCGAGTTCAATTTTGCTCCGTGGTTCTCATCGGGACAGATATTCCGGCGATCCGGCCGGTGCACATCGCCGCTGCCTTTAGAG
>JBPCWA010000165.1:0-4325 GCA_051009975.1 Hyphomicrobiaceae bacterium
ATTCAAGGGTAAGGTTGTGTCTCATAACCGCAGCTTGACTGACTCGCGGCCCGATGGGAATCCTGCGTCAGTGACGGAACACTAGGTTGGGTATTCCATCGAATTTGGAATGCTTCTGCACAGTTGAAGTTGGGTGAGGTTTGTGCAGCGAAAACTGTCGCTGGCGTATTAATAGATAAAGAGACAGGGCCGAACCCAGTCCAAAACATCAACAGGAGGAAATGATGAATACACAAAGCTATCTGCGAGCTGGCTTTTTTGGCACTGTGGCTGTCGCCGCACTTGGCGTCACCGCTGGTACTGTTATCGCTGAAAACTATCCAAGCAAGGACATTACGTTAATCGTGCCCTACAAGCCGGGCGGCGGATCTGATGGCCAGGCACGTCGTCTTCAGGCTGGCTTGGAAAAGAACCTCGGTGTCAAGATCCGTATCATTTACAAGACCGGTGGTGGAGGAGCGATCGGCTTTAACGAGCTTTATCGGTCAAAGGCCGATGGCTACACGATCTCCAACGTGGTCGTTCCCAACATCATTGTCACCTCTCAAGGTAAGGACGTAGGCTACAAGCCTGATGAGTTCTCCTATATCGGAATGACAGAGAGGTCAGTCGGCGCGCTCGCGGTATCCAAGGAAAGTCCGTTCAAGTCGCTGAAAGACCTAGTTGACTATGCCAAGAAGAATCCAGGCAAACTCACAATTGCGGGCACCGGCAGCACTGGCCATTCGAACTACGCTGAATTGGTGACGGCACTTGGGATCAAAGCTACCTATGTTCCCATCTCCGGTGGCGTCGGCAAAATGCTTCCATTCATAATGGGTGGGCACGTTCAAGCCGGTGTACTGGCAGCGGCCCATGGCGTTAAGCACCGCAAGAAGGTCACCGTGCTCGGCATTGCGGGCACCAATACGATCAAAGCGCTTCCGGCGCCAACGATGGATTCACAAGGCTTCAAAGGCTTCACGATGGAAACCACATGGGGCCTCATGGCACCTCCTGGAACGCCAGCAGACCGGATTGAGATCTTGAACAATGCGCTGCTCAAAACGACTGCCGATCCCAACGTGATGAATGCCCAGAAGAAAATTGGGCTCATCCCGATGGCCCAATCACCGGCCGAGGCTAAGGCATATGTTGCGAATGCTGCTAGCGCCGTGGCGCGGCGCGCTAAGCTGTTAAAGAACCTGCCGAAGTAACTCGGATCGGACTTCAGTCCACCCCGACAGGTTTTGCTTGAGACAGGCAGAACCTGTCGGGTGAAGGCAGCGCCGCCAACCAGCTGGGAGCAACCTGGTGATCGAAGGACTCATGCAGGCGATCGCGCCTTCATACCTATTTTGGCTGACTGTCGGGGTCTTAATGGGCATGGTCGTCGGCACGTTGCCCGGCCTCACCGCCACGATGGGTACGGCTTTACTTGTTCCCTTCACTTTCGCCCTGCCACCCGGGGAAGGCGTCGCGATGCTGGGTGGCCTTTACGTTTGCGCGATGTTTTCTGACGCCATACCGGCAGTCCTTGTCAACACACCAGGAACTCCGGGCGCGATGGCAACAGCCTTCGACGGGCACCCGATGGTCTTGGAAGGGCGCGGACAGGAAGCAATCGTTGCCGCCTGCTTTAGCTCTGCACTCGGAACCATTTTCGGTGCCGCATGCTACCTGCTGCTTGCGTGGCCGATGATTGCGATTGCGCTCAAGTTCGGCCCCGCTGAATTCTTCTGGCTGGGCGTTTTCGCCCTGACCATAATCGGCAGCCTGGCCGGTAATTCACTTCTCAAGGGACTGGCAGGCGGCGCGATCGGCCTATTGATAAGTTCGATTGGTATCAGCCACGCCAATGAGCTGGCGCGGTTTACGTTTGGGGTGCCTGAGTTGCGCGGTGGCGTATCTCTGGTTGCAGGCTTGATCGGGATCTTCGCCGTCCCGCAGGTTCTTTTGATGATCAGTCAGTTGCGCAGAAAGGAGTTCGTTGCCGAATACAAACCCAGACGCGGCGAAACCGTGAAAACGGTGATGAAGGTGCTGGCGCATCCAGTACACGTCGTTCGCTCGGCAGTGATCGGCACGTTCATCGGAATTCTGCCCGGTGCCGGCAGCCCGATCGCGGCTTTGGTGTCCTATAACGAAGCCATTCGTTGGAGCAAGGATAAGAGTCGTTTTGGCAAAGGTGACTTGCGCGGCGTCACGGCATCGGAAATTGCGAACAATGCGGCAGCGCCAGCTGCGATGATTCCCTTGGTAACGCTTGGCGTTCCGGGCTCTTCACCTGCCGCCGTCATCGCTGGTGCACTCATGTTGCGCGGACTCAATCCTGGCCCCGAACTGTTCCAAAGCGACGGTGCGCTGGTTTATTCCTTCGGCTGGTCCTTGTTGTTCGCTGGCATCGTAACGTTCATCCTTGGCAGCTTGTTTGCTCCGTTGCTGGTGTGGATCATCCGTATTCCATTACGATATCTGGCTCCTCTGATAATGTTCCTGGCTGTCATTGGAGCCTATGCGATCCGCAACAACATCTTTGACGTGTATCTTATGCTTGGGCTCGGCGTATTCGTTTTCATGATCAAGCCACTTGGCTTCCATCCCGGTCCGATCGGCCTGGGATTGATCCTGGGTCCCATCATTGAACCATCGCTCGTTCAAGCCCTGTACATTGCGGACGCAACATCCATCGGACGAGTGTTCTTCACCGGCACAATAAATATCATCCTCATCATACTTACGGTGGCTTCGATCGTATTGGTCGCTTGGGCACAACTTAGTCAGGCACGGCAACGTGAAAGCGTACTTGTCGGAAGTAGCGAATGATCATCTGGCGACTGAGAGCATGGCGGCGGGGCAGGGATGCGTGACATGGTGAGATTGTTTGACAGAGATTTCCTCACGGCAGTGGTGCTGTTCATCGTCGGTGGCGTCGCTTGGTTCTCCGCCGGTGGCGACGTGAAGAACTGGATCTTCCCGCTTTTGGCCATTTATCTCATTTTGGGCATCGCAGCCGCCTTGCTCGCTCGAGTGATTTTCTCAAGTCTGATGAGTAACGTTCCGGACGTTGTGGATCTTTCGAGTGAGGATCAGACTGTTCTTTTCGACGTGCTGGTGTTCCTTGTGATCGTCCTCGCCTACATGTTTGTGATGTACGGTCTCGGGTTTTGGCTCGCCAGTTTCCTCTTGTTATCGTCCGCATCGATGTACCTTACGTTGGACAAAACGCGTCGCAATCTTGCTCTAGCCCTCATTGTGCCACTTGCGGCTTGCGCCGCGGCCTATTTCATCTTCCTCCATGTGTTCTACGTTCCGTTCCCGAAGGCGACTTGGTGGGTAGGGCTGAGCTAGTTGTACCGAACGGACGATCTCACTACGCGGTATCGACAGCAGCTCGGACATTGGTGATACAGGGCAACCACCTCTGAGATTGAGCACAATTTTCTGGAGGCACTATCCTGACGGTTAGGATAGGTCCATGGCTTGTCACACTTATTTGGGCACAGAATGTGCGCAAGCCTGAGATCCTGCGATTGGAGGCAAGTGAACATGAACGTCTTCGACCTCAATCAGGAACAGCATTTCGATCCAACGCGACATGTGGAGCGTATTCTTGATCGCTTACCTGGCTGCGATGTATCAGTGGCATGCTGGGAACCCAGCCAAATCAGTCCCTATCATTGTCATCCTAACGCGACCGAGATCTATTTCTGCTTCTCTGGTGGCGGTCAGATGCGTACGCCCGATCAAAGTGTCACCATCGACGCCGGGTCATTTGTTGTTCATCCGCCGGGCGAGCTTCATGAGTATGTCAACGGACCTGAGCGTACGTTGCTGTTTCGTGTGCGGGTCGGAGAAGACATGACGTCCCGCCATCTGGCCAATCGCGGCATTCAAGGTTGGGTCCAACGCCCACAAGACCGAGCCTATTTTGCCGCGAACCCACCTTCGAACGACTCTTCTTGATTGGTTTTGCCAGGCTCCGTCGATGGACTGTGGGCCGGTGCGCAGACCAGGAATAGGTCGGTCCAGGAACGATGTCGCCCGCCGAAAGCCATTTGATTAGTATGCATTAGCAACGCCACCTCGAGGCTTTTGCTATGGTTTTGCGGAATGATTGGGACCCCACGAGAGCAAAGAGAAACATTGATGGTTGAAAAGCTAGGTATGATCGGGCTGGGCAAGATGGGACTTGCCCTCTCGCGGCAGCTGATTGCGGACGGGCATGAGGTCTGTGGCTATGACATCGACCCGGATCGGATGAAGTTGCTTGCGGCTTCCGGTGGTAGCACGGCTGGCTCGGCCAAGGATGTGGCCGAGCAAAGTCGCATCACTTTTAGTATTCT
>JBPCWA010000166.1:0-3843 GCA_051009975.1 Hyphomicrobiaceae bacterium
TGGTGCGGTCGGTAAGTTCACGATGCTTAAAAGATTGAGTGTGGCACCGTTGTCCGGTCGATCTAATCGACCGTTTTCAGACGCTGCATATAAACGAAATCGCCGCCATGATCGCTCCATCCTCATAAGCCGATATGGCGCGCAATCGCGTGAACCCCTTATCGATGAAGATCTTGTGATAATCGGATCCGTCCCTAAGTACCAGAACCCGCCAAAAGCCGGTTGATTAACGAAATATGGCCCACCGTCCGCAGGATGGTATCGCCCTGCAAGCGCAAAGCGGAGACGAAATTTGAGTGAATCGGATAAGTCTTCTTCCGCCAATTATCCAGTAAACCATCAATAAACGACCAGTGCATCACCAGTATGTCACCATCAATTCAGCGCGAATGGCTGACCTCCAAGGGATCGCATCCAGCTGAACATGGGTCGAAAGCAACTCTCAGATATCTCAAAGATTGCTTCAACCGGAAACTGCGGCCGAGGGCGTGAGCGTTATGTTTCGAAAATCTACTGCTTGGTTGGCGGTAAGCGTTTCTCGCTTCGGGGCAAAGGCCCAGGGGTTGGCAATGGCAGTGTGTGCGCCGGTTGCCTAGCACCGTCTCGTGCGACATACTTTTCTCATTCGGGCTCATTCGGAAACTGTCTGGCAAGCCCTGCCAAACTTGTGGGGTGTATAATGGACCTGGGAGGAAACAATGGATGTGGGAGGATAATATGAATGATATTTCACCAACTGACCGGGTCTCAACATGGTTGGCAAACTTCTCGGGGGCGTTGCAAAAGCAGGACATCTCAGCTCTCAAAGCACTGTTCGGCGATGACTGCTATTGGCGTGACCTTGTCGCATTTACCTGGAACATCAAAACCATGGAAGGTCGCGATGAGATAGGCCGAATGGCCGCTGCCACGTTGGCGAGTACTTGCCCGACAAACTGGCAGATCGATGGTGATGCGACAGAGGCGGAAGGTGTCACAGAAGCCTGGTTTACCTTCGAGACCAATGCTGTTTTCGGACGAGGACATGTTCGTCTGAAAGATGACGGCTGTTGGACGCTCCTTACGACAGCACAGCAAATCAAAGGACGTGAAGAACATAAGGGGCCAAACCGTGAATCCGGAGTCTCCCATGGCGCCTTTCGAGGTCGCGAGACATATGGCGAGTGGCGGGCACGCGAGGCTGTCGAACTCGGCTACAAGCGGCAACCCTATGTGGTGATCATTGGTGGCGGCCAAGGCGGTATCGCGCTTGGCGCGCGTCTTCGACGGCTCAACGTTCCAACCATCATCATTGAGAAGAATGACCGCCCTGGCGACAGTTGGCGCAATAGATACAAGTCACTCTGTTTGCATGACCCGGTCTGGTATGACCATCTCCCGTATCTCCCCTTCCCAGATCATTGGCCAGTATTCAGTCCAAAGGACAAGATCGGCGATTGGCTCGAAAGCTATACGAAAATTATGGAGCTCAATTATTGGACCAATTCGACTGCAGAAAGTGCGTCTTATGACGAAGCGGCGGGCACGTGGACCGTGAAGGTCAACCGTGAAGGTGAAGAAGTTGTTCTAAAGCCAAAGCAGTTGGTGCTGGCGACTGGAATGTCCGGTGTTCCAAATGTTCCAGATTTGCCGGGCAAAGACGAGTTCAAAGGTGAGTGGCATCATTCGTCACAACATTCTGGACCGGATGCGTACGTTGGCAAAAAGGTTGTGGTCATCGGGTCGAACAATTCCTCGCACGATATTTGTGCCGCTCTCTGGGAGGCTGGGAGTGATGTGACTATGGTCCAGCGGAGTTCAACGCATGTTGTCAAGTCGGATACGCTGATGGAGTTGGCGCTCGGCGCTCTTTATTCCGAGGAGGCTGTCGCGAACGGCATTACAACTGATATGGCAGATCTGATTTTTGCGTCGATACCCTACAAGGTGCTGCCAGACTTGCAGAAGTCACAATGTGACGAGACCCGCGAGCGCGACGCTGACTATTATGCCCGACTTGAGAAGGCGGGTTTCGACCTTGATTTCGGCGCAGACGATACCGGTCTATTCATGAAGTACTTGCGCCGCGGCTCGGGCTACTACATCGACGTCGGTGCATCTGAGCTTGTAGCCAACGGTGACATTAAGCTGAAGCACGGTCAGGCGGAGCGTTTCAGCGAGAACGGTATCATCGTAGATGGTGAGGAGATCCCTGCAGACGCCGTCGTGTTTGCTACTGGCTACGGATCCATGAATGGCTGGGCAGCGAAGTTGATCAGTCAGGACGTTGCAGACAAGGTTGGCAAGTGTTGGGGGCTCGGGTCAGACACGCCCAAGGACCCAGGTCCCTGGGAGGGTGAGCTGCGTAATATGTGGAAACCCACGCAGCAAGATGCGCTATGGTTCCATGGCGGTAACTTGCACCAATCGCGCCACTATTCCCAGTTTCTGTCGCTTCAGCTCAAGGCTCGGCACGTCGGGCTTCCAACGCCGGTCTATGGCCGGGCTGAAGTGCACCACACAAGTTGACACGCACGGGACGCCACTCAATACCTCGGTCCATCGTCTAACAAGTAAAAGACCGAGGTACTCTGCTCCAATGACTAGTTGTGGTGAACAAGGTCCGTTATGTACCGGTTCGAATGAGTGGCAACACGTGACGACAGGAGCTGCCGAGGCGATTGGACAGTTGCTGGCAAGGTGATGAATTTATGGTGGCAGAGAGTTTCAATCAGGCATGCATCCATATGATGATCTGGCGGACGGTTCCACCGGCTTTGCCAAAATTCGTTCAGGCCATGCAATCCCTAGATCTTCTTGAGGTTCAGCCAGTTGCCAAGAAGAATGAATAGGGCACCAACCGCAAGGAATGGGTCCAGAGCCTCGGCATATAGTAACCATGCAGTAACCGCGGCAAGTGGGAGACGCAGGAAGTCAAGCGGCAGAACCTCGGTTGCATCGGCGTATTTGAGCGCTTGACTCAGTGAATAGTGCGAGGTTAGGCCGGAGATTCCCAGCAATATCAACCACGGTACAAGCGGTGCGGAGGGGACGATTAAATTGGAGATCGACATCACACCGCCGATCGGCAATTGGATGACATTCATCCACCAGACGACCGTAAGGGGCGCCTCTAGCCCGACCAAGTTCTTAGTGATGACGTAGGCGATTGCATAACCCACGGCGGCCGCCAGCACCACGATTGCGGCCGGATCGATGATCGCCAGTCCTGGACGCAGGATGACTAGAATTCCAAGAAAGCCGCGTGCGATGACCAGCAAGCGTGATAGTGTTATCCGCTCACCGAGGAACAGGCTTGCGAGAAGAGCCGTCCAAATTGGTGCGGAAAACTCGATTGCAAAGACTTCGGCGAGCGGTAAAACGCCGAGACCGAACAACCAGCACCACTGCGCGCCAAAATGGACAGTGTTGCGAGCCAAATGCCGCCCGAAATGCCTGGTTTTGAATGCTGCGGATCCTGCAAGCAAAATGACCGGCAATAGGATGAGGAGACAAATTGCGTTGCGATAGAATGCCGAGTGGTGTGGCTGCAGTTCTTCTGAGAGCTCTCGTCCCGCGATGCCCATTGCAAGTAGGGATGACAACATACCGAACATCCATGTGGCCGCCAGCGGCACGTTGGACGCTTTAGTTTCAACGGGACTCTGCTCTCGCGACACCTGGTTTGCTCGTAATTTTGCTGATCTACCGTTGATGGCAACCACCCTTGGTAGCAGAAAATTACCCGACAATTAAACGTCGTGGACTGTCCCGTCATCTGGCCACCGCGCAAGTTGATGACCCTTGCGCCACTCAAAGATTTGGATCAGAAGATCTGCTGTGGCACAATCGACTTGGAAGACG
>JBPCWA010000167.1:0-65486 GCA_051009975.1 Hyphomicrobiaceae bacterium
TTGCAACAAATCTCAAGCATCAATTCTTAGCTGCACAGGCTGTTGTGCCAGATATGCGCGCGGCTGGTGGCGGGGCAATCGTCAACTTAGGTTCGGTCAGCTGGGTGGTCGGCCAGGGTGGTATGCCTTGCTACACCACGGCGAAGTCGGCGGTACAAGGCCTTACTCGGGCGTTGGCGCGAGATCTTGGACCAGACAATATACGAGTAAATTCGATAAGAGCGAAGAAGAGCTGATGTCGAGGCAATGCCTCAAGCGAAAACTGGTACCCACCGACATTGCGAGAGCTGTATTGTTTTTTGCATCTGACGAAGCGGCCGCCTGCACCAACCAGAGCTATATTGTCGACGGGGGCTGGGTTTAGGGCAAATAGATCAAGCCATGGATCTTCTCACATTCGCGGCCCTTTGCGTTGCGTGCTGAGGGTACTCCACAGGTACTTCTCTAGTTCTCTCCAGCACTTTTCTGGCGCTCGATTCTAAGGGACGGAGACCGCACGACCATAGATCGCTTGATCCGAGACACGTCGCACCAACACTTTCAGGTCAGAGACAGGTCGCCGCGTCGGCTCAAATATTGTCGCACCATTTCCGGCGCGGCCCCCATATAGTTGGCCGGATCCGTGAGATACAAAACTTCGTCGCGACTCATCACGTTTGCAATCTCCGGTCTTGCCAACAAGGCTTCTACAAAAGAAGAGGTACCCTCCAGTGCTTGGCGGCAACATTCGTAGACGATGTCGTGAGCCACTTGACGCCCGAGGACCGGCGCGACCCCCATCATCACGGCTTCGGCAACAATCAAACCTTTACTAGTGTCTAGAACGTGGGCCATGGAATCAGTGCGCACCTCGAGCCCCGAGAGCGCTTCTCGCGCGGCCCTCAGACCACCTGATAAGACCAAAAACGCTGTGGGTAGTGCATGCCACTCAACCTGCCATTGCCCCGTGGCGCGCTCATGATCCTGAACCATAGCATCCAGCATTGCGCTATGTTGTTCGCGAACGATCTTGGCGGTCGCCAGCATCATCTCCGACGAAATAGGATTGCGCTTTTGTGGCATCGTCGAGCTCGCCCCGCGACCAGGCACGAATGGTTCCAGGACTTCCGCTGTTTCGGTTTGCATCATCAGCGTAACATCATAGCCGATTTTGCCGATGCTCGCGGCAACGAGTGCCAATACCCCCGTAACTTCCGTGAAACCATCGCGTATCGTGTGCCATGTCATATCCGGAACGCCAAGATCTAGCTCTTCTGCCAGCGCCTTTTGAACGATAAGGCCCTTCCCTCCAAGCGAAGCGAGTGTCCCGGCAGCCCCAGCGAACGAAAGGACCTCGACACGCGACCGCAGCTCCCGGATACGAAGTCGGTGGCGGTCGAGACCGGACAGCCAAGTTGCGCACTTATAGCCAAAACTAACGGGCAAAGCGTGCTGCAAGTGCGTCCGCCCAGCCATCGGTGTCTCAGCATGCTGCGCCGCCAGAGACGCGAGCGCATTGGTTATTGCAACAAGGTCGGAATCGACGAGATCCAGTCCGGCGCGGATCTGAAGCACATCGGCCGTGTCCATAATATCCTGCGTGGTTGCCCCCCAATGAACGAACTGCGCAAGACCGTCTTCGGCCCATTCGCAAAGCTGCTCAACCAACGGCAGGATCGGATACCCGACAACTTGCGTGCGCGCCGCAAGTCGCGCCATGTCAATATTCTTTACATCGGCAATGGTGGCGATCGCGTCCGCAGCCGTCTTTGGGATAATTCCCAATTGGGCCTGAACCTTTGCTAAAGCCACCTCTATCTCAAGGTAGTGCGCCAGCACTGAGCGGTCCGAAAACAAAGTGCGCATCGCATCCGAACCGTACATTTCGCCGAAGATGTCAGATGTCGCAACCAAACACGGCATGACATTGGCTCCCTTGAATGCATGGCGTGCGGGAGACGTTTAACATGCCCGCACACGGAAGTTCCTACGCAAGTAAATTGGAGCGCATATGATATTCGCCAGATTTCAATGTACCAGTAGATTGGAACCAGTAAATGGACAAAGGATGATAGACGATGCGCTGGATACGGTTCACACATGCCGGTGAGACATCTTATGGGGTTGTTGATGGCGATCTCGTACAAGTGGTCCTCGGCGATCCGTTCACTGGCTACGAACGCACTACGCGATCCATTCCGCTGGACGGCGTTAAGATCGAGGTCCCCTTTTCGCCGAAGACATTCTATGCAGTTGGATTCAATTACCCTGACCACATCGTAAAAGTCGCGCGACAGCAAGGCGTCGAACCAAATCTGCCAACTCTGCCGGACGTTGGCTATCGAGCAAATAATGCGCTGATTGCCCATGGCGAGGCGATCGTCATCCCCAAAGATGCCAGCAAGCAAGTCCACTATGAGGGAGAACTGGTTGCCGTGATCGGCCACACGGCAAAGTATCTCAGTGAGGACAGCGCGTTGTCTTGCGTTCTGGGCTATACTATTGGCAACGATGTGAGCGAGCGCAGTTGGCAGAAGAGCGACCGCACGCTGTGGCGGGCCAAGAACACCGACACGTTCGCGCCGATGGGACCATGGATTGAGACGAATGTCGATCTTGACACACTGGAGACCATCGTACGCCTCAACGGCGAGATCAGAACGCAATTTCCAACCAATGCAATGCTGTTCGGCGTCGCGCAGTACATCAGCCGCATCAGTCAATATTGCACACTGCACGCCGGCGACATGATTTGGATGGGAACAGACGGAACTTCGCCCAATCTCAGGTCCGGTGATAGAGTTGACGTCGAAATCACGGGGATTGGAAGCCTGAGCAATCCGGTTGTAGACGAGACATGATCGCAGAGTCGTCAGGATAATGCGCCGAACCGCAATTGAGAGTGGCTTATGAGGCTCAACAATCTAGAGGATGGCCCGACAGCCTATTGGGACAACAATGGACTGCGCGAATACCCCGATGAGGTCGCGGCCGAGATCGCCGCGAACTTTGATCTCAGATCTCTCCCGAAATATTTCTATCAGGATCCTTATCCGACCTATCACGCTTTGCGACGTCACGCTCCCGTGCGCTCTATGCCAGATGGCACATACTTCATTTCTCGCCACGCCGACCTGGAAGTGATCTACAAGGACACGGCCACATTTTCCTCCGACAAACGCATCGAGTTCCTCCCAAAATTTGGCGACGGTCGTCTCTACGCTCACCATACGACCAGTCTCGTTTTCAATGACCCTCCTCTCCACACCCGCGTGCGAAAAATTCTTGCCGGCGCTCTGACGCCTCGAGCAATTGCTAACATGAGAGCACCTGTAGAGTCTTTGGTGGGGCAATTGCTTGACAATCTGGAGAGGAAATCGAATCCGGATTTGATCGACGACTTTGCAGCGGCAATACCAGTAGAAGTGATAGGAAACATGCTAGATGTTCCTCGCACGGAACGGGGGCCTCTGCGTGGCTGGTCGCTCGCAATTCTGAGCGCTCTTGAACCTGCAACATCCGAAGCTCAATTGCAGCAAGGCGAACTCGCTGTTCAGCACTTCTTAGCGTATCTAGAGAAACTGGTCTCGCAGCGGCGACGCCGGCCCGGCGACCCGGAAACTGACGTTCTAACACGGCTGTTATTGGGCGAAGCAGACGGCTCGCGCCTGACCGAGAACGAACTCCTGCACAATGTCATTTTCATTCTCAATGCTGGTCACGAAACAACAACGAATTTGATTGGCAACGGCTTGGCGGCGTTGACGCATTGGCCGCAAGAGCGGGAAAAATTGCTAGCCTTCCCGGAACTAATAAACAACGCGGTAGAGGAGTTTTTGCGTTTTGAAAGTTCAAACCAATTGGGCAACCGAATCACAAAGCGTGCAATACAGATAGGCGATGTCCGCCTGGGGCCGAGCACCCCAATAACCGTATGTATTGGTGGCGCCAATCGCGACCCGACGCGCTTCGACCAACCCGACCAACTGGACATAGCCCGTTCACCAAATCGTCACCTGGCGTTTGCATCGGGTCCCCACCAGTGCATCGGCATGAACTTGGCTCGTCTGGAGGCTAGAATAGCAATCTCACTCTTTTTGGCACGTTTTCCGCAGTACAGGATCAGCGAGCCGGTTGTCCGAGGTGGGCGGGCACGTTTCAGGGGGTTCCTGTCTCTACCGACTATACTCGAATAGGCGACGCCAACTTTGACAGGCGGGCGAGATTGCCAGGAAGACGCAACGGCACGCAAAAACTCGATTCCGCCGCGCCCCCAAGGTCAAAGAAGGCGAGAGCCGTTCCCTGACAAGCATCAATTTAACCTCGAAAGAGTTGCTAACTTGTCAACGGGAGGCCAAATTTCAAGGAGAGGTCAATCCAGTCGCAATCCAGTTCTGCAGATAGGCATCCAACCACCTGAGTACGCTCGGAGCAAAGGTCAAATGATCGGACAGCTGCTCGGCCCGTCGCTGCGCGCCCGGCAGCATCATCCGATGTCGACTGCCAGAGCTCCATCGATTAACTTGAGTGTACATAATCTCAGGGTGGAATTGCAATGCAATGGCCGTCCCATATTGAAAGGCTTGGTGTGGATAAGCCCCATCAGCCGACGCCAGCAACTTCGCACCAGACGGCAAGTCAAAACCGTCACGATGCCACTGATACACGCGGTCAGGCCAGGCGACACCGTTCACAGTCGGGGCATGCGGTCGGATCGGATGATAACCAATTTCCGCACGTGCGTAGGCATCGCGATAAACCCTAGCTCCAAGACAGCAGGCCAGCATTTGTGCTCCTAAACAAACACCCAAGTACGGCTTGCCCTCCTTGAGAGCCACATTTATCCAGTGCGTCTCTGTTCGGATAAAGCGCGTATTGTCATTAGCAGACATCGGACCGCCAAAAATAATCGCTCCATCATGATCGGCGAGAGTTGATGGAAGTGGGTCACCGAATCGGGGCTTACGAATGTCAAGGACATGGCCGAGACGTTCGAGGGCTTGGCCAATGTGCCCGGGTGTCGACCGCTCCTGATGTAGAACGATGAGAATGGGTCTCGGCTGCCGGTGGCAATCGGCTCGTCCTACCGCCACTGCGGTTTGATCTGACCAAGTTTCTTCGATGTTCGCTTCAAGCGTCACGATGGTCGTCCCTAGGATTGAGGAGAAACGCAACAATCGGAATGGTCACCGCACCTGGCAATACCCATAAGGCGAGCGCCGTCAACTTGTACAGAACACCCGGAACAACGACTCCCGCCCTCAACTGATACCAAAAAATCGTCGCTTTGGCGACTGAAGACGGGCTCAGGGCAGGCAGAAAGCGTCTATAGAACGCGCTTTCGGCATTCATCTTCGCGTGAAAAGAAGTTTCCACCGGGCCAGGAGCAACCACGCAAAACCGAACGCCCTTGCCGCGATTCTCGTGAGCCAGAGCCCGCGTCAGAGAAATCACGTAGGCTTTGCTTGCGTAGTAGGCTGATTGATAAGGACCTGGAACAAAGCCGCCTAGAGACGCTAGATTGATAATGCCGCCGCGCCCTCGCTCGCACATGCCAGGAAGTGCTTCGCGTATCAAGCGGCTCAGAGCGGTCACGTTCAAGTTCAGCAAGGCGTCAACGTCTGCTGGATCGTAGTCGATGAATTGACCGGACAAACCGCTTCCCGCGCAATTGACCAGTTCGTCCAGATAGTATCCATTCGCCTCGAGCCGGCGTGAAATTCGCTTTGCGGCATCCGGGAGTGCTATATCGTCCGCAATTGTGATTATAGCATTCGGCCAGGCCTGCGAATGATCCATCTGCAAAGTCCGCAATGCGGCACTCAATTGCTCCGGCGACCTCGCAACGAGCGCCAGCGTTCGCCCTTTTTGTGCAAGAACTCTCGCGATTTCCAAGCCTATTCCTGTCGAGCCGCCAGTTACAACCGTCACCGGCTTGAGGTCTGCGGCACGACCTGTCATCGCAACTCGAGGTCGCCAATTCCGACGAAACCACCAATTCAGCATGGCAATATTTCACTTTAACTCCGTGACTAGTCCGCTCTAGGCCGCTCTACGTCGGCCACTCGCCGCTCGCGGCCGTGGCTGGCTTTCACCAAATCGCGCGGCAAACTCGGCACGAATATGGTGTGCCAGTTCGCGACCCAGTTCGCTCGAACCGGCCCTGGGCAGATATAGGTTGATGTCGAATTTCGGCAGTCCAGGTGAATAGCAGTCATCGCCGACATGACGACGGGACGAAAGCGACAGCTCTTGCCGCCGATCGATAGGGACAATGGACGCTGGGAGTGTGCGCTGGCATGGTCACAGCCGACCCACACGAGGCGATCGCGCCGCAACGCCTCACAGGCACGCTGAGATTCGAGGTCGGTCGTAAGTGTCAGATCAATTTTTGCGCGGTCCAATTCTTCAAGGAGATCCTTCGAGTTGCCTGGCTGTAAACTGACGCGCACGTGCGGCCAAGCGGTGTTGAAGCGGCGCAAAATTGGGGGCGTATAGTGCGCGACAATATCAAGCGGAACGCCCAGTCGAACTTTACCCCGATAGCTCGGAGTCGTCATCATTCCCCAGGTCTCACCGTTCAGGGCGACCAACTTCTGTGCTTGTGCCAACAAGCGCTCAGCGTCGGGTGCCAGTGTCTACGACAGTGATAAACGCCCGCAGCAGCGAGACATCAAAGTCTCTTGGCATCCTCATCACCTTAACAACCATTCCTTATGCAAGATATAGAATATATTCGATATCATTATGCAAGCCCGTGACCTATCTGATGAAGAACAGATCTCGTCGGGCCGCGCCAGTATCAGACGGCTGATCAGGGGCGTTGCGGCCTACCCATTCCAGGGGAGGCCTTCATGCAAGCCCAAATGTTGGGCTCCGATCAGCTTTCTATTGCACGACCTTCAGTCCGAATGAGCCTGACCTTTAGGGTCGAGAAGGCGAAATTTGTGTTGCTGGTCCACCGCCAGCGCCAAGCGCTAAAACGGCTGCACGGTGATATGCTAAAGGATTTGGGAACAGCCCCCGCCGACGCGGAGGTCGAGGCCAATCGCTCGTTTTTCGATGTTCCAGCGCTGCGACGGCTGGACTGAGGCTCCGCTACTCGATCACTGCCACTTGACCGTTGCTCTCATGAATTCACTGAAGAAACATTCGCGTTGAAGACTTGTCATCATAGCTCTTTTTGCCAGATGGGTAAGGCCAGTTGGCACCAAGACCGAAGCCTTCAAACTCAGAGCCAGAGCACTTGGTCAACAGGGTCACAATGGCCACCTGGCTTTTCGCAGCCTGTTAACTCTGAAGGCGGCTCCCAGCAAATATCCCCACGATTCTCGGATCCAAAAGGCGATGACCGCCACGTTTCAGGTCGAAGAGGCATCCGCGCCCATGGCATTTAGTGCACTTCTCGAGACGTTCACGTTCAGGACAAGTCTTGTTCAACGATGTTGAGCCGTCCTGGGACTATGCGAAATTTCGGAGTTTCGCTAGGTATTGTTGACGCCGATCAACGGAACAGGAATGTGAAGGATGGAAAGTGTACTTGGCTCCCCTCTGCCGTGGTTGGCAACCCTTTGGCTTTACATCGGTGCACTCGTGTCCGTTACGTTCTTGCTATTTGGAATCCATCAAATCGACGAGGACGCACGAAACTCTTACACATTCCGGCCACTGCTAATACCTGCCATCTTGCTATTATGGCCCCTCGTTCTCTGGCGATGGTGGTTACTGGCCACATCGCGCGCCAGCTGGCCCAGCCACTATAGGGCGCTGCGTGCCGCGCATGGCAGGGTGTGGTGCGTGCTGGTGGTCCTGATTCCAGTCATTTTTGTCGGTGCAATGATGGTGCGCCAACAGTGGCCGAGCAAAGACGGCGCAGTCAAGCTCGACGCTTCCAATCGGTAGGGGCACTAGGCATGAACGCCAAGTACACACCAGTGCAATGGACGCGATCGAAAATTCTCTATGACATTGTGCTTGCTCTTTTGGTCGCGGTCTACATCCTAACTTACCTGCGCGTTGCTCCAATGCTCCTTGATCATGCTCAACAGATAGACGGAGCTATTCTTCGAGCGCGCGCATTCGGCACATGCGCATTCTTGATGTTGACCGTGATTTTGTGCATTGGGCCCATGGCCATACTAGATCGACGGTCCTTACCACTCTTGTACAACCGACGTCATTTCGGTGTCGTGACATTCTTTGTGGCATTGACCCACGCATTCTTCATCGTGAATTGGTATTTTAACTTCAGTCCAATTCCGCGGTTTGAAGCCGTTTTCGTCTCAAACGTTAGCTACACGCAGATCTTGGGCTTTCCCATTGAAACGGCGGGCGTGCTCGCACTTTTCTCCCTCGCTATCCTGGCTGCAACGAGCCACGATTTCTGGCTCAAGTTTCTCTCGCCACCCGTCTGGAAAGGACTCCACTATCTCCTATACCCCACCTACGCATTGATTGTTCTTCACATCGCACTCGGCGCCCTACAGGACACGACTCACGCTGTCTTCCCTGTCATCGTCGGTGGATCTGTCGTACTGGTTTGCGCCTTGCATGCCATGGCCGCTCTGAAAGAGACAGTCAGATCCGGCCAAATCGCACAACGTCTTGACGTCGCTGGTGAAGGGCCCCGTCACGGCGTCGAGAAAAGCGCCAATGAAGGTACCCGCGAAAAGACCAGTCAAGATTTCGGCGACTGGCACGTCGTCGGAGAGCTATCTCAATTTGTCGATGGACGTGCGCGTGTCGCGCGTCTTCAAGATGGCCAACGTGTAGCGGTTTTTCGCGACGGCGCAACGCTGTCGGCCCTTAGCAACGCCTGCGCACATCAAAACGGTCCCCTGGGAGAAGGTAAAATTTCTGAAGGATGTGTAACCTGTCCTTGGCACGGCTTTCAGTATCGACTAAGCGACGGCAGATCACCTGAACCGTTTACGGAGAAAGTTCCCACCTACGAGTTACGCCTTTCCGGCACGACCGTACTTGTCAACGCTTTGGCAAATCCACCAGGTACTTACGTCGAACCGCTTTCAATACCGGAATCCGCTCCATGACCGACCATTCTAGAACCCCATTCTATGTCGGGTATCTTCCGACGCCTCCGGGACTAAAATTGTTTCTCGCCAGTATAGCGGCAGGCTTAGTAGGTTGTTTCGCCGCATTGGCTCTTGCGCTTGGAACGGCGCAGGACGACACGGGTGACGGAGCATTTCAGTGGGGCTGGGGGCCACAGACCGTGACAGGAGTGGTAGACCTCAAACCCTATCCAATGCTTCACGTAACGCGCGGCAGCGATCGTATTCCGAACGGGCGGACCTTGCTTCTGTCTGGCATTGGCAAGAATGGGGTCCAAAGAAAATTTGCAAAGTTCGATGGCCAAATGGTCACGGTGAAAGGGATTGCGCTCAAACGCGGCAGCATTGACGCACTGCAAGTGGGCGGCGGTCAAAGCGACGTCGTTGGCACAGACGATGTGACTGTTGGTGTGCCACCTCAATCCATGGGCAGATGGCGCCTTAAAGGTGAAATTTGTGATGGTAAGTGTCTTGCCGGTGCTATGCGACCAGGACGAGGCCTTGCCCACCGAGCCTGCGCAAATCTATGTCTTATTGGTGGGATCCCGCCGGTTTTCGTATCTGCGGCACCGGTCGACGGAACTGAGTTTTTCGTGATGGGGGATCAAAACGGAGAGCCGCTTCCACAACGATTGTTGGACCATGTTGCAATCTATGTGTCAATTGACGGTGAAGTCGAAAGACGCGGAACAATCCTGATATTCAAAATTGACCTTGATACATTGAAAGTGTTGTGACAACGGGGGCCTGGCGATGAAGACAATAGCAAGTGCAGTTATGCACGGCATTGGGCTTGTGTCGGTGGCACTGCTCAGCCTCGGCCTCTTCTATGCATCCCGCTTCTGGATCTGGAAAGCTCCTTGGGGAAACGACGGCTTGTTAGGGCTTCAGCTTTTTTCGCCCTATGGAAGCGTTGTGCGTTGGTGGACTCAAGGGACCGTCTTAAGTGAATTCAACATCATCCTGTGGGGATGTGGTTCGATCATATTGTTATCGCTCGTCCAATGGTTGGCGAGTCGCTTCTCGAAGTAGCCCCCCCTCCCCAGGGCTGCATCGCACGGGTCCCATTCCCGTGGAGAACCTCCGCGACACCACATTGTCGAGCAATTGAAGACACACATCGATAGCCTCGACGACATACTCCTCCGTCGAATCTCGCTGATCGGCTGCACCGTCGATGTCGTCAGCCTTCCCAGTCGCGGTAACGAAGCCGTCCGTATGCCAGTTTCCAATCGCTCCAGATGACGCTGGCGAAGCGGCCGTCGCAAGGCTGGCCGAAACAAGGGAGTCTCAAGACGGTCGGACTGGGAATTCCAAGAGAGGCTCGTGTGGCTGTTGTCGGCTTCAGCCGGCAACCAGTCCCGCGACGTGCGGGCCGACCATAGGACGGTAGCGTGCGACTGCAACCGTGCTTCCATAAGCTCGCCGCCACTCTCCACCGATCGTTGGCCCGATCTCCTCTTAAATTAGCTCCGCATCCGTCATGATTTCGACCAATGCTGGACCATTGAAGTCCAGAGCTTCGTCAATCGCAGAGCGCAGCTCCGAGCGATCCGTAACCTTGATTCCCTTGCCTCCACAAAGCCGGGCATAAGCAGCGAAGCTTGGATTGACGAGCGAGGTCTGCCAAATGGGCCACTCCCCCGCCTGCTGCTCCTTGGAGATTTTTCCAAGCTGGGCGTTGTTCAGCAAAATGTGAGTAATGTCCATATTGTATTTTACGGCCGTCGTGAACTCACCCATGTACTGGCCGAATCCTCCATCACCGCTGACCGACACGACTTTGCGATCGGCAAACGCGGCCAAGTCTTGAGTCGCTGCCCACGCTCCCATGGCGGCCGGGAAGGAAAAGCCGATCGACCCAAGATAGCCAGACATCAGGACACGCTGTCGCTCGCACTCAAAATATCGACCAAACGAATACGTGTTGTTACCGACGTCCAGTGCAATTATTGCGTTGTCGGGAACAGCAGCCGTAAGCGCATCGAATACGCTTGCTGAGTTTATGCCGTGCCCCGTGTCATCTTCGAGACGACTCCGTTTCTCTTCCCGCCACGACGACCAACGTGCAGCCAGTTCAGGTCGTTGGTCCTGGGCTGCAAAGCGGCCGATCGCCTTGCGAAACAACCGAGCGGTTGTCGCAACCTCACCCCACACTGGATAGGCCACCGGATGAAATTTACCCAACGCCATGCGCTCAAAGTCAACTTGAACAATCGGCCGCGCGGGATCAATCCCGGTATGATTTGAGAACGAGGCACCGAACGCGATGATGAGGTCGGTCTCGTTCATAAACCAACTGGCAATGGGTGTACCTGAGCGACCAAGCACACCCGCCGCTAATGGGTGATTGTCGGAAATCTGCCCTTTTGCCTTGAACGTTGTCAGAACTGGGGCATTCAGCACTTCGGCCAAGGCTACGATGTCCTCCATACCGTCTCGAGCGCCGTAACCCACGACAATGATCGGTCTCCTCGCCGCCGCGATAGCCATGGCTGCCGCGTCAAATTCACTGGCTGAAGGCGAAATGCAGGTCTCGCTCAGGCGTCCGCTTGGCAACGCCGGCTTTGCTCTATCGCCAGGCAGCGTCTGCACATCGTCCGGAAATATCAAGTGAGCAACGTCGCGCTCGACAATCGCGTTTTTTAGGGCCAATGCCATCAGCTCAGCGTGACGAGAAGTATGGAGCACGGTCTGGCTAAAGCGACTAACGGCCTGAAACGCCGACGCAAGATCAATTTCCTGAAAAGCGCCGGGACCGAAGACTTGTACGTTCACCTGTCCTGTCATCGCGAGCACGGGTGCGCGGTCGACCTTTGCGTCCCAAAGTCCGGTCAACAGGTTCGTCGCACCAGGCCCTGCGATTGCAAGGCAGGCTGCGGGCTGGCCTGTCAACTTCGCGTACCCGGCGCAGGCGAAAGACGCGGCGCCCTCGTGACGAATTCCGTAGTAGGTCAACTTCCCGGCCGTCTCCTGGACCCTTAACGCTTCGGCCAAGCCGAGATTTGAGTGTCCTACCATGCCAAAGACCGACTTCACCCCCCATTCAACCATGGTTTCCACCATAACGTCAGTAACCGTGCGACTGCGATCGGCCACCGGCTCAAGACCGATGTAGATCCCGTCGACGCGGACATCTACTGGATACATCTGCTGACCGGTATCGGCATGCCCGCCTGGCGGCTTACCTGTCAACGGATCAAAATCCCAACCGTGCCACGGGCAGCGCAACCAACACCTACCGTCGGCACCCGTTTCGATAGAGCCCTCTCCAAGTGGACCGCCTTGGTGAGGGCATCGGTTGTCCATTGCAGCAAACTTGCCATTATAGTGCACCAGGGCGAGTTGCTTGCCAGCCGCGGTAACCGTCTTGACTCGACCCTCGACAAGATCACCAAGCTCGGAAACTTTGTGCCAAATCAAATTGTTGTTGTCTGCATCGGTCATGGGTGCTGCCCTTCGCGAGAGTATGGAGATGGCTGTTCGCAGATAGTGGAAAGTTTGGCATTGGACGAGTTAACGTTCCCAGCAGGTCGCGGTGCTGACAAGATAGAGGGCCAAGCGCGGCAATAAAATCATATTGTCAGGTCTGATGGTCTAATCCAAAGGCAAGTGCACGATGTTGGGTCTATTGGCGATAGGGCTTGCTGTTCTGATCTACGGTCTCGCTTCGGCTCGCTTGCGCTACAGTATGCTAACTCCACCAATGGCATTCGTGTTGTTCGGATTAGCCATTGGAGCGGGTGGTCTGGACTTGATGGAAACGCCAGTCTCTCACGGTGCAATACACACGCTGGCCGAGATCACGCTGGCGCTTGTGTTGTTTTCTGACGCCGCACGCATGGACCTTCGCATGCTGCTGCGCGACCACGATGTGCCACGACGAATGCTTCTTGTCGGATTGCCGCTAACCATCGCACTAGGCACCATTGTTGCCGCCTGTTTCCCCCTTGGGCTCGGCTGGGTTGAAGCCGCACTGCTAGCCGCCGTGCTGGCGCCGACAGATGCCGCCCTTGGTCAAGCCGTGGTCTCCAACCGTGATGTACCAGTTCGTATTCGCCAAGCATTAAACGTCGAAAGCGGACTCAACGATGGAATCGCCGTCCCGCTTGTATATCTGTTTGCGGCGCTCTTGACTGCAGAGGCCACGATTGAAGCCGCCGGCGATCTCTTCAGTTTCGCCGCACGGCAGCTGGCGTTGGGACCAATCGCGGGCCTCGCCGTCGGCGCAATAGTGGGATGCCTCGCTTTGCGGGCCCACCAGAAATCGTGGATGGAGGATGCGTTCGAAGGACCGATGGTTCTTGCGACCCTCGCAGCGGCATTTGCGTTGGCCGAATCCATTGGCGGTAACGGCTTCATTTCAGTTTTCGTGGCCGGCTTGATCTTTGGCTATCTGCTCGATGGTCAGCGCAAGTTCATTCTAGAATTTGCAGAAGCCGAAGGTCAGATGCTGGTCTTGCTCGCGTTTCTGATCTTTGGCGCGGTCATGCTGCCTGAGCTAGCTGGACATGTAACCTGGCCGATGCTGCTCTACGCGATCCTCAGCCTAACAATCATTCGAATGGTTCCCGTCGCCCTGTCACTCATCGGAATCGGGCTGAGCACACCGACGGTCATTTTCCTCGGATGGTTCGGTCCACGTGGACTAGCATCAATTTTATTTGGTCTTCTTGTCCTTGAGCAGCATAATTCTGGAACTACAAAAACAATCCTCACCACCGCCGTTCTGACAATAGTTCTCTCGGTCTTTGCGCATGGCGCTACGGCGGCTCCGCTGGCGCAGTGGTACGCGCGCCGGGCCGAAAGACTGGGCGATTGCCCCGACAACGAAACGGTCCCAGAAATGCCAACACGCATCAGTCGCAAAGTATCCTAACAGTACGGGAGATTGATCCAGTGAAGAAAGTGTCAATTGCAAAGTGGTCTAACCTAACCGACCGCTCCCCAATCTACGGTCTTGTCGCCAACGTTGATCTGGTCATCATCCGCTATGACGAAAGCGTTTCGGTACTCTATGGTCGATGCTTACACCGCGGCGCACTTCTGTCCGATGGCTATGTAGAAGGTGACAATCTGATTTGTGGACTGCACCAATGGGACTACCGAATTCAAACTGGCATTAGCGCCTACGCCAACAATGAAGTCCTACACAAATTTTCGAGCTGGATCGAAGCAGACGAGATCTGGATCGACGAAGACGAAATCGTCGAATGGGAACGTACAAATCCGCAACCCTACGACCGGGATGCCTACCAAGGAACATATGCCGATCTTCACGGCGACCCACTGGAGCCCCACGTAAAGCTCATCCAAGGCTACGCGCGCGACGGATTGAGCAAAACCGGTCATCACGGTCCAGTTTCTGCAATGGGTGTACCCCGGGATCAACTACCAACTTGGGATGACATTCAAATCCTGACGGCACAATTGAGCAGACCGCCCTTGCTTGATGAAGCCGCAGTGGGCACAGACGTAACGATCGGCCCGAATGCCCAGAAACCACTTCAGTTGGATATTCCACTATTCGTTTCGGACATGAGTTTCGGCGCGCTTTCAGAGCCAGCAAAGGTCGCGCTGGCGATGGGAGCTGACCAAGCGGGAACAGGTATATGCTCTGGCGAGGGCGGCATGCTGCCGGAGGAGCAACAGGCTAACAGCCGTTATTTCTACGAACTTGCATCTGGCCGCTTTGGATTTTCTTGGGACAAGCTCTCGGTCGTACAGGCGTTTCATTTCAAGGGTGGCCAAGGTGCCAAAACCGGCACGGGCGGTCACTTACCAGGAGAGAAGGTAAAAGGAAAGATCGCGCTTGTGCGTGGCCTTGCGGAAGGCGAACCGGCCGTTTCCCCGCCACGCTTCCCTGACTGGACCGACGTCTCTCAGATCAAGTCATTTGCCGATGAGGTTCGCGATCGAACGGGGGGAATACCTATCGGCTACAAGCTCTCAGCCCAACACATCGAAGACGATATCGACGCGGCGCTGGAAGTTGGAGTTGACTACATCATCCTCGACGGTCGCGGCGGAGGCACTGGCGCCGCGCCAATAATATTTCGCGACAATATTTCGGTCCCGACCATACCTGCGCTAGCACGAGCTCGTACACATCTGGACAGAAAAGCTCGCAGCAATGTAACGGTTGTCATTACCGGAGGACTGCGCAAGCCTGCCGATTTCGTCAAAGCGATGGCGCTTGGCGCAGATGCAATAGCCATCTCAAATGCTGCCATACAAGCTATAGGCTGTCTTGGCATGCGAGCCTGCCACACCAACAACTGCCCAGTCGGCATCGCAACTCAGAAGCCGCACCTTACCTCAAGACTCATTGTCGAGAAGTCCGCGGACCGGCTGAAAAACTTTCTAGAAACTTCCGTACAGCTAATGCAGGTGATGGCGCGCGCTTGCGGACACGAGCATCTGAACGAATTCAAGCAATCCGACCTTACCACCTGGAAACATGACATGCATCGGTTGTCGGGGGTCCGATATGCGGGCGTACAGCCAGTGCCAGGTGTTACCAAATGAGCGGGTTTAAGATCGTCACCACTGAGATCGCAGCGGGCGCAGTAGTAACCGTCGCGCCTTTCGTTTCTCGTCTTCGCGGGTTACGGTTCGCATAGTTGAACTTCGGCTCACGCCGCTACAGAGTCTTGTCCAAAAAGATAATCGTTAGAACTGCATGGGAGGCTGATATCAAATGAAAAAAACATCGTTACGCGCTCGCGCCATGGCACGCGAGCCTGTTCTCGGGGCGATGGTATTCGAATTCTTCACTCCCGGCATCGCGCAATGCCTGAAACTGGCCGGCGCCGAATTCATCATCTACGATATGGAACATACGGGCCTTGGGTATGAAACCTTGAAAGAGCAGGTTGCTCACTGCCGCGGGCTCGGCGTAACACCCATGGCTCGCGTTCCAAGATCCGAATACGCATATCTTTCAAGGGCGTTGGACGTGGGAGCCAAAGGCGTCATGATTCCAATGGTGGAAAGTAGCGTGGAGGCGGAGTCGATCGTCTCCGCGACACGCTATCCTCCGACTGGCCGCCGAGGCGCTGCATTTGGGTTCTCACACGACGACTACGAGGCCGGCTCCCCCCTCGACAAGATCAATCGGGCGAATGCCGAGACTATTGTGATCGCTCAAATCGAAACCGAACGCGGACTTGAAGCGGTCGAGGACATTGCTGCGATTGACGGAATTGATGTTTTGTGGGTCGGTCACTTCGACCTCACAAATTTCTTGGGTGTCCCCGGCCAATTCGATCATCCCAAATATCTTGACGCGCTCAAACGGGTTGTTGCAGCGGGCAATAAGCACAAGAAGGGATTGGGGTTCATGCCGACGGATTCCAGCTGGGCGCGGGACTACCAAGATCACGGTTTCAACATGCTAGCTTGCGGAACGGACCACGGTCTCCTGATGGCCGGAGCGGCCGAAATTCTCGACAGCATTCGCGATCGGCAGCCGAGAAAATCGACACGCGGCAGAAAGGCAGGAGCGAAGAAATGACCTTCAAAATAGCCTCAACACGAGATCTCATGACGGCGACTGGCGAGCCTTGTTTTCCAAAGCGCGCATTCGACGTACTAAAAGGAAACGAGCAAATTTCGTGGGAGTGGTTGCCCGAGACCGTCAACGAGATTACCCCCGACATTATGGCGCGCTACGATGGCTTGCACGTAAATCTCCCGCTTGTAGGTGCCGGTTCTGTCGCCCGCAACGATTGTCGCTGCAAAATCATTGCGCGAAACGGTGTTGGATTTGACACGGTAGACGTCGCTGCCATGACGACCAACGGTGTAGTTGTCACAAACACACCCATAGCCGTGCGAAGACCGGTTGCCGTCGCGACGATGACAATGTTATTCGCGTTGGCCGGCCGGCTGTTTGACAAGGACCGTCTTGTTCGTGCAGGTCGGTGGAACGACCGCGTCGACTACATGGGCTATGGCCTGACGACACGGACGCTAGGCCTGATCGGTGCTGGCAGCATCGGAAAAGAGATAATAAAACTGGCCCGGCCATTCTTCGGAGACGTCATTGCCGCAGACCCTTACGCGATCGCCAAAGACATCGAGCAAGTCGGCGGCTCGCTGCACGAACGGGACACGGTGCTACGAAAGGCCGACTTTGTCGTGGTCTGCTGCCTGCTCACCGACGAAACACGACATTTGATGAACGACGAGACCTTTCAACTGATGAAACCAGGGTCGTTCTACATAAACGTCGGTCGCGGACCGATCCATAATGAGGCCGCACTCGTTCGCGCGCTCGAGTCTCGCCGTTTGGCCGGTGCTGGACTGGACGTGACCGAGGTCGAGCCAATCGCGGCGGACAGCCCGCTGCTCACCATGGACAACACCATCATAACTGCACACTCGCTATGCTGGACCGATGAGTGCTTCGCGGATATCGCGTCGACTGCACTGCAATCCATTGTAGACGTCGCACGAGGTCGCCGGCCGACGCATGTTGTTAATCCGGAAGCGGCCGCGCATCTTGCCGCCTGAGCTATACTGTTCAGTTCTGATCCTCGGGCAAAATGGGCAACGGATGGCATTCGATGCCCTCTTCCGCCAGCTCTTTCACTTCTGCGACGGTCGCCTCACCGTAAATTCCCTTTTCCTCCGCTTCCTTGTAGTGGATCTTACGCGCTTCTTCGGCAAACTGAGGGCCAACATAGTGTGCGTTCTCTTCGACGACTTGGCGCAACTTGCGCATCGCAGCCAGAGCTTCCCGGCGCGCCGCTTCTATCTTTGGATCTACAGGGGCAGAAGGTGGCTGCGCTGGCACCGGCACTACCGCCTTCTTGTTTGCCTTAACGCCGACGTTCGGCGCCATGATACTCTTCGTGATCTCTGTCGAACCACATTTCGGACAACCGATCTGCTTTGCTGCGACAAGTTTTTCAAATGCGCTGCTGTTTTGAAACCAGGAGTCGAAATTATGCCCTTCTGGACACTCAAGTTGATAGCGGATCATAGTGCTCTGTTTTCAATTTTGCTCTTTGGCGTTCGAGTTTCTCGGCCCAAGCGACCTGATAGGGTCTGTCATTCATCAGTGAGGGAATGCGATCGCGCGCCGCGACCACCTCCGCAGCACGAATATCGGCATAAATTACGGTCGTGTTAAGTCCATCTGCCTCCGCCAACACCTCCCCCCACGGTGAAATCACGATACTGTGACCGTAAGTTTTTCGACCAGACTCGTGCTCGCCAGCCTGTGCGGCTGCCAAAATGAAGCTCTGCGCTTCAATCGCGCGCGCGCGCAGCAACGCATGCCAATGCGCCTTTCCCGTCGGCACGGTAAACGCTGAAGGCACTGCAATCATCTGCGCTCCTGCTTTGGCCAGGTCGCGATACAGGCCTGGAAAGCGCATGTCATAGCAGATTGTCAGCCCAAGACTGATCCAAGGCAGCGACACCACGACGGCTCGATCTCCCGGCGCATAACGCCGGCTTTCCGAATAGCGGTTATCTTCATCGACCGACACATCGAACATATGGATCTTATCGTAACGTGCTGCGACTTGTCCGTCGGGGGCGAACAAGAATGATCGGTTCGCGAGCAATTCATCGCTCAAACGCACTGCGATGGAGCCTATGTGCAGCCACACCCGGCATTCAGCAGCAACATCCGCAAAATGGTTCACGGCGACATTGGCGCCGTCGTCAGGCTGACAGTTTTCAAGTTGTATAGCCCCGCGATGGGCCATCATATTCGTGACTTCTGGCGTTTGAATGTATGCTGCGCCAGCATCGGCCGCTTCATGGATTTGCCTGGTTACCTGCGCGAGATTACGCTCCAGGTCTGCACTAGTGCATGTCTGGATCAGAGCCGCACGAAACGATTCAACCTCGGTCATGCCGCTTCCAACATCGAATCAAGGCGGCCTTGACGATCTAACTCATAGAGCTGATCGCAACCGCCAACATAATTCTCACCAATGAAGATTTGCGGTACCGTATGGCTTCCTCCAGCGCGCTCTCGCATCTCGGCTCGCTTTGATGAGCTCAAGCCGATATTGACCTCATCGAAGACGACGCCCTTCTGTTTCAAAAGCCGTTTGGCCATGACGCAATAGGGGCAGAGCAAGGTGGTGTAGATCGTGATGTTCGCCATACGGTGCGGACTTTCAGATGATTCCGGTGCGATACTGACCCTCGGTAAATGGGGCTCGGTCTTTTCCCACATAAGGGCCATCATAAGGGACAAAGTGTACCAAATCGTATCTAACGCCCCGCGCGCCCTTTACTCATTGAAGCTCATAGCAGTTTCACGTCAACACCACGCCCAAACCTCGCCCGAACCTCGCCCGAACCTCGCCCAAGTCGACGAGCAAGGGCAAATCGTCGGTACTGATAAACTCTAGAGCATTCACAATACCGTGTACAGCCTACATCAAAATCGACGCATAGAATTGCGTTGCGTTTCGTGGCGGCACCAGTTTTTCCCGGCGGATCTTCCAGCGAAACCCCAATCAGACAAAGGTCCCGGCGTGGCGTGCCTTGCGACAAGTCTTTATGACGAAGGTATTATGAGAATGGTTCAAACGCTGAACAGGCGGCAAAAGGACCGATGAGTGGATGTTGAATACCTTGCGCATCATGGCGACCCGATCGATTGGCGTTAGTAGACTCGTTCGGATGAGGCAGCAGTACGTCGATCAATTTCGCAGATAGCCCGTCTGCGGCGCCTGCCAAGAATGAAATGAACCTGACCAAGGAGGCAGACGCCATCACCGCGACTTTCAGCACAGTTCCGAAGATCTTCGATCGCAGGCGCGTCAACCTCCTGAGGAAACGCGCCGCCGAGCGCGGCGACGTTCCAGATTTCCTGTTGGCTCATGTCAGCGGCGATTTCATCGAACGACTGTCAATGATCAACCGTGATTTCAACCTGGTTCTCAACATTGGATCTGGAACCGGCAGATTGTCCGCCGCCCTAATCGATGCGGACGCAGTCTCACCGGCCAGTACGATTGTCGATCTCGATATCACTCACCACTCCGGTGAGCATAGAATCCGAGCGTCAGTTGTTGGAGACGAGGAAGCTCTTCCTTTTAGAGATGGCGCGTTTGACTTGGTAGTGGCTGGACTAACACTACAGTACGTGAATGACTTGCCCGGGGTGCTCACGCAAATACAGCGTCTCTTAAAGCCCGACGGTCTTTTTCTCGGAGCCATTGCGGCAGGAGAAACACTACACGAGTTGCGCCTGTCGACATTGCACGCGGAAGCTGAGGTATCTGGCGGTGCCTCGCCCCGTGTGGCACCTTTTGCCGATGTTCGCGAACTAGGTGGACTACTTCAGCGCGCCGGATTCGCTCTACCGGTCGCCGATTCCGATAGCCTGATAGCGACCTATGAGACCCCACTTCATCTCATGCGTGAGCTCAAAGCCATGGGCGCGGGCAATGCACTTGCCGACCGACGCAAGGTCCCGATGACACGTTCATTGCTATTTCGAATAATTGAAGAGTACACCGATCACTTTTCAACACCTGACGAACGCGTAACAGCAACATTCGAAATTGTAACGCTGACTGGATGGGCACCGCACGCGAGCCAACAGAAACCGCTGCAACCGGGTTCAGCATCACGACGATTGGCTGACGCATTGGGCGTTCCAGAGCGAGAATCTGGCGAAAGCGTCTCAAACAGCCATAATAGTGATGATAAATGATAGTTGCATGTGAAACAATATTGATCCTAAAAACAACCGAGGCTGATAACAAAGCACGCAAAGTGCGCGCAATGAATTCGAACTCACCGCAGCTGCACCCACGGGCATCCGCAGGGCGTTGATTTCGCCATCAACAGCAACCATTGCGACACGTCGCTTTCCAATCGAATCGCTCATGGATTAGTCTGAGACGATATCGTTCTCATATGCTAGCCGAACGGGAGCATGATAGTGGAACACCTTTGTGGAAGCTGCCTGTGTGAGGCGGTCACATATCGTGTCAATCCGCCCTTTCGATCGATTATCGGGTGCCACTGCGTGCAATGTCGCAAACAGACTGGACATTTCATGGCGGCGTCCGCTGCAAAGCGAGAAAATCTCACAATAATCAGCGATGAATACCTAACGTGGTACGAGTCCGGTCCCACAAGTCGCCGCGGATTTTGTGGACGTTGTGGCTCTACACTATTTTTTGAGGCAATCGGCAGCGGTCAAGTATCGTTTGCCGCAGGAACTGTCGACGGCGTTACTGGCCTGACCATGACTGCGCAAATTTTTACGACCGAGAAGGGTGACTACTACGCCGTGCCCGACAAGAGCCAAATCTTCGACGCTGGCTGTGCAAGCCTGTTGAGCTTGGTTGCCGACCACAAGGACCTCCGTAAGGAAATCAGCCCAATAGGTCGCGCAACCACGGAATAAGTGGTTGATCGGCCGGTGGCATCGGGTAGTCGCCAAGACGCATCGCCCGTACCCAGGCAATCTCCTGACCTTCCCGAGGCAGTATTTCTCCGTCCCACGTCCGACAGAGATACAGAGGCATGACGAGATGGAAAGTGTCGTAACTGTGGGATGCGAACGTGAATGGCGCAATGCAAGTATCGCAGACTACGATCGAGAGTTCCTCGTTGAGTTCGCGAATCAGCGCCATTTCGGGTGTTTCGCCGGCTTGAACTTTCCCCCCTGGAAATTCCCACAAGCCTGCGAACGTCTTCCCGATCGGACGCTTGGCAATCAAGACGCGATCGTCGCGATCAACGAGCGCCCCTGCTGCAACGAGGATGATCGGTTTGCCCATTGCCATCACTGACGGCCCTTGAGAAGGTGAACTGTGCGTCGTAAAGTGGTCAGTCCTTGCGACGCAAAGCGCTCAGGCACCGCGGTCAGGTGTTCTTCGTGGACACGCTCAACCTCGAAGCGACTGCTAAAGTGATCAGAGATCTCGAGATCTGATACGGAAAACGGAGGGCCTGGCATTTCACTCTGATTGTAATCGACGCACATTAATAACATTCGAGCGCTCGGCACAAGATCAGCATTGAGCTTTCTTGCGTATTTCGCGCGCATTTCGCGCGGCTGCGCAATAAGCCCACCACGATCGAAAAGTCCGTGCGCACGCGCAATCACTTCTCTTGGCAGCTGGAAGAAATCGCCACACCAGATCTCAAGCCTGCCGGACCGCGAAACGCTAAAGCTGCTTTCCGGATCAACTGTCCTCCTGAGAGAATTCTCGGCAAAAAATGCCTCAACAGCCATTTCCGCAATCTCAATGCCTATGACGAAATGGCCCTGCTCGGCCAACCAGATCATATCGATGCTCTTGCCGCAAAAAGGAACGATCACCGTCGTCCCTTTTGGCAATGCGGTCTTGTTCCAATACTGAATCAGACTGGCATTGGGTTTACCCTCGTGGAAGGCTGCGCGACCCATTCGCCATGCATCGCGCCAAAAGTCTTCATCCATTGGAGACCTAACGACCTCGCGATTTAGCTGCGATAATCGGCGTTTATCGAGATATACCCGTGCGTGAGATCGCACGTCCATATAGTCGCGGAACCCGAAGCAATTCCGACATCGACTTCGATCTTGATCTCATCATTCTTCATATAGTCCGAGACGAGATCTTCCCTATAGTCGGATACGCGCTCGCCATCGTTTGCAAGCAGGTATGGACCGAACTGGATGCGCAAGCGGTCTCGATCTGCCTGTTCGCCTGCTTTTCCCACCGCCATTACGACCCGGCCCCAATTCGCGTCCTCGCCAGCAATCGCCGTCTTGAGCAGCGGTGAATTCCCCATCGCCATAGCAATCCGGTGAGCTGCTTCGTTGTTTTCCGCTCCGGTAACACGGATGGTTATGAACTTCGAAATACCTTCGCCGTCTCTAACAACCTGAAAGGCCAGATCTTGCATTACATCGTGCAGTGCCGCGCCAAATTCGCTGATGTGCGTCTCTGACGCGATGACGCTGGCAGCACTGGCACCCGTTGCAAAGACCAAAAGAGTATCACTCGTCGACGTATCGCTATCCACCGTAATGCAGTTGAACGTCTTGCTGGCAGCCCGAGCCGTAAGGTCTTGCAGAATCGACTGGCTGATCTTTGCGTCGGTAAATATGAACGACAGCATCGTCGCCATATTAGGTGCAATCATACCTGAACCTTTGGCAATTCCGGCGATCTGAATTGTCTCCTTACCTTGGCCAATCGAAGTGCTTGCCATTTTCGGAAAAGTGTCCGTCGTCATAATTGAGCTGGCGGCATCTGCCCATGCGTGCGGGCTGAGATTGTCGGCCATATCGCTTAATCGATGGGCGAAATCTGCAGCCTCCAAGGGCTCTCCGATAACGCCGGTGGAGGCCAAATAAACCTCTTCCGTTGGGCAGCCGACCGCTTCCGCGGCCGACTTGGCAGTCAATTTTACAGTTGCGTCGCCGCGCTGCCCCGTAAAGGCGTTGGCATTTCCGGCATTCACAACGAGCGCGCGGGCACGACCATGCGCTAGCTGTTCAAGGCACCAAAGCACGGGCGCGGAGCGTGTCTTCGATTTGGTGAGGACGCCGCCAACCACAGTGCCTTCGTCCACCACGGCAAGAAGGAGATCCTTTCGGTTTTGGTATTTGATCCCGGCTTCGACGGCCGCAAACCTGACCCCTCCGATGACCGGCATTTGGGGCACCGTCGCTGGCGCAAACGGTGAGCACAGAATTTCTTTTACCATTTCCGCCACCGTATCTCCTATGAACAGCTAAGGTGAGCATCAGATTTTGTTGCTTGAGGCATTGTTCAAATTCTAGTTTTCCTAGCACTGTCGAAGGCTGGGTAATTGGTCCCTCCGGGCCGACTACTGCGCCGCTGTCGGACCAAATATTTCGACTTTAGCTTTGGCCCGCAAGTCTTCGCTGAGAGCCTTGGCCCGATCGCGCTGCAGGCGGTCAAGAATGCGATTTTTCGCAGCATCGTAGGGTGGCGGAGGCCGCTTGCGCTTGTCCACCACCTTGATGACATGCCATCCGAACTGTGACCTCACTGGAAATGAAACATCTCCAACAGGAAGCGCGAATGCCGCCTTTTCAAGTTCTGGCGTCATTTTGCCCCGAGAGAAATAACCCAGATCCCCTCCTGTGCCTTGAGTGGCGACGTCGAGCGAATGCCCTCTGGCCAATTCGGCAAAATCACCGTCGTGTGCGATGAGTTCAAATATCTCATTCGCCTTTTCTTCACTTGAAAGAAGGATATGACTTGCCCGAATTTCCTCGCCTCTCGCCTGATCTCGCACATTTCTGTTGTAGAACGCTCTTACGGCAGCTTCGGAAATCTGACCACTGATATGTGTCGCAAAATACGTGTCACGCATACTGCGACGATCCCAGTAGTGATTGTGCTCTTTGAACATGGAGATCGCCGGCGAACCGCCGGCAATCGCTGCTGCGGCAAACAATTCGTTTTGAATGAGAAACTCAACGACTACCCGCCGCCGAACGTCTGCAGGAAACTGCTCAAGATCGGCGCCGATTTCGGTCTCCGCGAGACGCACATCTGCCTCGGTGATCGGGCGATCATTAACCTTAGCTATGATCCGCTCCTGCCCCGCAGCCAGGGGTACACCGACGCACAGGAGTGCCGACAACGCTAGGCAGACTGACTTCACCACCGATTTCGCTGAGTTATCCAACGCAAATGCGCCTTTCTTTGGAAAAAAGTAACAGACCCGCCATTACCACCAGTACCACCAGTACCACCAGTAAAGCTGATGCCGACCGCCTGCGCCAGAGATCCCGGAAGCAGCGACCGCGATGCCGCCAATCGAACCAGCGACAGTAAAGAAACTAAGAGCCGAGAAACCGACAGCTGAGAATATACCGCCTCACTGTGATCCATCACTTTGTCTGCTTTTCGGCGTCCGCCTCGGACCCTATTTCAGTGCCCTGCAATGGTCCAACGGCCAAGATTGGCCTTCAATTTGGCGTTCACTTGGGTACTGAAGTCAATCATCTGAATTAACGAACATGACGACCACTTAGGAGACGCTGACGTATGATCGGAGACGAGAGAATGGGGGAAGGTTCCTTCAGACCAGTCTTGGCGGGCCTCGCTTGCCCCTAATGAGCTTTCTGATAAACGAATTGTTCCTGCACTACACAATTTCTGGCAGCACCGCAAATCGGGCCAGAAAAAGGCGATCGGACAACGCAGATTGACAACATACCGCAGGGCTTCCTATCTCTGCCGTGTGGGCACCGGGCGCATTTGACCCTGGCAAGACCGCTATCGAAGTTGCATAAACGTGAAAACCTGGGCCGTCGGGCAAGAACCGGGAAAGCGGATGGTTGGAAGCCGCGGAAGACGAGTTCTGAGAAGCGGCAGCTGTCGAGGATACAAGCGACTATGATTTCTTTCGGGCAATTTGCGTCGAAAATTTTTGGTTCGTCGAACGATCGCCGCGTCCGCGCCTACTATTCGCGCGTCGACGCAATAAACGCCTTGGAGCCAGAGCTTGAGGCACTAAGCGATGATGAATTGCGGGCCCGAACCAATATGTTCCGCGATGAACTGAAGAACGGCAAGAAATTGAAAGAACTTGTCAATCCGGCGTTCGCAACCGTTCGCGAGGCAGCCAAACGTACTCTGGGTCAACGCCACTTCGATGTCCAGCTGATCGGTGGTATGGCACTGCACGAGGGCAAGATCGCGGAAATGAAAACTGGCGAGGGCAAGACGTTGGTGGCGACATTGGCTGTCTACCTCAACGCGCTGCCGGCAAGAGGCGTGCACGTCGTCACAGTCAACGACTACCTCGCGCGGCGAGACGCCGAATGGATGGGTCAGGTCTACCGTTTTTTGGGACTGACTGTGGGATGCATCGTCAATGAACTAGATGATGATCAACGCCGTGAGCAGTACGCAGCCGACGTTACGTATGGCACAAACAACGAGTTTGGGTTCGATTACTTGCGCGATAACATGAAAATGTCCCGCGAGGAGATGGTCCAGCGCGGACACGCCTATGCTATTGTTGACGAGGTCGACTCGATTTTGATTGATGAAGCGCGCACACCTCTGATTATCTCAGGTCCGGTGGAAGACCGCGCGGAGCTCTACAATTCGATGGACTCGTATATGCCAGACTTAATATCCGACAAAGATCGGTTTGAGCTCGACGAGAAGCAGAGAACCGTGGCACTCACCGAGTCGGGAAATCAATGGATTGAAGAGCATTTGGGCGAGGCTGGCATTCTGACCGGCACATTGTATGACATTGAAAATGTCACCGTCGTTCATCACGTCAATCAAGCCCTAAAGGCGCACACCTTATTCACGCGAGACAAAGACTATATCGTCAGGAATGACGAGATCATGATTATCGACGAATTCACCGGCAGAATGATGCCGGGGCGGCGCTATTCTGAAGGGCTACACCAAGCGCTTGAGGCCAAAGAACACGTCGCTATCCAGCCCGAAAACCAAACTCTCGCTTCGATTACATTTCAAAATTATTTCCGCCTATATGAGAAACTAGCGGGAATGACCGGAACGGCGGCAACAGAAGCTTCCGAGTTTCTGGATATTTATGGACTTGACGTTCTAGAGATTCCGACGAACAAGGCTGTCGGCCGTCTAGACGAAGATGACGAGATCTACCGCACCGAAGATGAAAAATGGCAAGCGATCATCGTGGAAATCGAAGCCGCCCAAGAGCGTGGCCAACCTTGCCTGGTTGGCACTGCCTCTATTGAGAAAAGCGAACACCTCTCCGAACTACTCAAAAAGAAAACGATTCCACATCAGGTTCTCAACGCCCGTTACCACGAGCAGGAGGCAAAGATTATCGCACAAGCCGGGGTTCCGGGAACGGTAACTATCGCCACGAACATGGCAGGCCGCGGGACCGATATTCAACTCGGGGGCAACCTTGAGATGCGCCTTAGCGAGGAGGCGGGCGAACCAGGAACTGACTCTTATGAGACACAGTCCAAGAAAATCCAAACCGAGATAGCGGACCAGCGCGACAACGTCCTGAACGCGAGCGAGACGATCGAAATCGAGCCTGCGAAAGGTAAGCGCGACGCAAAAAAGGTTGATCGACCCGGCGGGCTGTATGTAATCGGAACGGAACGCCACGAGAGCCGTCGAATAGATAATCAGCTACGCGGGCGGTCCGGCCGACAGGGCGACCCGGGTCGGTCCAAGTTCTATCTTTCTTTGCAAGACGATCTAATGCGAATATTTGGGTCGGACAAAATGGATGGCGTCTTGAAGAAGCTCGGCCTTAAAGAGGGCGAGGCCATCATTCACCCTTGGATGAACAAGTCGCTGGAAATGGCGCAAAAGAAAGTCGAAGCTCGCAATTTCGACATGCGCAAACAGATTCTCAAGTACGACGACGTAATGAACGACCAACGGAAGGTCGTTTTTGAACAAAGACTTGAGTTCATGTCAGCGGAGGACGTTAACGAGATCGTCACCGACATGCGCCACGACGTCGTTTCCTCATTGGTGCATGAACACATCCCACCGAACGCCTATGCCGAGCAATGGAACGTTGATGGGCTAAACAAGGCCCTACTCGGAATTTTCGGTCTCGATTTGCCAGTAGCGGATTGGGCTGCGGAGGAGGGTATAGCCGACGAGGAGATACGCGAGCGGGCGATTGCCGCGGTGGACGAAAAGGCTGAATCTAAGACCAGCGAAATTGGCGATGCAATGTTACGCGGATACAGCGGCGCCAAGGAGCTCTTGCAGTTTGTTGCCGGCAATGAACGGTTGAGCAAGCTCGCAACTGGCACGGAACCAGACTTTGAAGCCATCGGACGCCTCTTATTGACCTCAAACGGCGGCGAAGTGCGCTTAAATGGCGTCGCCGTTGAAGACGCACAACAGCAAGCTGGCGCAATCGGCTATCAATTCATGTCGGACGTCATGGAAGCGCAGCAGCTAGCTGCAGACATCGAGAGTTCTGAGGACAAATCCCCTGCTGCCCTCGGTCACTTACGCATTCGATACATTGAAAAGTCAGTCCTACTACAAACTCTCGACCACCTCTGGCGCGAGCATCTCGTCATGCTCGAGCATCTAAGGGAGGTGATCGGATTTCGCGCCTACGGCCAGCGCGACCCTCTCAACGAATATAAGACCGAAGCTTTCGTGTTGTTTGAAGGACTGCTGAACAGGTTGCGCGAAACCGTTACGACACAACTCATGCAAATCAATGTGCTCGATTCAGATAATCTCGACGACATCTATGGCACCGACCCCGAGCTTCCCGAAATGGAAGCACATCATGACGAGAGCCATCCATTGTTTGCCGACTTCGCAATGGCGGAGGCGGCCTTGGCAAATGAGGAACGCGCACTCGAATACGCCGACTCAGGTGATGTCGCGTTGGCGCCAGTACGTACCCGCCAAGCAAGCGCACAACTTGATCCAGATGATCCCGCCACCTGGGGCAAGGTTGCGCGCAATGCAACATGTCCCTGCGGATCCGGCAAAAAATTCAAGCACTGTCATGGCCGCCATTAGCCAGACATCTCACCGGTGCACCCCGGAGCGCACCCGCTGGTAATTGGGAACAAGGATTGCCTCGGCGGGGCTACTATTGGCGTCCGAATGAGACCAAGTGGCTGATATGCGCTAGGCCTTGGGCGAGCGGTGCATATGTTGTCGTGGGCAACCATGACGGATAGCCTGGGCCCCGCCCGAACTTTCTGAATCGATCGGGTGCACCAAGTATCGCCCCCTACAAGCGTAGATCAAAGGCGGCTGGCCCGTCTCTTCGAATGCATCGTATCCCGCTTTTAGTTCTTTCCAGAATTCATGCCATTTGCTCGCGTTGTGTGCCTTCAGATTTGCACTGGTCATGCGAAAGGGAAATGCATGCACGTGAAATCGTCGTTGCCCAGCGCGAAACGCGGCCTGCGCAATGCGCCAAATTTCGTCCACCGCGGGATTGGTCATGGCGTAGCAACCGATTGACGAACAACCGCCGTGCACCATGAGAAACGAACCCGTGCGACCGTGGTGGCGATCAACAACGTTTGGGTAACCCAGGTTGAAGGAACGATGCCAACGGCTTGCAGGATTCATGGCTGATGCCATTACCGTGTAAAACCCCTCGGGCGCCTGCCGATCACCCTCGCGCAATTTCGGCCCGAGCCGGCCTGACCACTTGCAAACCGGATAAGTTTCGAACAGATGGAAGCGGCCATTGCGCTTCATCCAAATTTCCAACTCGAATTCCCGCTTGAGAATTCTGACAAAAATTGGTGCACCAATCTTGAACCCACGTGCTGCCAAACGTGTGTCTAGCGCCGCGAAATTGGGTGTTCCACCCAGCTCGTATCCGAGCTTCCAAAGTGTGTATCGCTTCAGACGCTCGAGACGGGTCAGGTCATGATCGAATTCCGGGCGCGTGAGCAAGACACTTGCCATCATAAAGACGATCGTACCGAACAACGTCGCACCAGCCAGCAATGAAATTCGCTTCGATGTTCTCTGCATGCAATCAATTCGTTTTCATTGGCGCATCCGAACCGACTGAACACAACCCCAATGGAGCGGCTCGCCGCACGGTTCGCAGTGCGGCGTCGCAAAAAGTCAGTCGCCAGGCCGCATGGGTTGTGTCAGACGGATGAGGAGCCCTATCATGTCCGGGCGGCTCGTCGCGCTCGTCCGCAACACGTGAGATCGGCCCTCATCCGCCACCCTAGTAAGTCCCGACATCAAAGTTCGGTCTATTGGTTTGGACTGAGCGAGCCGACGGTTTCGACGTTTGACCCCCTGCACAGCCATTCGCTGTGTTGCCATCTGCTCTTCGCCAAGCGCTGGCCAGAAAGGCTTGAGCTCCGGTCGTCTAAACGTCGGACAAGCTCCCGCGGGGTCTGGTTTGTCTCCCTGCCAGTCGACGTTGACAAAATACTGCCGATCGCAAACCGCAATTTTCGGAGTCATTCGAGTCAACTCAAAATAGTCATAGCCCTGTTTCAGCCTTTTCCAGAACCTATAATTCTCGCTGTAACGATGGCGTTCGAGATTTGCGTCTGTCATTCGGAATGGGAACGCGTGGACATGGAATTTTGACTGGCCGCCAATGAAGGCTTCCCGAGCGAGCGCATAGATTTCTTCCATCAAGCCGTCCGTCATTGCGTAGCAGCCAGCGGAAGAGCACTTCCCGTGAACCATCAAAAAACGCCCTGTACGGCCGTTCGCCCTGTCGAAGGCATTGGGATATCCAAGATTGAAGGACAGATGATATTTGGAGTTGGGGTTCATGCGATGGCGGTTGACCGCATAGAAACCTTCTGGGGCTTGCTTATCGCCAAGCGTTTTCTTCGGTCCCAGTTTCCCTGACCATGTACAGATTGGATATGTCTTGAAATGGTAGAAACGGCCATCGGCGCGCTGCTTCCAAACTTCGAATTCAGATTCTTCTTTGAAAATGCGTATAAAAATTGGATGTTGCTGGCTCATGCGTTTGGCGCCCAGCAACATCAGAGAGTCATTGGAAATCGGACGAAGATGGGCCGGTAGTTCGATTTTCGCACAAGCACTCAACAGAACGCCAAGACTCGCGACAGCACAGTAGAGAGCGAGCGGACGTACCCCGATGAGTTGGGTCAGATTGGTCATTTCCCCGAAATCCCGTGCCCGAACGCAACCCGGCAATAATGGACCAGACGCGTTGTTTCAGTTTGAAACTCACTGCGAACTGAGCGCCCCCACGCGCCAGAGCAGGCCTTAACCCGTCTCAAATCTTGGGATAGTGTAAATAGAAAATCTGGTTCAAAAGCGGCGGTTTTCTGCAAAACATGGCGCTAGTGATGCGGTCATTTAGTCCAAAAGCGACCATAAGAGTGAGCGTAAGACATGTGGACGGCGGAAACCCTTTGCCTAGTAGCAGTCACCTTTTTCGTCGCCGGCTGCGTGAAGGGTGTGGTTGGACTAGGACTGCCGACTGTTACTCTGGCAGTTTTGACGGCGACGCTTGGCCTCAAGCCAGCGATGGGACTTTTAATCGCGCCGTCGTTGGTTACCAATGCCTGGCAAGCCGTTGTCGGTTCATCATTCTGGATGCTCATGAGGCGACTGGCTTGGTTACTCTTGGCGGTCGCAGTCTTCACGTGGCTCGGCGTGCGCGTTCTGGCAACAACGAAAACGGCCTGGCTCTCTGCCCTGTTCGGCGGGCTTCTTATTGTATACGCGAGTACAGGATTGGTGCGCCCGGTCATACCAGACCTGAGACGGCACGAAACTTGGCTGTCGCCATTGATAGGCGGGATAAACGGCATCCTCACGGGCATGACAGGGTCTTTTGTAGTGCCCGGCGTTCTTTATTTACAATCGCTGCAACTCAATAAGAACGAATTGGTCCAGGCCATGGGAATCTTGTTCACGGCCTCAACCTTGGTATTGGGCATTGCGCTCGGTGGTGAACGATTGATTTCCGGAGAGTTGGCGTTGTTGTCTTGCTTCGGTATTGTGCCGGCGATGATCGGGATGATAGCTGGACAGAACATTCGCCAGCGGCTCGACGAAGCTCAATTCCGTCAAATCCTTTTTCTCGTGCTGCTGGTCCTCGGATTCTATATCCTCGTCCGTGCATTGACAGCATAGCCGGGCCAGTGCCAGCGGCCAGAACATGTGCCAGCAGCCAGAGTAATTGACCGGTCGTGCTACTGCAGTGAACCAAGGCTTGCTTGCCTAGAAGTTCCGACCAATATCCATGAATCGATCATGACGCTGCTTGCGGATGTCTTCCGGAGACAGCTGATCGAACTCGAGCAATGCCGCTTCAACTGCTTCCCCAGCGGCAGCAATGATGACCTCGACGTCGCGATGAGCGCCGCCTACTGGCTCCGAAATGATGCTGTCGATGACGCCGAGTTCAAGCAAATCTTGGGCTGTAATTTTCATGTTTGTCGCCGCGTCGATCGCGCGATCGGCGTCCCGCCACAGGATGGAAGCGGCTGCCTCCGGCGAGGCTACCGTATAGACGGCATGCTCGAGCATGAGCACCTTATTGGCGGTCGCGATCGCGATCGCACCGCCGGACCCGCCTTCGCCGACAATGACGGAGACAATCGGCACCGTCAGCGCCAGACAGCAATCGGTCGACCGCGCGATGGCTTCCGCTTGGCCGCGCTCCTCCGCGCCAACGCCGGGATAGGCACCTGCAGTGTCAACGATACTGAGCACCGGCAAGCGGAACCGGTCTGCCATCTCCATCAGCCGGACTGCCTTGCGATAGCCCTCGGGCTTAGCCATGCCGAAATTGTGCTTGATACGGCTTTCCGTGTCAGAACCTTTTTCGTGGCCGATGACGATAATCGAACGGTCTCCGAAGCGGCCGATTCCAGTAATAATGGCATCGTCGTCAGCGAAATACCGGTCGCCAGCCAGTGGCGCGAAATCATTGATCAGCTGGTTCACGAAATCCATGCAGTGCGGCCGGTCCGGATGGCGCGCAACCTGAGTTTTTTGCCAAGGCGTGAGCTTACCATAGGTATCCTCTAGAGCCTGCTGTGCCTTTTGCTGAAGCTTTTCGATTTCATCAGCAATCGACACCGAGGATTCCTCGGAACTGAGCGTCTCGAGATCTGCAACCTTGCTCTCGAGCTCAGCGATTGGTTTCTCAAAGTCGAGATAAGTTCGAATTCGCGCAGCGTCCACAACGCCTCCTCAGATCGTCTGGCCAATGCCATTCCCTATGGCGCCAGAACTTGGAATAGCGAAAAAAGGCGCTGTGACGGAATTGTCAAGGCCATGGTGGGGATTTCTGACCAGGATGCAGCGAAACATGATCGCTCAAGTTGAGTTGACTCAATGAGCAAACAACGTTCATGCGCATCTCGGTAAGTTGTCGCACTGCACAGACAATCGGACAATTCTGTAGGCATAGGGCGCCCCCGGCCGCGCTTTAGAGATCTCGTCAAGTCGACGGTCCGAACGGCATCTGCCGCCAAAGGCATTGTGGATTTTTTGGCAGAACGTCTATCTGAGAGGTCACTCGGCCTGATTTCGGACTTGGTTGCACATGTCGGAGGGCTCAAAACTCTGCTGACTTGTAAGCCCCTGACCTGATTATGCTCACGCTTTCATAATCACGGGCAGAAGCTATGGGTGAGTGACAAACTTACGCCCCATAGCCCTGCATTTGATAGGTCGCTCGGCGTCTTGAGCGACCAGGACGAGATTGGGGATGGTACAGAACCATTGAACAACCACCAGAAACTGCGTGAGTATATCAGGTATTGTCGCAGCATGTTGGCCAGACGGCGAAGCCGAGCGACGTTTGTAGGTGTCACGGGCAGTTCCGGCAAAACGACATGTGCTGAACTTGTTGCGTCCATTCTTTCCTCTCAAGGGACCGTCATAAATCCGCCGGAAGACAACACCGTAAGGCCGATCGGCAGAGCAATCCGCCTCGGACAATCGACATCCAATTTCGCCGTATTTGAAGCGGGTATCGGTCCGGTGAGCCGGATGGAACCCATGGCGCGCCTCATTCAACCGCACGTCGCCATAGTCACGATGATTGGTTTGGAACATTACAAAACCTTTCGCTCAAAGGAAATCATAGCCACCGAGAAGGGGGCATTGATTGAGGCAATTCGGTCCGGCGGATTCGCCGTTCTCAATGCCGACGACGAACATGTCATGTCCATGGCGACGCGTACGAATCAGCGCATCGTGACCTTTGGTCAGTCGTCTGCTGCGGACTACCGCGTCGTTTCTGCGACGGCAGCCTATCCGCAGTGCCTGGAGCTCGTCGTCAATTGCCGCGGGCGAGAAGTCAGATTCAATACTCGCCTTCCCGCGGCCCATTTCTGGGTCTCCTGCGCTGGCGCTATCGCAGCGGCCTCCGAACTGGGCGTTCCCACTGAAGCGATCCAGGAGCGGGTGGCGAGATACGAGGGCAAACCACTTCGATTTCAACCACTCGTGACCTCGGGTCCTACCTTCATTCTCGACACCATGAAAGCCCCGGTCGGAACACTGCCCGCGGCATTTTCAGCCTTTGCGGCGTGCAAATTCCCTTATAAGCGCATCGTGCTCGGCGCATTGGCCCACTATGGCGGCTCGGACCGGCCGAAATATCGAGACGCCTATAGAGCCGCGCGCGCCATAGCAGATCAAGTGATCGTCGTTGATCGCCATCTGCATCGGTATGACGAAGTTGTCGAGGATCTTGCGTCGGGCAAGCTGCTTGAGCTTGCGACACCAAAACTTGTCGACGAGCATATTCGACGAACATTCCGCCGTGACGAACTTATACTTCTGAAGGGTTCGGAGAACCTGCATCTAGAGCGAATCGCGCTTAGTTGGACCCGCGATGTCAGATGTTGGGAGCCGAAGTGCCGTCGCCTCGATGAGACTTGTGTCGAGTGCAGCCTCATCGATTATCCATTTGAGCAACATCGCCAGGTCATCGATGCACGCAAGCAACGCAATCGATCTGGAGTGCGCCTTCTGGGCCGATGAAAGTCTAGGTTTTCCTCTTCCAGGCCTCACGTGTCGGATTCAAAATTGCGCTCACTCTATCCGCGAGGCCGGCGGACGGAGACGAATCCGGCCCGGTCCTGAACTGCGGCCGCCGTTGTCCTGGCCAGTTTTTCACCGCCGTTTGGGAGACTGAGCGTCTGACAAAGGGTGATTGTCTTGGACCAGCGAGCGAAGACGCTCGTCTAGGACGTGGGTATAAATTTCCGTTGTTGAGATATCAGCGTGACCTAGGAGCTTTTGGACAGCACGCAGGTCAGCGCCCCGATCCAAAAGATGGCTCGCAAATGCATGACGCAGAACGTGCGGGCTAACACGATCGGGCTCGAGACCAGCCTCAACCGCTAGGTCTTTGAGTTCGACAGCAAAGCGTTGGCGCGGCAGATGACCCGAGGCACTACGGGCTGGAAACAGCCACTTCGTGGGAATTTGACGTGAAATCCCGTCCTCTTCTACTTCACCGGCACGTAAAAAACGATCCAAAGCCTCTCGCGCTGCTGACGTCAACGGCACCTGCCGCTCTCGGCCACCTTTGCCAATGATTGTTAGGAGACGTCGATCGCCTTTGAGAACTGCGCGCGGCAGCGCGACGAGTTCTGAAACGCGCATGCCAGTTGCATAGAGTAACTCCATAAGACAATGGAGGCGCAGCGCAATGAGCCTTTCGCGGCCGAAGCTACCCTCGATCCGCCCCTGTGCCGTCGCAATCAATAGGTCCACTTCACCCACGCTCAAAGTCTTGGGAAGTGGACGACCTTTCTTCGGGGCCGCAATCCCATCGGCCGGGTTTTCGTCAATGTAGGCTTCTGCGACCAGAAACTTGAAAAACTGACGAATTGCCGAGAGGCGCCGAGAGCGGGACGTCGCGGCCATACCTGCAATGGCAAGGTGTTGCATATATCCCGTGATGTGCTTTGCGCGGACATTGTCGAGAACGGTGCCATCGCTGGCCAAGAATGCAAGAAAAGCGCCTAGATCTCGCTGATAGGCTTCAATGGTATTCTTCGCCGCACCGCGCTCGGCAGCAATGGCTGTTAGGAATTCGTCGAGTTCGAAGATCTGTGCAGCCATAAGGGTCTCTCACATGGGTCAATGAAAAAAGGGATAAACTGCTATCCCGTTTCACTCGCATGACGCCACGCGTACACACCGCGCATTATGCGCCGAATCGCGACTAAGGGGAAGTCCGGTTGCTAACCGCTCCTCATAAAGCAGATCAGTTCCAAGCGGCTCTCGACCCAATTCAGGGTCGACACAGAATCATGTTGGTCGACGGACTTGCGCCGGGCCGTCGGCGAACAGCATGATTGCGCTTGCTCAATTGTGCTGACACGCACAGAATGGACCATGCTTGTTGAGGAGGCGGCCAAACACTCATGACCTCACGCGGCCGCCTTGCATCCCCTAGGAGGCTACCATGACCGTAATAGCCATGACGCGCGAAATGGGCACGCTCGGCAAGGATGTCGCCGCTGGCGTCTCCGAGAAACTTGGTATTGAGGTCGTGCACCACGAAATTGTCGAACGACAACTGGCTGAACGGCTACAGACCAGCGAGAGCGCTGTTCACCGCTTCCTCGAGGGCGAAGCGTCACTATGGGAACGCTGGAAGATCGATTCAAAGCGCGTCTCGAGGTTCACTGCAGAGGAAGTTTTAGACCTCGCAATGCGCGATAACGTGTTGATTAGAGGTTGGGGTGCGGCGCAATTGTTGCGTGATATCCCTCATGTCCTATGCGTCCGTGTCTGCGCCCCAATGGCCAACCGAATTGCAGAGATGCGTCAACGCCTCCAGGTCGATAGCGCCGACGTTGCACGTCGGGAAATTGAACGCAATGATGAAGCGCACGATCGCGCCGTCCGACGACAATTTCATGTCGATTGGCGCAATGCGACGGGGTATGATCTCGTACTGAACACCGGTTTCGTTCCGATCGAGACGGCTGCCGCCGTGCTTCAACAGATTGCCAAGAGCGGTGCATATGAGCCTAGTGATGCGTCGCGCGCGGTCTTGTCGGACAAACTCCTGGAAGCACGTGTGAGATCCTTGCTTGATGTGCGTCTGTCTGACTCACCAATCGGCAGCAGCCTGGGCGTGAAGGTGCGCAAGGGCCACGTCCTTCTGGACGGTGTTGTAGCGCACGGCGACAAACTATCTGTCATTGCAGACGAGATCGAAGCTATTGACGGTGTGACCGGATTGACCAACGACACTGTCAGTGTTCCACTGAGTTACGGGCCTTGAAAGCACACCAAATGAACCATCAGGATTTGGCAGGGCTGCTCCCGATCAGCCTCCTTCCGCAGAATGTGAGCGGGACGAACCTCCGCGCCGCATCTCGGCGAGGCATGTTCTTCCTTCCTTCAGACCCGACAGATCGCGACGATGGTTTTGTGGCCGAGAGTCGATGGCGAAAACGTCAAGCAGATGAAATTGGATGGCGAAATGCGGGTATTGCAGTCTGCGCCCTCACTTTCGGGCTATGTGCGATCGCAAACACCTCATCTGTCGCACAACCGGATTGTGCCAGTCTGCCCCTTGGTGTTGAAAGAACGAATTGCTTCATTTTGCGCGGACGGCTTGAAAAGCAGCGATCGCAACTGCAGGCAGATAAGGCACTTCTCGACATTAATGAAGAACGGCGGAAACGATCCTCCGGACCGACCTTCAAACAGCGGCGCCCACCCTCAAAGCCTTCTGAAACCAAGCTGCGATAGCTCAGGTTATCGCAACCACTTGCCAACACGCATTACGCGCCACGCAATCGCTTGATGTTGACCGCACATCAACCGTCGATCATTAACGAATTTGTCGAACTCTGGCGAAAGCCTGAACGTGAAGCAAGCATTCGTCACACCCAACGCTAGACCTCAACATCTACGGCTAATGGGGCCAGGATTCATAAACAGCTTCAAATGCTACGCGCTTGGCGTCCCTGATCATCCCCGCACGCTTGAGTGCACGAATGATATCACCAAGCGCAATCAAATGGACGGTCCGCGGTGTTGCTTCACCAAGCGCCCGCATAGCAAGCAAGATAGTCTCTACTGTTCGTTTATCGCGAGACGCAGCTTGCAGTTTGCTCAGCACTCCGGTCGGTGGCAAGCGCCCTGAGCCGTTATCGGAGGCCCGATTGGCGGCGTCCCAGACTGGAACGGGCACGTTGTAGTCGAGCGCGTCGAGAACAGTTGTCAAGCGACGAAGCGCCGGCGCGCGCATACGACCATCAGCAACCACATCAACCAAACCGGTCAGATCTATATCACGACCCGCAGTGTCTGGATCCACCAAATCGGCAAGAATCTGCGCAAATCGAATTTCGTTGTGATGCCGACGGCCGGATGTGGAGCCGGCAAGCGCCAGCCAAGGCACGCGGCTCGCGTAGTCCTTCGCCGCCAACATGACAAGAACTGCCGTTGGAGAAAACCATGCGATATTGTAATCCGGCTGCATTCGATCAACCAGGGGTTTCACGGCATTGAGGACCGAGTGTGTCATCTTCGCAGGCCGGGCTGAGCCGACCAACGCCTGAACCGCGCGAGCTCTCACACGCAAATTGCTGGACGTTTCCACCTCCGCAAAAAGCTCTACTCGCCGGCGCGCGGCCGCAGCAAGTGACGATGCCGCTTCCCCCTGCCCCAATTTCCTGGATACTTCACGGTAAATTTCAGCCAGTTCCGCACCGGAGAGCACATTGCGAGCGGCGGCACGTTCGCCCGCCGCAACGCGGTCGCCAACGGCCGCCGATCGGTCCGTTGCAATGACACGCAATAGTGTGGGTGTGGCCGTTGCAATTGCCGACGATATATCTCGAACGCCGGCCTTGATGAGCAAGCGGTATCCCAGCGGAGTAAGTTGCTTCGGGAGGCGAGCGCGAATCCTCCGCCGACTGCCAATCGCATCCAGGGCGCGTAGAGTAAAGCGGTCGCGGTAACCTTCGTTGCGCGCCAACTCTGCCGCGAGGCCGGCGCCAGACGCGTTACCTGCTAGGACGGCACAATATCCGGCGAGCACAATCGCTTCGCCCCGCAATGTCTTGGCTATCTGCGAACGTTGCGAAGCTGCTCGTTTTGCAGCCCGGCAACCGGTTTCCGTTTCGCCAATGGCGATTGATAGTCGAGCAGCGAGGACCAATTGCGTTGCAGTGGCTTTGCCCTCATTTCGCTTCGAAAGTCGCGCTGCAGCTTCATCCAGCGCACCAGAGCGGTAGAGTGCCTCGGCCAGTACGGCTGCTAGCTTCGTGTTGCCACCAACCGGAGACTGAGACTTGATCAGTGATAACAGCGTTGCGTGAAGCGCTGGCGATCGACTTGGAAGCGATAGCTGAGCCAAATGGACCTCGACATCCCTTACGGCTAGCCCTTGCCAAGCACCGTAGGGTAAGCCCGACTCTTCTGACAGCACCGGAGCCAAATCGCTGCTTTCGAGGGCGCCGGAAACAGGCCCTTGTCCGGTGATGTTACGAGGCTGATAAGGCAAGTAGTCTGACGACGGCGCGGAATGATAGGGGCCGGGCTTGGGCCGAAACTGAGCAATAAGGCTCGGACTCATTTTTCCCGTCAGAGCCGTTCCACGCCGACCGCCGGTGTCGGAGGCCAATCCTGCCGTTGATAGTAACGCCATCGCCATGACCCCAGAGATCGTTAGGCACCCTAGCCATTCAGCGATGCAAACAAGTTTCAGTCGGTTCGGAAAGTTGTGGAGCGGAAGTTCGAGGATATCGGATCTCTCAGTCATCACTATCGATTTGAGCCAAAGTCCAACCTAAACCGTCAACGGTTAATCTGTATTCCAGGTACCGACTTGCGGACCTCCTTCGGCACCGGTTCAAAGTAAGTTGCCAGCGCCCAAAGCCCACCGTAGACAAGCGCGACGAGCATGCCGACGACAAACAAGAACCGAAACAGGCTAGGCATAAAAAGCTATCTCTATGTTGAACAGCATGCGCCCTCAATCCTCTACGTTTGCCACGCCAACTCACTTTCCGGCATTGCTCGGTCAATCCACGACTGGCCACAACGGACGATCTCGCGCAGACGTTTCGCCGCCATGTCAGGCTCATTGAGAGTGCTCAGACGCCAGGCTTTCGCGCATCAAAGCAGCATGGCATCCCACGTTGAACAGGCCAGCCGAAGCCGAGAGCGACCTTGAGAACGATCCAAACAGGATCCGACTAAACACTCATGCTCCACAATGGCATGAATATGACTGAGACGCGATGATTTCGACTAGTTCGAATCACCGCAGACTTACCTTTGCAGATGGCGTTCACAAATGATGAATTGACCCACTAATATAGGTGACAATGAACGATTTGTCCGCCCGAAGACATGGAGCGGAATACAATTGGTGGATTTATGTCTGGCGCTCAAGAAAACTCGGCGATCGATCACCCTACGTTGGTCGCGGCGCTCGGCAATCGATCCATCGTGATGATCGGCCTCATGGGATGCGGCAAGTCTTCGGTGGGCAGACGTCTAGCCACTACCCTGGACCTGTCATTCGTTGATGCCGACGAGGAAATCGAGCGCGCAGCGGGCAAATCAATACCGGATATTTTTGAAGAGCACGGTGAAGCCCATTTTCGCGAACGCGAAAGCCTCGTAATAGGGCGTCTCTTGCGCGATGGCCCCCAGGTCCTAGCTACAGGCGGTGGCGCCTACATGCGGGCGAGTACGAGAGAGATTATTGGCGCCATAGGTGTTTCAGTGTGGCTTCGAGCTGAACTCCAGGTTTTGATGAGACGTGTCCTGAGGCGCGACAACCGTCCGCTTTTAAGGACGGCCGATCCCGAAGAGAAAATGCGGAGTCTCATGGAGGAACGCTACCCCATTTATGGTTTGGCGGATTTGACAGTTGATAGTCGCGACACCTCTCACGATGTGGTTGTGAAGAACATTCTGACTGGTCTTCATCGCCACTTTGCAAAGGAAGCGCGACCGTAGCTTTGGCTCGCGGCTTTACCGGTACACTTTGCACCTCATCCAGCGATGTTGTCGTAATAATTGGAAAGCTCAATGAAATGCCTGACGACAAAATTGAACGCGTACGCGTTAATCTCGATTCGCGATCTTACGATGTGTTGATTGGTCGATCCCTACTCCAGCAGGCGGATCGGTTGATCACACAGGCGCTTGGAACCAAATCGAAGGCCTTCGTGATAACTGATACGAATGTCGCGCGGCACCATCTCTTACCGATTGAGACAGCTTTGGAACGGTCAGGGCTCTTGCGTGGATCCTTAGCGCTGCCGCCCGGCGAGACAACAAAATGCTTCACACAACTCGAAGTGATCTGCAACGCTATGCTGGCCGGGGGCCTGGAGCGCGGCGATTGCGTAATCGCGCTCGGCGGCGGTGTAATTGGTGATCTGGCCGGCTTCGCAGCAGCGATTATTCGTCGCGGTGTTCGATACGTCCAAATTCCGACCAGTCTCCTGGCACAAGTTGATTCATCCGTTGGCGGCAAAACCGCGATCAATACCGTGCAAGGAAAAAATCTGGTAGGTTCCTTTCATCAACCGCAACTGGTGTTGATCGACACAGATGTTCTGTCGTCCCTGCCTATGCGTCAAATGCGCGCTGGTTACGCTGAAATCGTCAAGCACGGCCTCCTGGGTGACCGCAGCTATTATGATTGGCTCGACACCCATGTGGAGTCGATACTCGACAAAGAACCAGCTGTGATTAGGCGCGCCATCCGCCGAAGCGTCGAGATCAAAGCCGAAATCGTTAGCCGCGACGAGACGGAGCAGGGTGATCGCGCGCTATTGAACCTGGGCCACACATTTGGGCATGCATTGGAAGCGTGGACCGGCTACAGCGACCGCCTCTTGCACGGCGAGGGCGTGGCAATTGGTGTATGTCAGGCCTTTCGATTCTCGGAGCGCCTAAATCTGTGTCCTTTGCAGACTGCAGCACGTATCGCTGCACACATGAAGCGATCGGGACTGCCGACGCGCATTCAGGACATCGATGGAGCGACAAATCCGGACGCTGCCGTATTGGTTGCACACATGGAGCAAGACAAGAAAGTTCGTGACGGTCAATTGACGTTCATTTTGGCGCGGGGCATCGGGGAAGCGTTTATCTCGCGCGACATATCAAGGGAGCACGTGACCGCGTTTCTGCGCGGCGACATTGAAGAACAATGATCTTAGAAACCACGCTTGCGCTGACATCTCTGGCCGTATTGGCACTACTTATGCTCTCGGCGTTTTTTTCCGGATCGGAAACGGCCCTTACGGCTGTCTCTCGAGCTCGCATGCACGCATTGGAGCAGGAGGGCAATGTCCGAGCGCGTCAAGTGGGGCGATTGCTCGACAAGCCCGAACGCATTATCGGCACGGTTCTGCTCGGCAACAATCTGGTCAATATCCTGGCCTCGGCTCTTACCACGAGTGCTTTTATCGCGCTTACCGGCGAAGCGGGCGTCCTCTATGCGACTGCAATCCTAACGGTTCTGGTTGTTATATTTTGCGAGGTCCTGCCGAAAACCTATGCGATTGTCGCACCTGATCGTTTCGCGATGACGGTCGCACCGGTGATGCGACTTCTCACTCAACTCCTGCGCCCGTTCACAGCGAGCATTGACTTAATTGTTCGCAACATTCTGAGATTGACACCCAGCCATACGGACGATGAAGCCAACATTCTTGCAGCCCACGAGCTTCGGGGAACCATTGAATTGTCGACCCGCGACGGAGCGGTGGACAAGGGCGACGCGCAGCGCCTTGGCGGCGTTTTGGACCTCAAGGAACTAGAACTTGACGATATAATGGTTCACCGCACCGAGATGGAGACGTTGAACGTCGGTGACGAACCACACAAAATCGTTGATGACGTTTTGAAGAGCCCTTATACGCGGTTGCCGGTCTGGGAAGAGGAACCTGACAACATTATCGGGGTGCTTCATTCCAAGGATCTGCTCGCAGCGCTCGGCCGCAATGGCTGGGACGTCGCCAAGCTTGATATCAAGGAGATAGCAAGCGACCCGTGGTTCGTTCCTGATACTACGAGCGTCAGAGATCAGCTAGGAACTTTCCAGCAGCGCAAGACGCAGTTGGCGTTAGTCATCGACGAATATGGCGAGGTGCAAGGCCTGATCACACTCGAAGACATACTGGAGGAGATTGTTGGCCAAATCGCAGATGAGCATGACATCGGCGACATTTCGATCAGACCACAGCCAGATGGGACAGTAAATGTTGATGGTGGCGTGGCGGTACGCGATTTGAATCGCGAGATGGATTGGGATTTGCCGGACGAGGAGGCAGTGACAATCGCCGGTTTGGTTATCCATGAGGCTCAATCCATCCCGGAGCCCGGTCAGGCTTTCACGTTTTACGGCTATCGATTTGAAATTCTACGCAAGAACAGAAACCGCATTACGGCCTTACGTGTCAAACCGTTGAGCAACGCACGTTCTGGCGCCGCGGTTGCCAGCGCCTGACCCACTGACCAATTTCGATTGAATACTCCTGGTGCGCAAGGAATATCGATCGCGAAGCAGCCGCCTTATTAGACAGATGTGGCGACCGAACAGAGCACTCCCTCATAGGTGAGCTGGCCCGTTACCACCGCTACCGCCGCGACGTTCAACTGTCGCAGATCTCTCATTCTGGGAACCGCGGCGGTGGCGGAGCCCGCCGGTTCGCAATTTTAGGCGACCTCGTCTTCGCCTGGAGCAAACGCATGGATGGCAAGCGCGTGGACAGATCCGGCAAGCTCCTCAGCCAGCAGATCGTTAATCATTCGGTGGCGATGAAGTCGCGTCTTGCCTGCAAATTTGCTCGAAATCACTCTGATACGGAAATGGCTTTCACCGGTCCCGGGTGACGATCGGTGTCCTGCGTGCAGCGCGCTCTCATTTATAACATCCAATCGACTCGGCTCCAGGCCAACCATGAGTTTTTCACGAATATCTGTTTCTGTGGACATCTCGTTCGTTTTTTCCGGTACGCTCTTGAAGGAGCCGTATTAGAACCCTCTGGAAAATGCGGTCAACAGCCCAACAACTTCACGCAGTGTCGCAACGTCCCCTTAGGGCTTGAGTCGAAGTTCGGCGATCATCATAATCCATGCGTCATGAAGCTTAATTCAAAATATTTCGACAGCATCCGCATCAAGTCCGGTGCACGAGAAGCACCAGAAACCAAGTCGGACGAGCCTAAGTGCGAGTGGCGCGGCTGTGATCGGGCAGGACAGCATCGCGCTCCCAAAGGGCGTGACCGCGAGGGCGAGTTCTATTTGTTTTGTCGCGATCACGTGCGCCAATTCAATGCGTCTTACAATTATTTCCAGGGAATGAGTGACGCCCAAGTCGAAGACTATCAAAAGGATGCGGCTTACGGTCACCGTCCAACTTGGAAAGTTGGCGAAAATGCTTACGTCAACGGTGAGCGTCGTCCGGCGACGGACGCGGACATGGATAGGGTAAAGCAGTCGCGGGGTACTGATGCGCAAGGCTTTCACACGTGGCGGGCACGGCAGGCGCGAGATGACGCGCGGCGCCCGCAGCGCAAGCTTAAGCCCATTGAGAAGAAATCGCTGAAGGCGCTTGGTCTTGCCGAAGGTGCCGACAAGGACGAGATCAAGACCCGGTTCAAAGCCCTCGTTAAACGCCATCATCCGGATGCGAATGGTGGCGATCGTGGATCCGAGGAGAAGTTGCGCGAAATCATCCAGGCCTATAATTATCTGAAGCGAGTTGGTCTGGTTTGACGTCACCAAGCAACCAGGCATAAGACTGGTGTGATGAACGGTTCGACTGGTGTGATGAACGGTTCGTCGGTTAGCCTACGACGCGAAAAATCAATTTAGCACTCATCCGGAAAAGAAGCATGCTTGCTACCGCCCACGCTGGTGTTCCTGGTTTGCCGGAAACAACAGTCAACGTTCGTGAGACATTCAAAATCGACAGCGACATGGAGGCTCCTGCATTCGCAGAACCTAACGAGCACGTGCCCGATGTCGACGAGGATTATTTGTTCAATCGCGAGGTCACGCTGGCCATTCTCGCCGGCTTTAAGTTTAACCGACGCGTCATGATACAGGGCTATCACGGCACGGGAAAATCCACCCATATAGAGCAAGTAGCATCACGGTTGAATTGGCCGTGCGTGCGCGTCAATCTCGATAGCCATGTCAGTCGCATTGACTTAGTTGGTAAGGACGCGATTGTTCTCAAAGACGGCCAACAGGTCACGGAGTTCCGCGAAGGTATATTGCCCTGGGCGATCCAAAACAACGTTGCCTTAGTGTTCGATGAGTATGACGCGGGCCGGCCGGATGTCATGTTTGTCATTCAGCGCATACTGGAGTTGTCCGGGAAGCTCACGCTGCTCGACCAATCGAAAGTCATTCGCCCCCATCCTGCATTTCGTTTGTTTTCGACCACGAATACAATCGGTCTCGGCGACACGTCAGGGCTCTACCACGGAACGCAACAAATCAATCAGGGACAAATGGACCGGTGGTCCATCGTTTGCGCGCTCAATTACCTCCCGCATGACGATGAAGCAGGCATCGTCCTCGCAAAAGTCAAGAGCTTTCAAAAGGACGGGGAGACGCGACAAGTGATCTCGAACATGGTGCGCGTCGCCGATCTCACGCGGAATTCGTTTATCAACGGAGATATTTCGACCGTTATGAGTCCGCGTACTGTTATGACCTGGGCCGAAAACGCCGAAATCTTCAATGATATCGGGTTTGCGTTTCGCCTTACGTTCTTGAACAAGTGCGACGACCTCGAAAGGCCAGTCGTGGCGGAATTCTACCAGCGCTGCTTTGGTGAGGAGCTACCGGAAAGCGCCGCAAATATTGCGCTGAGTTAGGCGGCCTGGACTATCGCGCTACGGACCAACTGCATCATGAGCACAGCAAATAATCGCAAAGAATCTCCGACCGATCCATTCAAGCGAGCGCTGGGCTTTGCCGTGCGAGCGATAGCTTCTGACGACGAGGTTCAGGTCGGGTACGCGGCCGGCCGACCGCAGGCCGATGGCAAATCAATTCATTTGCCTGAACCTTCCCGGACCCCCTCTGCGCATGAGATTGCCGTTATGCGCGGCTGGGCGGACAGCCTCGCACTGACCGTGTCGTGCCATGATGACAAGCTTCACAATAAATTGCTACCGGGCGCTGGTCAGGCGAGATCCGTGTTCGAAGCCGTGGAACGAGCACGGGTGGAATCGCTCGGCTGCAACCGGATGCCCGGCATGGCAAGAAACATCACTGCCAAAATCGAAGACCAATATGCCCACGGCCGCTTCACGGAAGTCCAAGACACGGCCGAAGCGCCTCTAGAGGACGCCTTGGCACTAATTGTCCGTGAACGCCTGACCGGTCTTGCCCCTCCAGACAACGCCAAGGCAGTCGTGGATATTTGGCGCCCTTGGGTTGAAGAGCGCGCGTCTGGTTCTTTGGATCAACTGGACAACCTCGCAAATGATCAGGAGCGGTTTGGGCGCATGGTGCGTGACATGCTGCACATGCTCGAACTCGCCGAAGAGATGTCTGAAGGCGAGCAGCAGGACGACAGCTCTGAGCAAGAGGATCAACCGGAAGGCGGTGAGCAGTCTGATCAAGAACAGGGAGAGGGTCGCGAGGGAGAAGAGCGCGCCAGCGAAGAGCAGACCGCCCAAGGCGAAGAGGGCGAGTTCGATGACAGCAGCGACCTGGCCGACTCTGATCAGTTCGAAATGGAGTCCGAGGGCGACGAAGCCGCCGATACTGATGAGCCCTGGCGTCCGAATTTCTCAGTACTCGATGATCCTGAGGCATTCGGGTACAAGATTTATAATCGTGCGTTCGATGAAGAGATTGCAGCAGAAGATCTCTCGACGCCGGAAGAACTTGAGCGACTGCGCACGTTCCTCGATAAGGAATTGCGATTGCTGTCTGGCGCAGTGTCTCGTCTGGCCAACAAATTGCAACGAAAATTGCTGGCGCAGCAGAACAGGGCCTGGGATTTTGACCTAGAAGAGGGTGTCCTAGATGTTGCGCGTTTGACGCGCATCGTGATCGATCCGATGCAGCCTTTGTCCTTCAAGCGTGAGCGCGATACCACTTTCCGAGATACAGTCGTAACACTTTTGCTCGACAATTCCGGCAGCATGCGCGGCCGCCCCATAATGGTCGCTGCCACGTGTGCCGATATTCTCGCCCGCACGCTCGAACGTTGTGGCGTCAAGGTCGAGATCCTCGGCTTTACGACTCGCGCGTGGAAGGGTGGGCAATCCCGCGAAGCTTGGCTCAGCGAAGGTAAGCCATCGTCTCCCGGCCGACTAAACGACCTCAGACACATCGTCTACAAGGCTGCCGACGCTCCCTGGCGTCGCGCTAAGCGCAACCTAGCGTTGATGATGCGCGAGGGGCTCTTGAAAGAAAACATCGACGGGGAAGCGCTCGCATGGGCCCACAATCGTATTCTTGCTCGACCAGAGCAGCGCCGCATTTTAATGATGATCTCCGATGGCGCCCCGGTTGACGACTCAACGCTTTCGGTGAACTCCGGTTCGTACCTTGAGTTGCATCTGCGACAGGTCATCGAGGAGATTGAGGCACGATCACCGGTCGAGTTATTGGCGATCGGTATCGGTCACGACGTGACGCGCTATTATCGCCGCGCCGTCACGATCACAGACCCTTCGGAATTAGCCGGTGCCATGACTGAGCAGCTTGTCGATCTGTTTGAAGAGGCCAATGTCAAATTGCCGACAGCCCGACGGGGTGCATCCTCACGACAGCGACATATGGCCAGCTGAGTCGAAGAGTACAGCCGGTTCAAAATGTCGCGCATTGAGCTCTATCGTCCTCGCGCTCTCTATGGTGCATGCCGATCCACTAGTAGCACAGTCGTCTTCCCAGCCGACTGATATCCGGACCATTGTCGTCACCTCTCAACATATTCGGAATTTCCACCGAGATGGCCACGCACGGCCGATAGTTGGTCAACTGCGCTGGCGGGGCGGCCTGCGCCTCTCGTCCGAAGACGAGAGATTTGGCGGTTTTTCGGGACTTGAAATCGCGCCTGATGGCCAATCATTTCTAGCCGTGTCTGACGCTGGAACTTGGATCTCCGGTAACATTGCTTATAAAGAGGGCCGCCCCACGGCCATTACCGGTGCGCTATCAGGGCCCCTGAAAGCTCTCGAGAATCGGCCATTGAGGCGGTCGCGCGATCGCGATGCAGAGGCGGTCCGCCAACTGCGTGGGTCGCTGCAAAACGGCATCGCGATTGTCGCGTTTGAGAGGAACCAGCGCATAGGTTTTTTTCCGATTCGCGATGGCGTAATCAATGGCCCGATCAAATATCTGCGGCCACCTCTCCGCCTGCCGCCGAACAAGGGTTTGGAGGCCGTAACACCGATTCGTATTCGGGGTCACAGATTTGATCTTGTCGCTTTTGCCGAGCGCGCGTTGGATCGAAACGGACATCATCGCGGGTGGATATGGAAGAACGGTCGCGGCACACCGCGAGAAGTCGCCATGACCAATCCTGGTGGATTTGATATTACTGATACGGCGAGCTTGGCAGACGGCGGACTTTTGGTTTTGGAACGACGCTATCGTCTGCTTGAAGGCGTAAAAATGCGCCTCCGACTCGTGCCTGCAATGCGGCTTGCTAGTAAAGTGCTATCCGGTAGAACGCTCATTCGGACGGACATGCGATATTACATTGACAATATGGAAGGTTTGGCCGTTCACAGATCGCCTGCCGGCCGAACGGTTATTACCATGATTTCCGATGACAATTTCAACCCGCTTCTGCAAGACACATTACTTCTGCAATTCGAAATGTTGGATGAGTGAGGCACGGGGCTTGAGTGCGGCACGGGGCTTATGCAGAGCCCACGCTAATCAACTAGCTGATAAGGCAGCAGCGAAACGGAACTAACGCGACGTCTTGATCCACTTCACTGACCAGCAGACCACCGCCGAAATCAATGCAACATTTCCACAAAAATGAGACGCTGCGCGACAGGGCAAAGGCGGAATGGGTAATGGCTAAGTTGCTGCTTCTTCTCCGCCCGCCGCCTCGGACGAGGCACTCTCCTGCGACTTCATGATATCGCGGCGCAATTTCCGGCATTGCGGCGATAGCTGTTCCGCTTTCGCCTTCAAAAGGAAACCGTCCAGCCCTCCGCGATGTTCGACGGTGCGCAGTGCATGTGCGCAAACCTTCAGACGCACACGACGATTTAGGGTATCGCTGATGAGCGTTACATTGCAAAGATTGGGGCGAAACACACGTTTCGTCTTGTTCTCCGCATGACTGCGTAGCTGACCTGACATCGGGAGTTTACCTGTCAGTTCGCATTTACGTGTCATGGTTAGTCATCCCTAGAGCCGTGGACTGGCATCCCGAATTCGCATTTTCATGAATTCGCAATCTGAGCGCTTAGGCTTGATTGCGACGCCATCAACAACCCGCACGCGCGGGGTGCGCCCGTCGATCGCGGTCACTGGTGATCGCGGCTGTATATCTCTGTCCGACGATCGCCGTCAAGATCAAACTGCGGTGAGAGTGCGGCACACGACTGAGCAGAACGCGCCAGCATGTTTGCTTTACGGCTTAGCCAATCTCATGCCCACTCAGGATGTCCGATATCGGTGGACGCGACACATGATTGACGAAAAACCGCCATAACGGGCGCCCATACTGCAAACTAAGCCAGTTCAGTGGATATTAAAAATTCAGGGGTTGCTCACGAAATATGGATCAAGCGCGTTTTTCCAGCGAAACCCAGGCTCGTCAAGCCGGTGTCGCTTCGAGGTTCACCGTATCGTGGTTCACCGTATCGTGGTTCACCGTATCGTGCTTCACAGCATCTAGATTAGCGGCATCGAGACTAGCGGCATCGAGATTCATGGCCTCGGTGGTCTCAGCGTTTGGGATCGCCGCGCTTGGGGTCGCCGCTCCTGGCATGATCAGCGCTGCTTCAGCGACCGAATGGCCAAGTAATGTTGTTGCCAGATACGGTATCTCTTTTGCCGGGTTCGATGTGGGCACAGTGAAAATCAGTTCGGAGGTTGGGCCTGAGGGATACACTCTCGTCGGTCAGGCAAAAGTGTCTGCCGTTTTTGGTGCATTCAAGTGGCAAGCCTATTCTCGTAGCCACGGACAAGCAAGCAGCACAAAGCCGATACCAAAGAAATATGCTCTAGACTACCGCGGCAACTCCAAACGTGGTGCGATACGGATGGCCTTCGAGAAAGGGTCAGTCGTCGCGCACAAGGCACTACCGCGAAAACCTTACTCCAAAAAGCACGCGCCACTGCGCCACGCACATCTGCAGGATGTCTACGATCCGATATCGGCGTTGATGGCCATAACGCGCGGCGTCGAGGGACGCCATCCTTGTCGCCGGCGAATTCCAATATTCGATGGCAGACAAAGATTTGATCTGGTCTTCAAGCCAGCGGGTCGAAAACGCATTCGCGAGGCTCGCCCGAGCGGACAGCCGGAAATCGCTTATGTCTGTGAGGTGCGGTACGTTCCTATCGGCGGCCACAAGAAGAACAAGCAGACAGCGTTTATGGCAAAGAATCGAGGTATCCGCGTGGTCCTAAGATCAGTCCCAAGCGCCGATCTCTTTATTCCGCATGAAATCCGTGTGCCAACGGCCGCGGGTCTCGCAGTACTGTCTTCGAAGCACGTAACAATCACAACTTCACGGCGGCAGCGGATCGCATTGATTTATTGACACGAGCCGCCGCGAAATACAGCGTTTGGGCTCGCTACGATACGCTTCGGAATTCCGAATGCGGCGCGTTCGGCCCACGGAGTAAAAGCGGTCGACAAGGGCACTGATTAACTGCCCTGTGCGTAAAGAGACATTTGATCCGCGGTCTGGCACTTGATCTCAGGGCGCTGGTCTGCAATGCCATCCGGGCCGGTTTGTCAGGTCGACTTGAGGTCTGGAAGGTCTGGAAGGTCTGGACAGTCAGGAAAACCAATGAAGACAACCGCAATCGGATCAGCATACGCAAACGGTCGAGATTAAAATGCAAAGCTCAAGGCGGTGCCTCAGACGCGACTTTCGATGTCATCGGCTCCGCTCGCGCGCACACCTCGGCGCACGTGATAGAGAGAATTGACTATGGGTTCAACCCACGCGACCCGCATACGGAACGTCACGGCAGTCCTCGGCCCGACAAACACTGGCAAGACGCACCTGGCGATTGAGCGTATGCTCGATCATGAAACCGGGGTGATTGGTCTGCCATTGCGCCTTCTTGCTCGAGAAGTCTATGACAAGATCGTCGCGCGTGTCGGAGTTGCCAAGGTTGCCCTGGTTACGGGTGAGGAAAAAATAAAGCCTGATAGCCCGCAATACTGGGTGTGCACCGTTGAGGCCATGCCACAAGATGTTTCCGCGCAATTTCTCGCCGTGGATGAAATACAACTTGCTGCAGATCCTGAGCGTGGACACGTATTCACGGACCGATTGATCAGCGCGAGAGGAGACGCCGAAACGTTGGTGCTTGGCGCATCGACGATGCGCGAAGCCATTGCCGACCTCATACCGGGCGCCAACTTTATCTCGCGCCCCCGTTTATCTAAATTGACCTATGCGGGACAAAAGAAGATCACGCGCCTACCTACCCGCTCAGCAATTGTTGCTTTCTCGGCTAGCAACGTTTACGCCATCGCCGAGCTCATCCGCAGGCAACGTGGCGGTGCAGCCGTTGTTCTAGGCGCGCTATCGCCGCGAACGCGAAATGCCCAGGTGGCCCTTTATCAATCTGGTGATGTCGACTTTCTGGTTGCGACTGACGCGGTAGGGATGGGTCTCAATCTCGATGTCGACCACGTCGCGTTTTCGGCTATTCGAAAATTTGATGGCCAAAAACATCGAGATCTGACCCCTTCAGAGCTGGCTCAAATCGCGGGCCGCGCCGGACGACATTTAAGCGACGGCACATTTGGTGTGACGGGGGACGTTGAGCCCTTCGAAACAGATCTAATAGAGCGTCTAGAGTCACACTTATTCGAGCCAACCAAGACACTTCAGTGGCGCAATAGCGATCTCAATTTCCACTCTCTCGACGATTTGAAAGAGAGCCTGCGCATGTTGCCCAAGCATCAGCGCCTCATTCGCTCACGAACCGCCGACGATGTCGAAGCTTTGGAGCAGCTCTCCCGAGATTCAGACGTATTAGCCAAAGCGACTACGCGCGATGCGGTGACGAAGTTGTGGGATGTTTGTCAAATTCCGGATTACCGCAAGATATCATCACAGAACCATGCCGAACTGGTGGGAACCGTCTATACGTATTTGATGAGTCCAGCGGGACGAATCGACGACGACTGGTACGCAAAACAGATCGAGTTCTCGGATCGGGTCGACGGAGACATTGACACACTGAGCAACCGCTTGGCTCACATACGAACGTGGACGTTCGTTGCCAACCGACCTGATTGGCTGGCGGATCCGCCCCATTTGCAGGAGCGAACTCGCGAAATCGAAGATAACCTTTCAGACGCTCTTCACACGCAACTGACCCAACGGTTCGTTGACAAACGAACCAGCGCCTTGATGCGTGGGTTAAAAGACAAACAGAACTTAACCGCCGACATCGGCGAAGACGGATTGATTCGGGTGGAAAGCCACTCGGTAGGACGCCTCACGGGCTTTCGTTATATTCCGGACACGCACGGTGACGGCATCCATGGCAAGGCTGCCCGCCACGCGGCCGCGGAAGTGTTATCACGTGAATTAGCCATGCGTGCCCGGCGGGTCACAGCCGCCAAGCCCGAAGCATTCAAATTCAGCCGCGCCGCTGAGGTGTTATGGCGTGGCGACGTCATCGCGCGGCTAACTCCTGGAGACGATCCGCTCAGCCCGCACGTTGCACTCGTCGCGGACGAGCAACTTCGCGGCGCCGACCGCGAACGCGTCCTCAATCGTGTAAGGCAGTGGGTCACTGATACTATAGCCGAACGCCTGAAACCGTTGGTCGACATGGCCAAAGCCGACGACATAACGGGGCTCGCGAAGGGTATTGCGTTCCGCCTCACGGAGCAACTCGGAGTCGTTCGTCGCGAGTCTGCAGCGGATGAACTCAAAGCACTCGATCAATCTGCACGGTCGCAATTGCGCAAATTTGGATTGCGGTTTGGTGCATTCAACGTGTTCTTTCCGGTTCTGCTAAAGCCGGCCGCAGCAGAACTTCTCCTCACGCTTTGGTGTCTCAAAAATGGAGCCGAGCAGGGGCTGGAACTTGACAACTTGCCGGAAGCCCCGCGCGCTGGATTAACTTCTGTTCCCGCTGATCCGAATGTTCCGGATTTGTTTTACAAGGTTTATGGTTTCCACGTGTGTGGCCCGCGCGCGGTTCGCGTCGACATTCTTGAGCGCCTGGCAGATCAAATCCGTCCATTGTTGAGCTGGCGTCCGAGTAATGATGATGCGGTCCCGCCAAAAGGCGCCACCGGTTATGGTGCCTTTCTGGTAACACCCGAGATGATGTCTATCTTGGGTTGCTCATCGAGCGAGCTTGGTGATGTCCTTAGGGCGCTTGGCTTCACTAGCGAACGCAGGACGGCGCCGGAAAAGGAAGCGAATTCGCTCGAACATGCCGGCGCGAGCGGAAATGGGGAAACGGACCAACCCCACAGTGAGCGAGCCAACAAAAACGTGTCCTCAGAGGACACGACACGAGACGACACAACACCAGAAGACACTCGTGTGCAAAATAGCGACAACGAGGGCGAGAGTAAGGATCAGGCAGAAGTTGACAATCAGGCAGTCCAGGCCGCGATGGGCGAACTGACGGCAACAGCCAACCTGACAAACACGACCAAGGATAGGAACGGGACTTCTCAGGCAGACGGGAGTAGCAAGACCGACGAAGCGGAAAGGTCTAATGAGTCGGGCGAGACTGATAAGACTGACAACACAACCGAATCTGAAGGAGCAAAAAAGCCGGACGGTTCAGATCGGGAAAAAGTAACGAGCTTGGATGGTCGTGCGAACCCGGACATTCCGATCCAGGCGAACAATGTACTGCCGATCGAGCATCCAGGCGACAATTCAGCAGACGCGGCGATGCAGGATTCCAGTGATGCCAGCAAAGATGACGAAGAACAATTCATCGAGGTTTGGCGTCCACGTCGCCGCGTCGACCCGCAACATCGCGACCGTCGCGGACGGCGCGGATCTGGTGCCGCGCGACGCACGGAAAGTTCCGGTGACCGCCGACCGCGAAACTCCCCAACGCCAGCCTCTAACAGGCAGGCCGAAGCGGTCAAGTCTGAACCCGCAGTCGATGTCGGTGGCGATCAGGCGAAGCAAGACGGACGACGCGGAAGTAATCGGACCAAACGCAAAGAAAATCGGAGAAAAACCGGCGGGGATCGGCGGCGCGAAGACCGTGGACGTCCAATGGTTCATACATCCTCGCCCAAAAGATCTAAAGGCAGTTCAGTAGATCCTGACTCCCCATTTGCTGCGCTCAGCGCGCTTCGCCAAGCCATGGATGACAACGATCGTGGCTCGAAATCATCCTGAAATCACGTCCTGGAGGCACCGTGGCAGGAACAGCCGGAGTCAATGCTGAAGAGAGGAAGACTGGCACGCAGCGCCTCGACAAGTGGCTTTGGTTCGCGCGTGTAACGAAAACGCGCACTCTAGCAGCCTCATTGATCCAAACCGGCAAAGTTAGAGTGAACCGCTTGCCGACTCGCAAACCCGGTACCTTGGTTAGGGCCGACGATGTCGTCACAATCGCGGTTCATGGACGGGTACGTGTATTGCGCGTGCTGGCGGTCGGATCACGCCGCGGCCCAGCTCCCGAGGCCGCGAAATTATTCGAAGAGGTCTTGCCCATTGTATCGAGTAGCGGCAGCCAGATCCAAGCAAGTGGACGACAGCTGGCGCCCCTGGCGAAAGCCGGTGGAAGTCGCCCAACAAAGAAGGAGCGCAGGCTACTGGAGCAAATGCGCAGTAGCGAGCGATGGGGGCAGTGACGTTCCGGGATAGCAAGGGCCCAACCGTTGCGAGCCAGTCAGTCGACGCTGCTAGCTTGCGACAACACGCCCCTGTGCCCGCGATTGCACTGCGGCTAAATGCAAAACCATGAGGGAAGGAGATGGCGAGCGGGCCGAAATCGGCAGTCAATCGACTGATCGCCGATAGTGTCCTTTGAGAGAGTTCCCATTTGTTTGGGATATCGCCGTGCAGGGTCTCGTGTACCCACACTCTTTGCCACCGAATGTCCGCCGAGGATCTATGTTACAACCGGAGAGCACATGACCTTTATCGTCAACGAGAATTGCATCAAATGCAAATTCACTGACTGCGTTGAGGTGTGCCCTGTCGATTGTTTCTACGAGGGGGAAAACATGCTCGTTATTCACCCCGATGAATGTATCGATTGCGGCGTATGTGAACCGGAATGTCCGGTAGAGGCGATCCAGCCTGATACAGAACCTGGGATTGAACAATGGCTCGAAGTCAATAAGAAGTTTGCGGACGAATGGCCAAATATTACGGCTAAAAAGGAGGCTCCGCCCGACGCAGATGACTATCGGGACGTCAAGAATAAATTCTCCCAGTATTTCACTTCAAAGCCAGGCGAGGGCGATTAACGCCTTGAGATCAAGCCGCATCAATCAACATTTGCTCAGCTTACCGCAGGAATTTGTGCGGCTGCTGATTAATTAATGGCGCGCTGAGGACTTCTAAAGTAGCGCTTTTTGTGCTACGGTTCTCATCTTGGCATAGCTGGACAACAAACACACGACCGACCACGCCAACAGTACACAGTGTTGGTGTTACGTGCGCGCGGTGATCAACCGAGGCGCGTCATTCGCAGCAAGCCATAAGTGACGACGGAGTTGCCGATCGAGAGTTTCTCGACGGACGGCTTGGGAGTCGTTGCGTTTTGGGGGCATTTACCGTCGCGGTTCGCAGCGACGGACGAAACGAGTGTTGGCCATCAGCTGGTGTTTTTGGCCCGACTTTAACAGTGTCTTCGCGCGCCGCGTAGTATAGAGAGTGAGACGATTTTCATGGCTCAGAAGAAAAGTGCGTCTGCCAAGTCGACAACAAAATCCCAAGCCAAGCCGAAATCTAAACCGAAGTCAGACACCGCGACGAGTTCTCCACGCAAGGGCGCTGTGAAGAAAACGGCACCGCCACGTGCCAGTTCGACATCAACGACGGCCACGAAGAAATCCTCTGCCAAGGCGCCAGCAGCTAAGGCATCGGTGGCAAAGACGATCGCGCCAAAGGCGTCAGCAACTAAGACAACTGTAACGAAGAAAGTCGGAGAGAAGAAAATCGCCAATAAAACGACAGCCAATAGCACCAAATCAACCCCGAAAGCATCCGTGAAAGTATCGAAATCGACGCCCACCACCAAGTCAACGGTGAAACGAGTGACGGGGAAGACCACCGCTGCGGCCGCAAGCTCTCCGACCAAGCGACCTGCCGCGACCAAGCCCGCTGCCCGCGCTTCGACGGCACCGCCAACGCAGCGAGTTGCACCATCCCGAAGCGCCTCCAAGAATACAGCCAAAGTGCCTGCCAAATCCCCACAAACAGCGCGCCCGACGGTCAAAGCGGTTGCCGCATCTGTGCGCAAGCCAGTGACAAAGCAGTCCACCCCGGTGCCGACCGAACCGGTAAGGAACCCCGAGGCGAGAAAGCACAACTATAAGGCTGACGAATTCATCGTCTATCCGGCACATGGGGTTGGTCAGATCGTGGCGATCGAAGAGCAAGAGATCGCAGGCTTGTCGCTCGAACTGTTCGTCATCACCTTCGAGAAAGACAAGATGACTTTACGCGTGCCGATCAGCAAACACGAAAGCGTTGGTATGCGGAAACTGGCGGAACCACAGGTAGTCGAAAAGGCGATGGCTACCCTAAAAGGGCGCGCCAGAATTAAGCGAACGATGTGGAGCCGACGTGCTCAGGAGTACGAAGCCAAGATCAATTCGGGCGATCTTATCTCCATTGCTGAAGTCGTGCGGGACCTCTACCGATCCGAAAGCCAGCCGGAACAGTCCTATTCTGAACGTCAACTCTATGAGCAGGCCCTCGACCGCATGGCGCGCGAGATTGCAGTAGTTGGAAATCTTGACGATCGAGGCGCCGTTCAGCGCATCACAGACGTGCTATCGAAGAGTGCCAAAGGCCGACGGGATGCTGAAGAAGCGGCCGACGCAGCCTTAACCGACGATGTAGAGGCGGCATGACTTGAGACACTGGCCCGCAGACACTGGCCCGCCTGTGGGGTGTCGAGGATTCTCAGAGTCCCGTTGCCTACCAGCGGGACTTTTTTTTGACATCCAGTCGAAGAAGGTCACAAGACCGAGCAGCAAACTTCGAAGCGCCGGCGGCACGTGCACTTGACACGGCGCAAGTGTGCCTTCTGGCCAGATCTTCGCGATCAATTTCGGTCACCTTGTTGATTTTACGCGACCAACGCGCATTTCCTTAGCCGCTCTGACATATTGATTGGATATGGACTGGCTGGCTTTCGGATCGAAAGATGTTTTCTGCCGCTTTGGCCACCTGTTCGCTTGCCACGTTCCCCCGTTACGCGTCTCCGCAGCAACTGACCGTGCACGCCATATCTCATGGTCATCATCGCCGCAGTACTCTTGATGCTGCTTGCAATTCAGCTACTCATTTTTCCATTTGATTTTCGGTCCAAGTGGGACTGCGTCGTCCATCACTGTCCTTAATTGCGGGAGTATAGCCAGCTTCGGGCCAAAGCGCGCGCGACGCACACTCGCCGTCTCGCTGGGCATAGGCACACAAACGTATACTCAAATTCTATCCCAGCTGTTGGTAGCAGGCAGAGCACTTGATTGGCTTCCGAGCGCTCGGGCACAATTCTGCCGGTTTGATACTGGCCAATCGAATCCAGACCGTCGCCAAGCTAGTCGCCCGCGAACGAGAAAACGTTCACACAAGTTGACATTAGCGAATTCTCTCAGCGCGATTAATACTGTCGAAGGTGTTCCTTCAATGACCAAACGCTCGATACTCGGTAAACTTCTGATTTTTCCTCCAATCGTGATCGGAGGGTCTGTTCTTTGGTTTGCCGTGACAAACCGCCAGCCCCCGCCGCAGGTTGCGATAGGCGAAATTGCAAAGCCTGTGCGGGTGATTACGCTGGCCCCCCGCAATGTCGTCCCAGAACTAGTAGGATATGGCTCGGTTCAGCCCGAGAACGTATGGACCGGCGTGGCTCAGGTTTCAGGTCGCGTTGTTTACACCAACCCTCTGTTTCGTCGTGGTGCAACGCTACCTGCCGCGACGGAGCTCATTCGTATTTCGCCTGACGACTATAAGCTCGCCGTAGCGGAATCCGAGGCCCAGATCAGATCGGCGCAGGCGAAACTGGATGAGCTGGACGTTACTGAACAGAACACTACTGAGTTACTCCGCATAGAAGAAGAATCTCTCACCCTCAAGCAGAAGGCGATCGATGCCAAGCGCGAACTCGTCCAGAGAGGGACGGTCGCCAAGCTCAGTTTCGAATCTGAGCTGCGTGACCTCCTGGGTCAAAAGAAAGCGGTGCAGGACCTGCGGAACTCACTACGATTGATCCCAACTCAGAAAACCGTGCAGGCGGAACAGATCCATGTGAACAATTCCAAACTGGAAACGGCCAAACTCAACCTAAAACGAACTTCGATCCGCCTACCTTTCAACGCGCGCATCTCGTCCGTCGACGTTGAGGTCTCTCAGTTTGTACAAACGGGCAGCAAGATCGGATCGGCTGACGGCACAGCGTCTGCCGAGATTACGGCCCAATATCCTCTGGATCGTCTAAGGAAATTCTTTGACGCACTCCGAAAGGCTCAGCCCGACAAGAAGCGTAGCTTCGCTACACGTCAGGCATTCGCTCAATCAATCGGTCTTCACTCGATCGTGAGGCTCAATACAGGCGATCAGGATATTGAGTGGCGTGGACGCGTTGCACGATTGAATGACACACTCGACGAACAAACTCGCACGATCGGATTGATTACTGTTGTGGACGCACCCTACGCGCAATCGAAACCAGGAACACGACCGCCATTGGTCAAAGGAATGTTTGTCGAAGTGGAACTCCGCGCAAACGCCTTCAAAGACAAACTGATCATTCCTCAAAGCGCCGTGCACTCTCAACAGGTCTATGTCGCCGGTAAGGACAATCGGCTGGAAATTCGGAAGGTCGAACTGGGATACGAGGGTGACAACTATGTCATCTTGGCAAATGGAGTTAGCAACGGTGAGAGAATTGTCGTCTCAGATCTCGCGACCCCGTCAGAAGGAATGCTGCTCGAACCATCCGAGGACGATGACCTAAAGACTCGCCTTGCCACGGCAGCTGCGCCGACGGAGATCAAACCGTGATTGCCTTTTGCGCACGCCATCCGACCGCCGCCAATCTCTTGATGATGGGATTTCTGGCCCTGGGCTTGTTCACTCTTCCGAATTTACGGCGTGACACGTTCCCAAGAATTCAGCCGAGCAAAATGGAGGTGAGCGTAGCCTATCCCGGCGCCCGGGCGGAAGACGTAGAGGAGGCGATATGTCTTCGGATTGAAGACGCAATCGACGCCGTTAATCAAATTTTTCGGGTATCATGCGAAGCGCGCGAGGGCCTCGCCAAAGCGACCGTAGAAATGGTCGAAGGAGGTAATCTCGATCGGTTTTCCGCCGATATCAAGACTGAAATTGACGCCGTCACCGACTTCCCAGAACGCGCAGAAACGCCTATCGTCAGACAACTTGGACTGACCGACTTCGTTGCCGCGGTTGCCGTAACGGGTTTTTCAGATCCAACGGCGCTCAAGACGTATGCCGAAGAACTAAAATCCCGAATGCTCCAAAAGCCGCTGATCACCAAAGTGGAGATAACCGGTTTCTCCGATCGCCAAATTCGAATTGATCTGAAAGAGGCTGCGCTCAAGCAGCTTGGCATGGGCGCCGCTGATGTTGCCCGAAAAATTGAGCGCCAAAGTGTGGAGTTGCCGGCTGGCTCCTTACTCACAAGCGAACGTGACGTGCTAGTGCGGTTTGCAGATGAGCGCAAGTCCGCGATTTCATTCAATGATATCGTAATCGCTTCCGAACCCAGTGGGGGGCAAGTTCGCCTGCGTGACATCGCTTCAATCACTGATCGATTTGAGTTAGACGAGAACAAGACCCTCTACAACGGACAACGAGCGGCTATTCTCAAAGTCTCCAAAGCTTTAAATGAAGATACATTGAGAGCGATCGACTCGCTTCGCGCGTTCCTCGATCAGGAGAGGAAGTCCTCGCCGCCCGGTGTATCACTCGCGATTACAAACGACGGTTCGTCGATCGTCCGCGACAGGTTGAACCTGCTGACGAAAAATAGCGCGCAGGGACTGGCGCTGGTTTTCTTGTCGATGTGGCTCTTTTTTGGTTTCCGATATTCATTCTGGGTAGCCCTGGGTTTGCCCGTGTCCTTCGCCGGTGGCTTCGCCATCATGTACGCCATCGACTACTCGATCAACATGCTGACGATGGTCGGACTCCTGATTGCTATCGGCATCCTCATGGACGACGCCATTGTAATATCAGAGAACGTTGCCGCACACCGCCAGAGGGGCAAACGGGGCCTTCAGGCCGCGATCGATGGTGCTCGGGAGGTACTCCCCAGCATCACCGCATCATTTCTCACAACCGCTTTCATCTTTGGATCACTCGCATTCATAAAAGGTGACATCGGACAGGTTTTGCGCGTCATCCCAGTCGTGATGCTCGTGGTTCTCACGGTCAGCCTGGTTGAGGCATTTCTGATACTACCGAATCACTTGGCTCACTCCATCAATCGAAGTCACGAGCGGATGGGATGGTTGCAATCGAAAGTCGGCATGGGATTGAACAAGTTGCGTGACGCGATTGGCGTGCTCGTGGACATTGCAGTGCGTTTCCGTTACCTGACGATCGGCATCTCTATGGCTGGATTGATGATCGCCTTTAGTATTATGGTCAACGGCACCGTCAAGTTTGTTGCCTTCCCGGAAATTGACGGAGACGTGTTAGAGGCCCGAATCCTTCTCCCACAGGGCACACCGTTGGCCCGCACGGACACGGTAATTGCCCGCGTGACAGATGTCATTGCTAAGCTCAACAAGCGTTTGACTCCAAAGCAACCGAATGGCCAGCCACTCGTAAAAGCAGTAACCGTTGAGTACGGGACGAACCCAGACGCGCATGAAAGCGGACCGCATGTAGCTACGGTGCGCGCCGATCTGCTTGGCGCGGAGGTTCGCGCGACCCCGTCGGACGAATTGCTCGGTTTGTGGCGTAGCGAGGTAGGTGAATTGCCCGATGTCATCGCCATGCAATTCACCACACCTACGATCGGACCGGGTGGGCGAGCCATCGACATCCAACTCCAAGGCAACGATCTTACCGAAACAAAAGCCGCATCCGTAGCGTTGATTGATTGGCTGAAACGTTATAGAGGCGCCTTTGATGTGTCCGACGATCTACGACCGGGCAAACTGGAGATTGGTGTACATCTAAAGAAGGAAGCGACCAACCTTGGTCTCGACGCGCAGACCATCGCCGACCAACTACGCGCGGCCTACTTTGGAACGACCGTGAGTGAAATCCAGGTCGGTCCCGAATCGGTCGAGATTGATGTCCGCCTGCGTTCTGAAGACCGTGACAGCATTAGCGACTTATGGTCATTCTGGGTCACAGACTCCGAGGGCCGCAACATTCCGCTTACAGCCGTCGCCCTGCTTGAACCGGAACGCGGTTTTGCCCGTATCAATCGAGTAAATGGCATCCGCACAGTGACTGTTCGCGGCGACGTCGACGCCGGACTTGGCAATGCGTCTGCCATTGTAAACGACACGCTTGAGCGTTTTGTGCCGGAGATGAGGTTGAGATACCCCACGGTCAAGGTAGCGCTCGAAGGGCAGAACAAAGAGGCCAGAACGACGCAGCAATCCATGCTTGCCGGGTTCACCATTGGGCTCATTGGCGTCTACTTGCTGCTTGCATTTTTATTTGGCAGCTATTTGGAACCGCTTGTTGTTATGGTTGCGATCCCACTGGCTTTGATCGGGGTGATCTTCGGACATCTGTTGATGGACCTAGATATGTCCATGCCATCCCTGCTCGGATTCGTTTCTCTGGCAGGCGTTGTTGTCAACAATTCCATCCTTCTGGTAAATTTCGCTAAGAGCCGTCACGGAGATGGCATGACGCTCTTGCGGGCCGTAGGCGAAGCAAGCCGTTTGCGATTTCGCGCTATCTTGCTAACGACGGCGACGACTGTGGCTGGCTTGTTTCCGCTTTTGGTGGAAACAAGCTTGCAGGCGCAGGTTCTCGTACCCCTAGTGACCAGTCTCGCGTTCGGTCTGCTGGCCTCGACGATTTTGGTGCTGTTTGTTGTTCCATCGCTTTACATGGCACTTGACGACTTTGGCCTCACAACCGTTGCAAAACAAGATCAACTCCCCGAAGAACCTTCAGCTTTTCGGGCGCCTGCTGAGTAGATTGCTGACTTAGACTGGTTGCGCTCGCCGCGATAAAGATTGTACGAGATAACTCGACAAGACAAACGACAGCCAGTTTTCATTAGCGGAATACTTGAAAATTCATGCAGGCGCTGCGCAGGATCGCACGATGGTTCGGGTGGGGAAGATTCATAGCGCTTCTGCTCTTGATCGGCTTTGTCCAAGTTCGTGCAATGGACAGCGTATTTCTTGAGAGCTTGCTCGGGCGAACATTTGATTTCTATCAATGGCTGAGCCCACGAGATGCGAACCAGACGCCCGTCATCATTGTTGATATCGATGAGGACAGCATCGCGGAATATGGCCAATGGCCGTGGCCGCGCACGCACATTGCAACCATGATCGATAATGTCAGAAAGAATGGTGGAGTAGCGCTCGGTTTTGATATGGTTTTTCCGGAACCAGATCGCCTCAACCCTGACAGTCTGGCCGACCAATTGGCGATGCTTGACGACACGACACGACAAGCACTGCGCCAGTCGCCTAGCAATGATCAGATAATGGCCGACGCCATAGCTAACTCGCGCGTCGTACTGGGTCGCTCTGGCTATTACCTCGCACCGAAAGATGACGCCGCCGATCTGCCGTGGACGCGATTTGCCACGCTCGGTGGTGATCCTCGCCCATACCTGCAATCCTTCCCAAGCGCACTTGCCAATATCCCGATTCTGGAAAGTGCCGCGGCGGGTCGGGGCTTCTTCAGTCTGGCTCCGGAATTGGGCGGCATCATCCGCCGAGTACCATTGCTTCAAAATGTGCAGGACAAGATCTCTCCGGTTCTATCGCTGGAGCTATTAAGAGTTGCCGACAATACCGATACGATCATTGTCAGGCGAGGCAAACTTGGCATAGAGCAAATTGTCGTTGGCGAGCGATCCATTCCGACCGATGGGCAAGCGCGCTTTTGGGTGCACTATGCACCGCACGATAAAGCGCGATATATTTCGGCTCGGGACGTCATCGAAAATACTGAGGCGGCAAAAAACCTCAAAGACAAGCTGGTCCTCGTCGGGACTTCAGCTATCGGCCTGTTCGATCTCAAGGCGACGCCCGTTGATCCGGCGATGCCAGGGGTCGAGATTCACGCCCAGGTGCTTGAAAATATTCTGACCGGAGCGTTCCTGCTGCGTCCGGCCAATGCGGTTGGAGCCGAGGTACTATTATCACTGCTTATTGGACTGGCAGTGATTATTCTTGTGCCCATATTGGGCGCGTTCCGAGTTCTTCTGCTGGGTGCCGCCATAGCCGTCGCCGTCGGCGCGTTGGCTTGGTATGCCTACAAGGAATACAGCATTCTGATCGACGTGGTTTACCCATTGATGTCGAGCCTGGTCGTATTTTTCGCGCTCGTCTTCATCAACTATATGCGGGAAGAAAACGAGCGACGACAAATTCGGGGAGCGTTTAGTCAATATTTGGCGCCCGCTATGGTCGAGCAACTAGCAAACGATCCATCGAAGTTAGTGCTCGGCGGTGAAACACGAAATTTGACATTGTTATTCAGCGACATCCGCGGCTTCACCTCTATTTCAGAGACTTATCTCGACAATCCGCAAGGGCTAACCGCATTGATCAACCGCATGCTCACGCCACTATCGGCAGCCATCATTGAGGCACGCGGTACGATTGACAAATACATTGGAGACGCGATCGTCGCGTTTTGGAACGCCCCCCTCGAGGATGCTGACCACCCGCAACATGCGTGCAAGGCGGCGCTGCAGATGATGCAGCGTCTGCGCGAACTCAACGAGGAGCGTCAACGTGAGGCCGCCGAAGCTGGAGAGCCGATGGTCGAACTGCGAATTGGGATTGGGATCAACACTGGCGACGTTGTCGTTGGCAATGTCGGATCTGAGATGCGGTTCGATTACTCCGTATTGGGTGACAGCGTCAATTTATGTGCGCGTCTCGAGGACCAGACGAAAACCTACAAGTTGCCGGTCATTCTTGGTCCGTCGACGGCCGAGTTAGTACGCGATGAATTCGCCGTACTTGAGATCGATCGCATCCGCGTTACCGGCAAAACCGAACCGACGACAGTTTATACGCTGATCGGCGATAGCGAGATACGAAACTCAGAGATCTTTGCAACCACGCAGGATCGAATTACAGCATTGATGACAGCGTTCCAGGCTCAAGACTTTGCGGCCGCTGAAACCGCCCTTAAAGCTTGCAGAGAATTGCCCGACCCTTTCAAAGTATCTCCACTTTACGATCTATACGCCGGACGCCTAACCGGCTTTTCTGAGGCACCACCATCTCCCGACTGGGACGGCGTCATGGACATGGCAAAACACTAATCGGTCTCAGCCCTCAACCAAAACAAACCGAAGCTTGGCCCAACCAGATGGCTGTCGGATAGCCTCAGTCGACACGTTGATTGCCTCAGCCAAAGATACCTGTCCCCAGGGCGTAGGCGTTGCCGCAAGCGATGCCCCGCTGTAAGCGGCAGCGCCGAGGGTCATTCAATTTCGGCTAAGAGTTCTGGTGAATCGATTAATTCGCGCACCCCGTGAGCATGATCTTCTTTAAAGACATTTCCGCTACACCACTGACCAAGAGAACTGATGTCCAGCCTCGCGCATCTGGGTCGCACACTCCACGTCACTTCGAATGGTGAGCACTCAGCGTGTGTGAACGCCGGTCCAGTCGTCGAACCGTGGAAGATGACGGGCTTGCCGGTGTCGGTCGGTAGCGATTTGGCTTGATGCAGACCGTTCACAACATGACCATCGTAGGCAAACCTCATAAAATCAAGCGCCTCGCTATCATTTACGGCCAAGAAGACTTGCGCCTCAACCCGAAGCTTCGGATCCGTGCATTCGTCGCTAAAGCACGAGCCAAGCCCTTTCCCCGGTTTTACATCGCACGATGTGTAGACCCAATGCACTTCGATGGTGGCGCCGACCTTCAACCCTCTACAGACCGTTCCGGTGGGTTGCGCAAGTTCAGTCTGAGTGAGCGCGCCGGCGGCATTGCATTTGAATCCGCCATGATGGCCTCCGCCGGCGCGCACGTTGAAATCTGGCCCTTTGTGTTCGGCGTTAGTGTGAAAATGGATATTGCAAAGATTAAGCTTCGACGACGGTGGTGCGAACGAAAAAAGTTTCGTGTTCGCGCCACTATTGCTACTTATATCTCGCGGCGCCTGGGGGCCATGGGTAACGCAAAGCGCAGTTGCGGTCGTCGAAACCGCGGCCAACCCGAAGGCAACACCGATGGTCCTTGAAAGAAATCCCTTCATATTCGTGACACTCCGTGCTCAGTTCAGCAGCTGAACCGAATTAATAAACTACATTGACGCACGTTCAAAAATCTGTACCGAGAGTCAGCCCGCCAGAACGAGGAAGTTGCGCCCCGTCGACACAATCGACCACAGGAACACTCAAGAACATCCCTGGTGCTCCAGCAACAGACGCCCCGCACACGGCCCCCGGCACTGAACTGGAC
>JBPCWA010000168.1:0-3882 GCA_051009975.1 Hyphomicrobiaceae bacterium
GGGTCAGTAGCCGCTAAACCGTGGCTGGGCACATCACGGCTGGGCACACTTCAACTGCGGACCCCCACTTCTCACCGAGCTTTAAACCCTCGGGGTTGGTGAAGCATCGTAACCGGCCGGCAGGAGCTACCCAGCGTGACGGCCAAACGGGGACCAGGGACGCAAGTATCCACCGGAGCGAATGACGAATGCCCGTACCGGTGTACCGAACGTGGGCCGTTCTAATCGCAAAAGCGGTCGGAAGGCTGGCGTAGTACAGGACGATCGCACCGGGTGATTATTGTTGCAACCGGTAGGCCTCTTTCCCGGCAAACACGGTGTTGAGGACCTTCACCTCGCTAATCTAGGTCGGAGGGATTTCGAACAGATTTCGATTGAGAATGATCAGGTCAGCGTATTTGCCGACCTCAATCGAAACCGCGGCTTCCTCATGCATCATCGCCTTCGCACCATTCGTAGTATAAATCTTGATTGCGGTTTCGAGGTCGATGGGTTCGCCCAATCTCTCACCTTCATTGGTATGGGGGTCCATTCGAGTGATCATTCCCTCAATACCGTATTTCGACTCGCATGAGGTGCTGAAGAATCCCCAGATCGGATGCCGTCGATCGATCTAAGATCACCTGAAAGCAGTGAGCATCGTTCCCACGAGCTATGAACTACTCGGCATTACGACTGCCAAGCTTTGCGCCGTGCAGCCACCTGGCAACTGCGGAAGCATCGTGATCGACATGCTCGCAGCGGTATGAACTGGCACCGTCTCAAGCCCTAGCGTATTGATCCAGGAAACGGCGGCAGATTTCGAAGCTCCTGTCGTAACCCGAAGGTAGATCTGCCTGCTTGTCTTTGGCCAAGCGCCGCGCAAAGGCGATCATTTTATCCGAGGGCGGTTTGGAGTCGCCCGTCGACGCTACAGGTGGCGCAGTTCGCTTGTCCTTGTGTGGCTTGCGGCTCTTCGGCTTCGTCACGTGAGGTGCACCGGGCGCATCTGAGCTAGATTTGGAGCCAGAATTGGCCCGCCTGCCTTTTGATTTGGGGGACGTAGGCTTGCCTAGGTCCACGGTAATTCCGCTGTGATGGCGTAGCACTCTGATCAGCCGTTCCGCCTCACCGGCTATCTCATCGATTACGGCGAGGAAGTTCGCTTTACCCAATACAACATCGTCGAGCCGCATCTCCCAGACCGCCGTCGTACCTGGATCGACCAACGTAGGGACAGCGTCGCTCAGGAGTTCGAACAACTGCAAGCCAGCCGGTGTCGGCACAATTTGCTTGCCTCGCGCGGCCAGCAAGTTTTGGCGTTTCAAGCCTGTCAAAATCCCCGCCCGCGTCGCTGGCGTTCCAATACCCTTTGCCTCCTTCAGGCGCTCGCGCAGCGCCTCGTCTTTAATGAAGCGCCATGCGTTCTGCATGGCATCGATTAATGTGCCCTCGTTGTAGCGGGGCGGTGGCTGTGTCTTCTTTGTCTGGATGCGTGGACGGTTCAGTGTTGCCAACTCGCCACCAGTAAGTTGCGGGAGAGTTTGCTCTTCCTCCTTATTTTTTGCCTTCGCCGCATCAGGCTCGAACGACGCAAACGCGGCCTTCCAGCCAGGCGCCAGTGGGATACGGCCAATGGCTCGAAACTGTGCCGACGAGCCTGGCTTCTGGTCGGCCCAAGGTACGTTCATCGTGATGACCGTCTGGCGGTATTCATAATCCGGCATTACCATTGCCAGATAGGAGCGACACACGAGCGCAAACAAGCGTTTCTCATCATCGCTGAGGCGCGTGATGCGTTGCTCCAGGTCATTCATGACGTTAACGTTAGGTACGATAGCGTGGTGCGATACGCCTTCCAAAGCCTTGTCGCAGAAGTGTCCTGATTTGCCCCGGCGGATAACCGGCACACCAATTTCCAGATGAGAAAAACCGCGAAGCTTGATCATGGCCGTGACGATTGTCGGCACGTCGTCGATTTGATTCTCGGCCAGATGGCGCGCTTCGGCGCGCGGGTAGGTAATGACCTGCTTGCCGCTGCCGTCATATAGCTCTTGAGCAATCGATAGGGTTTTGTCGGCTGTCCAGCCCCAGCGTTGGCCGCAAGTCTTTTGCAGGGAAGGCAAATCAAACAAACGTGGTGGAGCTTGCTGACGATGCTCAACCTTTACAGCCAACGGACCAGTGAATTTGGCGGCGGCTTTGACGATCGCATCGGCGACAGCTCGGTCCTTAATGCGGGCCTTGACTGGCGGCGCGTGGCGCATGACAAACGTGCCATCTGGGACTTTGGCAGTCGCCACAATTTCAAAAAAGCCTTCGACACGAAAATCGCGTATCTCAAGCTCGCGCATGCAGACAATCGCGAGAGTCGGTGTCTTGACACGACCAATGCCGATGACGCCCTTCACGCCGGGAGCAAGCAACGTCTTCGTCGCAGTTCGGGTCAGTGAAAGATTAAAAATCTGATCGGCTTGCTGGCGTGCGACAGCGGCGTCATAAATTGGGTGCAACTGATGGTTGGGCTTGCGCTTGTCGAACGCCTGCCGCAGCGATTTGGGATCTTGTGCTGTGAACAGCGCCCGGCGAACCTTGCCGCAATAGTGAAGGTGCTCAAGGATTTGCTGACCGATCAGTTGGCCCTCTCTATCACAGTCAGTCGCAATAATAACCTCGTCGCAACGCTTGAGGGCTGATGCAATTGCGTTCAGCTTTGCAAGTTTGTTGCCCTGGTTAGAGGGCTTCGTGGGGTAGAGACCATCTGGCTTCAGAAGTACGCTAGTCCAGCTTTTCCATGCAGCTTCCACCTCATGTGGTTCGGCCAGGCGCAGCAAGTGCCCCTCGGCCGGCAAGATCTGTCCGAAATGGTCGCCAAGTGCTGCGCGCAGGTCCCGCGCCTGGCTGGTCTTTTCAGTAATGATGAGGATCGACATGCCCTGAACTTTGCAGCGACTCGGTGCATTCGCCAAGACAGAGTTCACAATCATCCAGCGCTGAAACAGGTGTGATCACGATCTTCGTCGGAGGCAGCTGCGCCCGCCAAGACTGGCGCTTCGATTGATTCATGCATTACCTGCTATAACCGCTTGGTTCATTTGAAATCGACACCGAGGAAGCGTCACGCTCGAAGCTGATCGGACATCGGACGAAATTTGCTCACTCTGAGGTTCTGCCAGGCCGTCGTCCAGGATTCGACGCATGAAGGCGCGACCGAAGGAACCCCTTGCCCCCTTGATCAGTGTTGATTGCATATCGTTAGTTTCCGTTGCGACCGGAGCGACGAAGCATGGTGATGGTGCGCTGGTTGATGATGGCCTTGAGCCATCGCATTCCAAGGCCGCCACCCGCGACCACGGAGCTGCCTTCCAGCTGCCCCGTGGCTGGCGGCCCATTTGACCAAAACCGAGCATCAGTTGAGCGTTCTATCCTTGTTCTTGGATCCCGCCTGGCGACCGCGCTTGGGTCTGACGATCTTGGGAGATGTTTCACGTGAATCAATATCCTTGGCGTCGGCGTCTTCCGGATTGTCCTCGCTATCGTCAGTAGCAGTGAGCTCGTTGATCCTCTCCGTGAGCTCTCTGATTTTCGTGGCTTGCGCCTCGACGATGGTCGCGAGCTGGATGTTATCCACCTCCAGGGCACCGATCCGGACCTTGAGTTTACCGAGTGGAGCTTGGTTTGTTGGCTGCATGTGTTCCCCCTTTGCGGCTGGAGCGGCGGCTGACTTCGCTCGTCGCCCAGTGTTCCTAGAGATTGACCAAGGTCGTCGAATCGTTCTCCGCTTCAGTGGAAGCTGGAGGCGAAGTAGTGAGACCGATTGCTTTAGTATTTCAGCTGAAGATCTGGCTGCGGGGGAGGTCAATCAATGACGCGTCTTGAACAAATCAACATGTACATCCGCGT